>NZ_JBFANV010000086.1:0-44384 GCF_040674955.1 Nonomuraea sp. NPDC049695 | reverse complement strand
GACCCGGACGTCGCAGACCTCGTGACGGACGTCCTGCGCGCGGCCGGCGAGATCACCGGCGGCTCGGCCGCCGTGTCGGGGCCCCGATGGGGGAGTCTCGAGCCGACGTTCCAGGACGCCCTCACAGCGGGCCTGGCCCGGCTGTCGACGCGGCTCAGCGCGCTCGAGCCGATCTACGTCTCCCGCAGCGATCAGCACCGCTACGACACCGCCCGCCGCCACCTCGACGCGGCCTGCCATACCGACTACATGCTCCGAGCCATGAACGACCTGTTCTCCGGCCGGGGAGCGACGGGCGATACGTCGGTTCGCGACCACTACATGGCCGCGTCCGTACAGTGGCACCTCGCACGAGCGGGCGCCGGCGCACGAGTGGTGCTGGTGGCCCATAACAACCACATCCAGAAGACCCCGGTCACCTTCGGCGGCTACCTGGCCGCCCTGCCGATGGGCCACTACCTGGCCAGAGGCCTCGGCCGGCAGTACCGCGCCGTGGCGCTGACCCACACGGCCGGCCAGGTGCCGGAGATGAGCGTCACCGCCGAGGGCTCGCCGGTGGGGTTCACGGTCGACCTCGTCACCCTGGACGCTCCGCCTCCCGGAAGCGTGGAAAGGGCCCTCGCCGAAGCCGGGCTCGGCGGGGTGGTCACCCTCACCGATCTCCGTTCGCGCACGTCGCTCGATCGCATCCGATCGCAGAGCGCCTTCGTGAACACGCCGCTGCATCAGGCGTTCGACGCGGTCATGAGCGCGCCCACCGCGACGGCCGACCCCACCGTGAACTTCTAGCGGAGAAGCAGATCATGGACATCACAAGTGCCGTCGTCACCGGCGCCGCCGGTGGGATCGGCAGAGCCCTCGCCGCCCGTCTCCGCTCGACCGGCGCGCGGGTCGTACTCGCCGACGTCGACACCGCGGCCCTCGACGGAGCCGCGGCCGAGCTGCAAGCCGACGCCGTCCGGACCGACGTCTCCGACGCCGCGCAGACGGAGGCACTCGCCGCCGCCGTTCCGGACGTCGACCTGGTGTGTTTGAACGCGGGCATCGTCGGCCGGGACCTGGGCGCGCCGTGGGAGGTGAGCCCCGAGGACTGGGACCGGGTGTTCGCGGTGAACGTCGGCGGCGTCGTCAACGGGCTGCGCGCGTTCGTCCCACGCCTCCTCGCGGCCGGCCGGCCCGCGCACATCCTGATCACCGCGTCCCTGGCGGGGCTCGTCACGTTCCCTGCCGGCGGCGCGTACGCGGCCTCCAAGCACGCCGTCGTCGCCCTCGCAGAACAGGCCGCCCTCGCGCTGGCGGACACGCCGGTCGGCGTGACGATGCTCTGCCCGGCCCTGGTCCGCACCGGCATGTCACCCGAAGGCGAGGACCCCGCGGACATCGCCGAACAGGCTCTCGCGGCCGTGCGGGCGGGGACCTTCGCCGTGGTGCCGGACGGCTGGGCCGCCGGGATCACGCGGCGCGGCCAATGGCTGGCGACCGGGGCGCAGCCGGAGCTGCCGACCGTGGATCTGTGACGGCTTGCTCGGTTCTCCTCGAGGTCATCTCAGGGAGAACCGGGTGTGGGTGCCCTGCAGCGGGGTTCAGCGCTTGCGTGCCAGCGTGACGCCGTCGCGGACGGGCAGCATCACGCACTCCAGCCGGTCATCACGGGCGATCGCCTCGTTCACGTGGCGCATCGCCCTTTGGCTCTCCTCCTGGAAGGCCGGGTCGAGCACCGTGCCGCCGAGGAACACGTTGTCGAGGACGAGCAGGCCGCCGGAGTTGAGCCGCGGGACGACCTCCTCGTAGTAGGCGGGGTAGCTGACCTTGTCGGCGTCGATGAAGGCGAAGTCGTAGGCGGGCTCCGCGGGCAGCGCGCGCAGCGTTTCGAGCGCCGGGCCGATCCTGAGGTCGATGCGCTCGGCCACGCCCGCGCGCTCCCAGAAGGGCCGGGCGATGGCCGTCCATTCGGTGCTCACGTCGCAGGCGATCAGCTGGCCGTCGGCGGGCAGCGCGCGGGCGATGCACAGGGAGGAGTAGCCGGTGAACACGCCGATCTCGATCGCGCGGCGCGCGCCGGACAGGCGTACCAGCATGCTCAGCAGGGCGCCCTCGTCGGCCGAGACCTGCATCCCGGCGGCGTGGCCGGTTGCCTCCCGTGTCGTGGCGGCCAGTTCCCGCAGCAGCTCGTCGGCTGGGGTGCAGTGCGCGCGCAGGTAGTCGTCGATGTTCGGGTCGACGATCCGGAGGGCGTCTCCCGCGATGGGCTCCGTCCAGTCGATCCTGAGCTCCTCCTGGGTGGCGAAGCGCAGGAGGTGGCGGGTGACGACGTCCTGGACCCCGGCCACGGCGTCGGTGTCCGCTGCGGCGGCGATCAGGATCAGTTCGTCTCCCGCGGAGAGGAGCGTGCAGGTGCCGTGGCTGAAGGCGATGGTGCCCCTGCCGTCGTCGGTGAGCTCCGCGGCGGCCTTGTGGCCCATGTGTGAGATCAGCTGCTTGACGTAACGCTCAGGGCGAGAGGTTGCTACGTGTGCCGTGGAAAGGGGCATGCGGGATCCTCCTCATCAGTTAAGCGTCGAGAATCCTCGACACTTATGCGCTGAGTCAGTTTGCGACCGCCGGCTGGGATTTGTCAAAGCGTCGAAGAATCTAGACACTTAAGCCATGGGAGACGATCAGGAACCTCTGGTGTTGCACACGTCCGCGCACTTCAAGGCGTTGGGGCATCCCCTGCGCCACCGCATGGTGAACGTGCTGCGCCAGCGTCCTGCCACGATGAGCGAGCTGACGGCGACGCTCGAGTCGACCAAGGGCACGATCGGTTACCACCTGCGGGTCCTGCGCGAGGCCGGTCTCGTCCGCCTGGCCGGCACCCGGCACGTGCGCGGCGGCACCGAGCAGCGCTTCGAGCTCGTCAGCAAGAGCTTCAGGTTTGACGAGCAGACCGGCGCGGGAGCCGAGTTCCTGATCGGCGCCGCCCTGGCGGAGATGCTGCCCGACCGCCCCGGCCACCCCGAGCACACCATGCTGTGGCACTTCTGGCTCAACCCTGACGAGGCGCGCGCACTGGCCGGCCGGCTCGACACGTTCGCCCCCGACAAGCACACAGCTAGTGGGCCCGAGGCCGACGCCGAGCCGTACGGGCTGCTTCTCAGCTTCTATCGGGCCGACATCCCCGCCTTGCCCCCTGAGTGAACAGTCGTCACATCGGCTCACAGAGAGCTGTCCATCACCAGTCCCTTGTGCCACTGCAGTACGTACACTCGTACACATCATAGGTACACTCGTACATATGGTGCCTGATAGGGATGACCGCTCCATGCGTGAGCGGATGCTCGCCGGTGACCTCTACCTCGCCGTCGACCCGGAGCTGGGCGAGCTCATGCTGCGCGCGGCGGACCTGATGGAGGCGTACAACGCGACCTCGGCCCGTGACCCGCTGGAGCGGCGCCGGCTGCTCGCCGAACTCCTCGGCGCGATCGGCGAGGGCACCGAGATCCGGCCGCCGCTGCGGATCGACTACGGCAGCAACCTCCACATCGGCGCCCGCTCCTTCGCCAACTTCGGCCTCGTCGCTCTCGACGTCGCGCCGATCACCATCGGCGACGACGTGCAGATCGGCACGAACGTGCAGCTGCTGACGCCGACCCATCCGATCGATCCGGAGCTGCGCCGGGCCAAGTGGGAAGCCGCCAGGCCGATCACCGTCGGCGACAACGTCTGGCTGGGCAGCGGGGCGATCGTCCTGGCCGGGGTCACCATCGGGGAGAACACCGTCGTCGGCGCCGGCGCGGTGGTCACGCGCGACCTGCCGCCGAACGTGGTCGCGGTGGGCAACCCCGCGCGGGTGATCCGCACCATCGAGCCGGGTACGACATGAGCGACCCCACCCCGCCACGGCTCTCCGCTCCGAGGCGCCCACGCCCGCACAACCCGGGCACACGGCATGAGTAACCCCACCCCGCCACGGTCCTCCGCCCCGAGGCGGCCACGCCGGCATGACCCGGGCCGGCGGGACCGGCTGATCGACGCCGCCCTGACCGTGATCGCCGAGCGCGGCGTGGCCGCCACGACGCACCGGGAGATCGCCCGCGTCGCCGACGTACCGCTGGGCTCGATGACCTACCACTTCACCTCGCTGGAAGAGGTGCTCGCCGAGGCGTTCACCCGGCACGCCGACTCCGTGGCCCGCGTCTTCGACGAACGCCTGAGCGCCGCCCGCGACCGGGAGGAGGCGACCGAGGCCGTCATCGCGCTGGTGGCCGACGACCTGCTCGGCTCCCAGCATGACCTCGTCCTGTCCGTGGAACTGTACGTGGCCGCCGCGCGCAACCCGGCCCTGCGGGCCGTCACCCAAGCCTGGATGGCGCGTAGCCGGCAAGCGCTGGAGCGCCACTTCGACGCCACCACCGCCCGCGAGCTGGACGCGCTCCTCGAAGGGCTCGTGCTGCACAGCGCCCTGTCGACCGACCCGATGACCCCCGAGCAGATCCGCCACGCCATCCACCGGTTCCTGCGCTGACCTTGCATCCCGCCGCTCATCCACCCCTTCGTCACCCTGATCGGGAGAGCCGATGGCCGCCGCCGCCCCGCTCACCATGCCCACCCGCCAGGCGCGCCTGGCCCGCGCCGCCGTCGCCGCGCTGTTCCTCACCAACGGCGCCGTGTTCTTCAACATCGTCCCGCGCTACCCGCAGATCAAGGCCGAGCTCGGCGTGAACAACGCCGTCTTCGGCACCGCGCTGGCGGGCTGCTCGATCGGTGCGCTGCTGGCCGGGCTGCTCGCCGGCGCCGCCATCCGCCGCTTCGGCTCCGCCCGCGTGGCGGCGTTCGGCATCGTCGTGACCACCGTCGTGACCCTGGCCATCCCCTTCGTGCCGAACTGGATCGCCTTCGGCGGCGCGCTGTTCGTCGTGGGCGCGCTCGACGCGGTCGTCGACGTCGCGCAGAACGCCCACGGCCTGCGCGTCCAACGGCTCTACCGGCGCTCGATCCTCAACTCGCTGCACGGCGTGTGGAGCATCGGCGCCGTCCTGGGCGGCCTGATGGGCTCGGCCGCCGCCGGTCTCCACCTGTCTCTCGCGGTCCATCTCGGCATCTCCGCGACGCTGTTCAGCATCGTCGCCGTCGTCGCCTACCGGTTCCTGCTGCCCGGCCAGGAAGATGCCGAGCGCCCTGCGGAAGCGCAGGATCTGGCTGCCGCCGACGGCCACCCGGCGGCTCCGGCGGCTCCGGCGGCTCCGGCGGCCGCGGCCGTCTCGCCGGCCCCGCCTGCGCCGCTTGCAACCCCGCCTGCGCCGCTTGCCCCGCCCGCGGGCCGGCGCTCGTTCACCGGCCCGGCCGTGCGGATGCTCGCCGCGCTCGGCGTGCTGGCCGCCTGCGGCGCGCTGGTCGAGGACGCCAGCGAGTCCTGGGGCGCCCTCTACCTCAGCGGCCTGCACGCCGATGCGGCCACCGCCGGCCTGGCCGTCGTGGTCTTCCAGACCGCCATGACCGTCGGCCGCCTCACCGGCGACCGCGTCGTGGACCGCTTCGGCCAGCGCACGGTGGCCCGGGCGGGAGGCGTCCTGGCTGCCGCCGGCATGGGCGCCGCACTGGCGACGCCCTCCGTCGCGACCGCACTGGCCGGCTTCGCCCTGGCCGGGCTCGGCTTCGCCACCCTGGTCCCGGCCGCCATGCACACTGCCGACGAACTGCCCGGCCTGCCCTCCGGCACCGGCCTGACCATCGTCAGCTGGCTGCTGCGCGGCGGATTCCTGCTGTCCCCGCTCCTGGTCGGGTTCGTCGCCGACCTCAGCAGCCTGCGGGTGGGTCTGCTGTCCGTGGTCCTGGCGGGCGCCGTCACCATTTTCCTCGCCCGCGCCCTGGTCAACCGCACCCAGGTCGCCGTTTAGTCGCTGGTTGCCGGCAGGACGACGGCTGTTAGCTCGCATCTCCGCTGACGATCAGCTTCCAGAGACCAAGTACGCGGATCCGCGCCATGCCACGACCAGTCTCCATGACCGTCGGCCGGCCATTGTCGTTCCACTTCGTCCGCCGCTATGCACTGCTCGTACTCGACGTCACCATGGGTGATGAATTCTTTGATCCTTGGTCGGGTCCCTCGCGAGCCGTAGGGGCTCCACTCAAGGCTGGTCGTGCCCGGCGTGGTCATAGCTCGACGGGAGTGTGTCGAAGAGGGTTGGGGTACTTTGTCGGCCCATCGATTCTGCCCAGACTGCGGGACCACCGCGGGAGCTTCTTGATCGCCACATCGAACGCGACTACCTCGCCCCAACCAGCGAGCCCCTCGATCAACCACGTCCAGGCGAACATGAGGTCGGTCGTGAGGATCGCTCCGGAGACCTCTTCAGGCGTGATCGGGTTGATGTGAGCCTGCACGAGATACACGTTCGTCGCGTTCTTCGGAATGAAGATCAACATGCCGTTGATCTCGACCGCCACCTCGTCCGGGGCGGGTAGCTGACGGCTGGTCAAGGCGTCCATGCCAGGAAGGTACGGACACCGGTTTTCGAGGGTCCACGGTGTTGCTTGATGTTTCTCGTGGACCCTCGCAACATTCCCTTTTGATCAGATCTGTCCAGCCCATTCCTGCCGTGCTGATGCGAAGAGGGCGCGCGCTTCGTCGCCGTAGACGGCCGACTCGGACAGCGCCTGGAACGCCTTCTCGTACAGCGCAACGTCGCCGGGAGCCTTGACCCGGACCTGTCCGGGGACCGTGTCCACGCGCACCTGTTCGGTGTCGTAGATCCAGAAGTTCTCCGGCGGCCAGATACCGGTGTCGGGTTGCCAGATGACCACGCCGAGGCTGACGTTGGCGCGTCGTGTCAGTTCGGTGAGCTTGTCCATCTGCTCGGCCATGTCGGCAGGAGCGCAGTACGGCGTGCGAAGCGCCTGCTCGCCGATCAGGAACGCGAACCGACGCGCGCCGGTCGCCATGACCTCCTGCTGTTTCATGCGCGCCTCGACAGCGGTGTCCACGTCATCCGGGATCCCCCGGAAGCCGACGACCTTCGACAGGTGTCCGCGCGCGTAGGCGGTCGTCTGGACGAGTCCGGGGATCGCGCTGTGCTGGAAGACCCGGAATTGATTGGTCCGCTCGTACAGCGGGAGGAAGGATCGTTGTACCTGCCCGATGCCGGTCTCTTCGAGTCGCCGCCACTGGGTGTAGAAGGCGTTCACATTCCGGACGCTGGCGACGAGATCCGTCGTCTGGGGCTCGGCATCGCAGATCCGGCACCACTCCCGGACGTCGGTCTCGGTCGGAAGTTGCTTGTTGTTCTCCAGCTTCGAGACCTTGCTGAAGTGCCATCCAGCCTGTTGTGCCAGGTCACGGCCGGTTATTCCGGCTGCGCTCCGGATCTCGCGCAAGCGGGCTGCGAGGATTCCTCGTGCTTCGTCCAGGCGTTGCTGGGGGCTGGACATGCTGCGACCTCCGAGTTTTCCGTGTGGTCCAGGTCTTCAGCCACCATAGCCGCGATGTTGCGTCTTGTTCCTTGCCTTAGGGGAATGACTGCGTGTCGGTCGACGGCCGGCGTAGATG
The DNA here is from genome assembly GCF_040674955.1 of Nonomuraea sp. NPDC049695. NCBI lineage: Bacteria > Bacillati > Actinomycetota > Actinomycetes > Streptosporangiales > Streptosporangiaceae > Nonomuraea > Nonomuraea sp. NPDC049695. Next base: position 36,859 of record NZ_JBFANV010000086.1, on the reverse strand, counting down.
ACAGTGATCAGCGCGGGGCGGCGGTATGGCCAAAGCTCAGGTGACTGCACTTGCTTCACCTGGTTGCTCATAACTCTCCACACCGTGATCAAGGAGTGTGAAGTGGACCTGTGTCGCCAGTTGATGAAGGCCGTGCGCAGGTCCCGAGCGTCGGCTCCGTCGCCAAGGCGGTGCGGATACACCTGCCGTTCGTCGTGGCGGCCATGGTCGGCTGGCTGCGCAGCGCCCCCAACCCCCAGCGGCGCCGCCGGACGACCGCGCATCCGTTGGGAAATCCGCGACGACATCCACGAAGCCTTCCTCAGCCTCGCCTGCGGCACCATCTGCTGGCGCCGACTCGTCAACCTCCCAAATAGCGATTCAGGCAGCTTCTGCTGACTGCCCTCGGTCGCCGGTTTGATTAGTGGTGTGGAATGCTGTCCGGCCCAAGGGAAGGGCGGATCATCGTGCACGGGATGGGCGAAACGAGTACGGCGGAGCGGTACCGGAAGTTCGGGGAGATGGAGGCCCGGGGTCACTCGCCCAGCTACGAGCGGTTGTGCATGGGCGTCGGCGCCGACGCCGAACTGCTGGCCCTGGTCGATACGCTGCCCGCGGCCAAACGACAACCCAACCTCCTGTTCGGCGCGGTCCGGCTCCTCGGGGGGCCAGTGCATGACTATGGGGCGTTTCGCATCTGGGTGCTCCAGCATTGGGCGGAGGTCAGCTCCGAGATGCTGGCCCGCAGCACCCAAACCAATGAGCCGGGCCGGTGTGCGACGCTGCTGCCGCTTCTGGCGCGCCTGCCGCAGCCACTCGCATTGATCGAGGTCGGCGCCTCGGCCGGACTGTGCCTGTTCCCGGACCGTTACACCTACCGCTTCGATGACCGACCCGCCCTGGGGCCAGTCAGCCCAGTCATGCTGACCTGCCGGACCAGCGGGCCGGTACCGATCCCGCAGCAAGTGCCGTCGGTGATATGGCGGGCCGGGATCGACCTGGACCCCCTCGACGTTGCTGATGCCGATCATCTGCGCTGGCTGGAGGCGCTGGTCTGGCCCGAGCAGCAAGATCGGCTGGTACGGCTACGCGCCGCGGCGCAGATCGCGCGTGCCGAACCGCCCCACCTCGTTCAGGGTGATCTGAATGCCGCCATCGCCGACCTGGCTGGACAGGCCCCGACGGACGCCACGCTGGTCGTGTTCCATAGCGCGGTTCTGGCCTACCTGCCGCAGGACGAACGCGATCGGTTTGTCGAAACGATGCGTGGCTTGCCCGCCCGGTGGATCTCCAACGAGGCGCCCACCGTATTACCTAGCGTGGCCGCTCGGCTGGCCCGTAGCCCATCGACCGACCGCAGCGTGTTCGTCCTGGCCCTGGACGAAGAGCCGGTTGCTCTTACCGGACCACACGGGCAGTTCCTGGACTGGCTGCCAGAATGAAACCGATTTGCTTCGCCGAGCAACGCGCGACGCGGCACAGGCGATCGCGCAGGTCGGCTTCTGATGCCGCTGGCGCAGGGCCTAACCGGAACCGCCGGCAGCTGTGAGACGTGTCATTCTCCGCGATTCCACCGGAGTCGATTGGCTCGAAGCTGGTGCCTATGAGCACGAGCGTCTTCGACGGTGAAGCCGGGTCATCGACTGGCGCCTATTAGAGCCCGATGTGGGATTGGCTAAACGGTCGACACGCATTGCCCGATCCAGGCGGCAGGGTGGGTGTCGGCAGGCCCACCACCCAGATGGGCAACGGGTTGGGGAGCCAGGTCCGCCTACACGGTGGCGTGGCCGCGGACCAGGCGGCCGACCTCGGCGCGCAGGTGTACGAAGTCCGGGTGCTCGCGGGTCGTGATCTGGTCGCGCGGCGCGGGCAGGTCCACCTTGAGGTCCCCGACCACGTGGGCAGGGGCCTTGGAGAGGACGACCACGCGGTCGCCCACGTAGACGCTCTCGTCGATGTCGTGCGTGATGAGGACGATCGTCATCTGGTGGTGGCCCCGGACCTTGAGCACCAGGTCCTCGAGGTCCTCGCGGGTCTGGGCGTCCACCGAGCCGAACGGCTCGTCCATGAGCATCAGCGTCGGCCGGTACGCCAGCGCCCGCGCGATCGCCACCCGCTGCTGCATGCCCCCGGACAGCTGGAACGGGTATTTACGCGCGGCGTCCGCCAGCCCGACCGACTCCAGGGCCTCGTGGGCGGCCTCGCGGCGCTGGCGCTTGTCCATGTTCTTGCGGCGCAGCGGCAGCGCCACGTTGTCGGCCACCGACATCCACGGGAACAGCGAACGGCTGTAGTCCTGGAAGACCACGGCCAGGTTGTCCGGCGTCTGGCGGACCACGTTGCCCTCGACCTTGACCTGCCCGCCCGTCGGCGTGATCAGCCCGGCGATCGAACGCAGCAGCGTCGACTTGCCGCATCCGGAAGGCCCGACGATGCACAGCAACTCGCCCTCGGCGACGCTGAGGTTGAGGCCCTCGATGGCGCGGTGCTCGTTGGGGCTACCGCCGCCGTACACATGGGAGAGGTTGTCTATCTCGAGCAATGGAATTCCTCGGGGGGGCGAGACCATGGACAACGCGAAACACAAATCTAGGCGATCGTACTCTCATTCGCCGGTCAGTTGCTGGGCGGCGTGATGCCAGGCGAGAACGCGCCGCTCAACGACGAGGAACAGCTCGTTGAGCACATAGCCCAATACTCCGAGCAGGACGATCCCGCCCCACATGAGGGGCAGGTCGAACATCTGGTACGCGGACGTGAGCTGAAACCCGATGCCGTTGTCGGTGCCGGGCAGCAGTTCGGAGAAGACCATGACGATCAGCGAAAGGGAAAGGGCCAGCCGCAGCCCCGCGAACATCTTGGGCAGCGCCGACGGCAGGATCACCCGGTGGAGCCGTTCGGCCCTGGAAAGCCGGAACGCCTGGCTGGTCTGCAGGTGCAGCGGCTCGACCGAGCGGGCGCCGTCGGCGGTGTTGAGCAGCACCGGCCACACGATGCTGAACGTCATGAACGCCAGCTGCATCTTCAGCCCGAACCCGAACACCACCAGGAAGATCGTGATCAGCAGAGGCGGCGGGATGGCCCGCAGGAACTGCAGCACTCCGTCGAGATAGTCGTACGCCCTCGCGGACAGCCCCACGGCCAGCCCGAGCACGACCCCCGCCAGCGAGCCTCCCACGAACCCGGCGGCCATCCTGCCCAGGCTCGGCAGGATGTTCTCGAGTGCCGCGTCGGTCAGGAACAGCCTCCCCGGCGGCCCGGAGAACCACGCCGCGTGCATCCTGACCACGATCGTGCTGGGCGGCGGGAAGAACGTGTTGCCCGCGGCCCGCGTGGCCACCTCCCAGGCCGCGATCAGCACGACCAGCACCAGCGACCGGAACGTCGCGGTACGCATGCCCCTGGTCCTCATCCGGCATCCCCCAACCGCGCGTGGTGCCAGCGGAACGCCCGCCGCTCGGCGGCCACCAGCACCGCGTTCACCAGCACTCCGAACAGCCCCACCCACAGGGCCGTGGCCAGGATGTCGGTCATCCGCGCGGGCACGGCGATCGAGGCGAAGAAGGTGAACACGCCGATGCCCTCGCCCCGCCCGGCCAGGAGCTCGATGATGACGGTCAGGATGAGCGCCACCCCCGCGGCCAGCCGGAACCCGGTGGCGATGAAGGGCGCCGACGACGGCAGCGACACGCGCATGAGCACCGCCGGAGGCCCGAAGCCGTACGACCGCAGCGACTCCTTGGCCAGGGGATCGACGCCGCGCAGGCCGTACATCGTGTTGTAGAGGATCGGCCACAGCGAGGCGTAGACCACCAGCGTGACGCGTAGCTGCGGCCCTGTGCCGATCATGAGGGACACCAGCGGGATCAGCGCCACCGACGGGATCGGCCGCAGGAACTCGACGACCGTGCGGGTGGCCGCGTCGATGATCGGCACGCTGCCGAGCACCAGGCCGAGCGGGATCGCGATCACCGTCGCGAGGCCGAGGCCGGCGCCCCAGGAGAGCAGGGTGGTCAGGGCGTGCGCGCGGAAGGCCGGATCGGACATCAGCGCCACAGCCCGTCCGAGGATCTCCGTGGCGGGCGGCAGGTACTGCGGGTCCACCAGCTCCGTACGGCTGAGCAGCTCGATCAGGGCGGCGAAGGCGAGGGCCCCGGCCGCCCGGCGACGCCAGCGCGTGGCGGCGGTCGCCGGGCGGGCACGGGCCAGGGTCTGAGCGCTCACCCGGAGGTGGTGGGCGACATCAGTGACTTGACGTCGATCGCCTTGGAGAGCCATTTGGCCTCCAGCATCCAGTCGGCCACCCGCTGGAGCCTGACGGGGTTGTCGTTGCTGGAGAAGTACGGGAACGTGACGGTGGCGGCGGTGGCCGCGTCGATCTGCGTGAAGTTGGGCAGCACCTTGGCCACCACCTCGCGGTTGTTCTCCATGAGCTTGGCCGCGTTGTGGATGGCCCGCTGGAACGCCGCCGCGGTCTTGGGGTTCTTGTCGTACCACTCCTGCGTGCTGACGTAGCCGGAGATCGGGAACTCGGCGGCGGGACCGGACGCCGGGTCGAGGATCTTGCGGGCGCCCATCGAGGACGTGGCCGCCGTGACCATGGGCTCGCCGAGGTACGCGGCATCGATCTGGCCGCCCTTCCACGAGGGCATGATGTTCTGGAACGTCACCTGGACGTACTTGATCTTGGCGGGGTCGACGTTGTTGGCCTTGAGCACCTGCGTCAGCGCCAGCTCCTGGAAGTTGTGCAGGACGTTCACGTTGATCGTCTTGCCTTCGAGGTCCTTGGGCGTCTTGATGGGCGACGTCGGCAGGGCCATGATGCTGAGCGAGTCGGGGGCCGCGCGAGAGCCCTCGGCCAGGATGCGCAGCTTCAGAGCCTGCTTGTCGTGCGCCTGGAACATCGACACGTAGTTGCCGAACATGGCGTCGATCTCGCCCTTGACCAGCATGGGGATGGCCTCCGGCGCGGCCTGGACCACTTGCGGGGTGACCTCCAGCCCTTCCTTCTCGAAGAGCTTCTGGTCGATGGCGACGTAGATGGCGGCACTGTCGATGGCGGGCAGGGTGGCGACCTTGATCTTCGTCTTCTCCAGGCCGCCGGCGGACGCGGACGGTGGCGCGCTCGCGGTCGTGGAGCCGCTTGTGCTGCACGCAACGGCGCCGAGTGTCAAAGCTAACCCGATGACGGCGGCCCTGGCGGGACGGCCAAGCCTCATGTCAGGGACTCCCTTCAGATGTGGAGCCAGGGGGGGACCGGGTGGCTTCTGCTCCCGGGGGCTGTGTGCCTGACGCACGACAGGGATCGACCGTAACACCAAATCTGCTGTCATTATCGCGAAAATAGCTCTTGTAGTTGCAATGTCCGATTGCAGCTCTATCGTGAAAAATTGAAGTACGTATGAAGCTGATGTTTGTCCGGTTTGGTAAAGGAGGTGTCGGTCGGGACTTCAGTTACTGATGGGGCATGCTATTCGATCTTTTCCGCGAGTCAAGAGGCGGCTCGCAGAGGGGTTTTGTGCTGCCTCTTTCCCCAGATAGGGGGCTGTTGGACCGATTTCATCGAATTTTCTGGACAATCGGGGATAAACACCTCAAGGGGGCACTGACAGTGGTTGGCCCTGGGCAACCCCTGTGCTCAAATGGCGCATATCTCGACGTACATATTGCCCCACCTGCATTTACCTGCAGAGTCACCGAGATTTCCCTCCACGGGCGAGAGGTTGCGAAGGCAAGTGAGAACGCAGAGCGCTGAAGCTTCCGCTGACCGCGAGCCGCACGGGCACCAGAAGCGACGGTTGCCCAACCCTCCTTCCCGGAGGTTCGGGCTGGGCAACTGGCACGTGCGATCGCGCCTTGTCGCGCTGATCGTCGTACCCACGGCCGTGGCCGTGGGGCTGGGCGGGCTGAACGTCATCACCTCGCTCAGCGACGCCAGCACCTATCAGACCCTCAGGGAGGTCGCCGAGCTCAGTGAGCAGCTCGGGGCCGTCACCCACGAGCTGGGTTTCGAACGTGACGAGACCGCCCTCTACATCGCCCAGGGCCGGCCGGAGAACCGCGAGGCCCAGCTCCGCACCACGTACAGCGGCGTGAACGGCCTCATCGACGAGGCCAAGCGGCGGGCGCAGCTGCTCACGGACACCCACGCGGACGCCGTACGGCCGGTGCTGCGGCGCTTGGACGAGATCCAGACGCTGCGCGACACGGCGGTCAAGGGGAAGATCCAGCCCCTGCCGATGATCCAGAAGTACTCCCAGATCATCTCCGCCCTGCTGCAGTTCCACGACCAGGTGGGCCAGGTCGCGGTGGACGACGAGGTCTCGCACAGCGCCAGCTCGATGGCGGCCATCGCCCGGGCCAAGGAGGAGGCATCCAAGCAGCGCGGCGTCCTGGCCAGCGCCCTGGACAAGAAGGGTTTCGACAGCGGCGAGCTCGACGCGCTCACCGACGCCAAGTCGCGCGAGGAGAGCGAAGAGACGCTGTTCGCGACCCTGGCCAACCTGGACCAGCTCGAGCTCTACCGCAACACGGTCGTGGGCAGGGACGTCGACCAGACCGACCTGTTCAGGCTCCGGGCCATGGCGCAGTCCGCCGAGGGCAAGGAACTGAGCATCGGCGTGCGGCCGGACAGGGACGTGGGCACCTGGTTCGACGTCAGCACCGGCAAGATCGACGCGCTGCGCAGCGTGGAGAAGGAGCTCGCCTCCTCCGTCATCCTGCGCGCCCGCGCCCTGGAGGAGGGCGCCAACCGCTCGGCCCTGATCTCCGGCGGCCTCATCCTGCTCCTGCTGCTCGTGGTGGTCGCGATCATCTCGCTCATCGCCCGCTCGCTCATCAGGCCGCTGCGCAAGCTGCGCGGCGAGGCGCTCGACGTCGCGGGCCACCGCCTGCCGGAGACCGTGCGGCAGCTGCGTGAGAACGGCGAGGGCTCGATCGGGCCGGTCATCCCCATCGGCGTGGACACCCACGACGAGATCGGCGAGGTGGCGCGGGCGTTCGACGAGGTGCACCGCGAGGCGGTCCGTCTCGCCGGCGAGGAGTCGAGGCTGCGCAGCAACGTCAACGCGATGTTCGTGAACCTGTCGCGGCGCAGCCAGACGCTGGTCGAGCGGCAGATCACGCTGATCGACGGGTTGGAGCAGGGCGAGCAGGACGAGCAGCGGCTCGGCAACCTGTTCAAGCTGGACCACCTGGCGACGCGTATGCGGCGTAACAGCGAGAACCTGCTGGTCCTCGCGGGTCAGGATCCGCCGCGCCGCTGGAGCCAGCCGGTCAAGCTGGTGGACGTCGCGAGAGCCTCCCTGTCGGAGGTCGAGAACTACGAGCGGGTCGTGCTCCAGGTGCCCGACGGCGTCTCGGTGGCGGGCCAGGCCGTCAACGACGTCATCCACCTGCTCGCCGAGCTGGTCGAGAACGCGCTGTCGTTCTCGCCCCGCGAGACCAGGGTCACGGTCTCCGGCAGCAGGATCGACGGCGGCGGCGTGATGCTGTCGATCACCGACGCCGGGATCGGCATGACACAGGAGGAGCTGGTCCAGGCCAACGAGCGGCTGACGGACGCACCCACCGTGGACGTGTCGGTGTCGCGGCGGATGGGCCTGTTCGTGGTGGCCAGGCTGGCGCACCGGCACGGCATCCGGGTGCAGCTGCGCCCGCACAGCTCGGGCGGCCTGACCGCGATGGTGCTCATCCCCGAGAACATGCTCGGCTCCCAGGCCCCGACCTTCACCGGTACGCCGTCCTTCTCCGGCAACCAGCCCCCCGCCTTCGCGGGCGCGGTGGCCGGCGGGCCCAGGGACGAGCCGTACTCGGGGCCCCATCCCGCTCCACCGGCGACGGACTGGCCGCAGGCACCGCACGCCGCGCCTCCGGCCACCGACTGGCCGCAGGCTCCGTACCAGCTGGGACCGGGCCACCCGTCGTTCCCGTCGGGCCCGGACGGCAACTGGCCGGCGGCCACGCAGCAGTGGCAGCCGGAGCCCGGAGGGTGGCCGGCGGAGCCCCGCCTCGGCGGCTACGACAGCGCCGACGTGTGGACGCCGCCCCGCGGTCCCGCCTGGAACGGCGACCACGCCCTGCCCAGGCGGCCCGCGCCGCCCGAGCCGCCGCCGGGCGGCTGGGGGCGCGACACCATGCCGCCGCAACGGCCCGGATTCGAGCTCCAGGAGAGCGACTCCGGCGCCACCGGTCCCATGCCGGCCGTTCCGCCCGCCTCGGCGGGGGACGACTACCTGCCGATCTTCGCCGCGGTGGAGTCCGCCTGGTTCGGCCGTAACAACGGGGCGAACTGGGGCTCGAGCAAAGCGGATGAGGGATGGCGCGCCGCGGAGGCGGTCGTGGAGCCGGTACGTGACAGCCAGACGGCGGCCGGCCTGCCCAAGCGGGTGCCGAAGGCGAACCTGGTGCCCGGCTCCGCCGACTCCTCGGCGGCGCCGAAGGGCGTGACACCGATGCCGTCGGTGTCGCCCGATCGGATACGCAACCGGCTCTCCAGCTTCCAGCAGGGCTTCCGGGCGGCACGTGACGACATCAGCGAGGGCAGGGCGCTCCCCTCTGGCCCGATGAACAACGACAGGGAGGAGGGCGTATGAACGATCTGAGCCACGCGGCACGCGGGGTGGACTGGTTGATCACCGACTTCGTCAGCACGGTCCCAGGGGTCGCGCACGCGGTGGTCGTCTCGTCCGACGGGTTGCCGCTGGCGGCTTCGTCGGGTTTCCCGGCTGACCGGGCCGATCAGCTGGCCGCGATCGCGTCAGGGCTGGTGAGCCTGACGCAGGGGGCCGCCAGGGTGTTCGAGGGTGGTGCGGTCAATCAGACGATCGTGGAGATGCAGCGCGGGCTGATGCTGATCATGTCGATCAGTGACGGCTCGTGCCTGGCGGTGCTGGCGGCTCCTGACTGTGACATGGGGCTGGTGGCGTACCAGATGACGCTGATGGTCGATCGCGCCGGTCAGGTGCTGACTCCGGCTGTGCGGGCCGAACTGCGCGCCAGCCAGACCAGGTGATGTAGGTGACAGACCCCAGATGGAACAGCGGCGGTTGGGCGCCTCAGCCTGTGCCCCAGTCCCAGTCGCAGCTGAATCCTGACCCCGCCTCGCCCGTCCGCCCGTACGCCGTGACAGGCGGACGGACGGCGCCGCGGGTCAAGCTGGCGATGGAGGCCCTGGTGTCCTCGGCGACCGCCGAGCACCGGGAGTTCTCGCATATCACGCCGGAGTACCAGGCGATCAGCCAACTGTGCCGGCAGGTCCGGTCCGTGGCAGAGGTGTCGGCCCTGCTGCGGATCCCCCTCGGCGTGGTGCGCGTGCTGATCGCTGACATGGCTGCCGAAGGTCTGGTCCGCGTGCATCAGCCACAGCTGGACGAGGGCAGGCCCGACGTTAATCTGCTCGAAAGGGTGCTCAGTGGACTTCGCAGGCTCTAGCCCCGGCCTCACCTCGACGAAGATCGTGGTGGCTGGAGGTTTCGGGGTGGGCAAGACGACGTTCGTCGGCGCGGTGTCGGAGATCATGCCGTTGACGACGGAGGCCGTGATGACCGACGCCTCCGTGGGGATCGACGACCTGGGCATGACGCCGCTGAAGTCGACCACGACCGTCGCCATGGACTTCGGCCGGGTCTCACTCGACCGTGATCTGATCCTGTACCTGTTCGGCACGCCCGGACAGCACCGGTTCTGGTTCATGTGGGACGACCTGGTAAGGGGAGCGATCGGGGCCGTCGTGCTGGTGGACACGCGCCGTCTCGCCGACAGCTTCCCGGCGATCGACTACTTCGAGGAGGCCCAGCTGCCGTTCGTGGTGGGCGTCAACGGCTGGGACGGAGAGTATCCGCACAGCGACGCCGAGGTGCGCGACGCCCTGACGCTGGCCCCGCACATCCCGCTGGTGCGGCTGGACGCCAGGTCGAAGGACTCCGTCAAGGCCGCGCTGATCAATCTGGTCGAGCACGCGCTCTCGGTACGCATGGCCGTGCCGGGCTGGGGCGGGTGATTACCCGGTTCGCGAGCGCGTTGACAGCCGCGGCACTCTCCTGATCACAATGGCTCCCGCCGAGCATCGCAGGAGCATCATGTCCCGTGGCCGCACCACATGAACGTGAGAAACCCGCTCACCGGGCAGACCGACAGGGCGCTCGCCCCTGTCCCGCCCGACCGGCTCGCCGCCGTCGCGGCCGGCCTGCGCGAACGGGCTTCGGGCCGACCGGCCGGCGAGGCCCTGTCCAGGTTCGGCGCCGCGCTGGCCGATGACGACGACCTGCTCGCCGCGCTGGTGGCCGACACCGGCAGGGTGGGGGAGTCGGTGCTGGAGCGGCAGATCGTCGCAGGCCTCATCGACCGATGGGTACGCCAGGCGCCCGCTCTCCTCGAGCCACGGGCCGAGTTCCCCGCCTCCCTGCCCGGTGTCTTCGTGGGGGGCGACGCGGTGCCGTACGAGCTGGTGGGGGTGATCAGCCCCTGGAACTTCCCGCTGCTGCTCGGCCTGATCGACGCCGTGCCCGCGCTGGCCGCGGGATGCGCGGTGCTGGTCAAGCCCAGCGAGGTGACGCCCAGGTTCATCGAGCCGCTGATGCGGCTGGTCCCCGACGACCTGCCGCTCGAGGTCGTCGAGGGCGACGGCGAGACGGGCGCGGCACTGGTGGACCTGGTGGACGCCGTGGTGTTCACCGGCAGCGTGGAGACGGGGCGGCTCGTCGCCCGCTCGGCGGCGCGCGCGTTCGTGCCCGCGTTCCTGGAGCTGGGCGGCAAGGACCCGGCGATCGTGCTGGCCGGGGCAGACCTGGAGCGGGCGGCGTCGGCGATCCTCTGGGGCGGCACCGCCAACGCCGGGCAGTCGTGCCAGTCGATCGAGCGCGTCTACGTGGCCAGGGAGGTCCACGACGAGTTCCTGGGGCTGCTCGTGGAGAAGGCCGCAAAGGTCGGGCTGACCTGCGAGGGCGGCCCCATCGGGCCGATCATCGGCCCCGGCCAGGAGGACGTGATCGCCGCGCACCTGGCCGACGCCGTCGCCAGGGGCGCGACCGTGCACACGGGCGGCGCGATCGAGCGGCACGGCGGCGGTCACTGGTGCCGACCGACAGTGCTCTCCGGCGTGGACCACGGCATGCTGGTGATGACGGAGGAGACGTTCGGCCCGGTGCTGCCGGTCATGGCCGTGGCGGGCGCCGACGAGGCCGTCGCGCTGGCCGATGACTCGGTCTACGGGCTGTCGGCCGCGGTCTTCGCCGCCACGGAGGAGCAGGCCATGGCCGTGGCGGCCCGGCTGCGCGCGGGCGCGATCAGCGTCAACGACGCCTCCCTGACCGCGCTGGTGCACGAGGGCGAGAAGCACTCCTTCCGCCTGTCGGGCCTCGGCGGCTCCCGCATGGGTGCGGCCTCCATCCGCAGGTTCCTGCGCCGCCGGGCCTTCCTGGTCAACCGATCCGACGCCGCCGACCCGTGGTGGCACACGACGAAGGAGTAGCTCCGGATGGGACTTCGCGCGGACATGCCGCTGCTGGCCCGCCACGAGGGCGAGTGGGAGGGGGAGTACCTGCATCTCGACCGCGACGGCACCCTGATCGACCGGCACCGCGTCCGGATGACCTGCGCGATCCTGGACGACGCCGTCTACCACCAGACCAACCGCTACACCTGGGACGACGGGCGCACGGAGGTGCACGAGTTCCCGGGGACGTACCTGGGCGGCGGGCGGTGCGGGTTCGACACCGAGCGGATCAAGGGCGAGTTCTGGGAGCTGGACGCGACCACCGTCTACCTCAGCTGGCAGTACAAGGCCGAGGACGAGGACCTGCGGCTCCACGAGATGATCGTGCTGAGCGAGGACGGCACGTCACGCAGCCGCGTCTGGCAATGGATCAAGGACGGCGTGTGCGTGAAGCGGACCCTGATCGACGAGCGCCGCGTGAGCTGACTCAGCCTCGCGCTCCGCGGTGCCACGACAGCATGGCGCGCTCGAAGCCCAGGAACGCGCCGTTCAGCACGATGCCGAGCACCCCCAGCAGCACGATCCCCGCCCACATGGCCGGGATGTCGAACTGGCTCTGCGCCTCCAGCATGCGGTGCCCGATGCCCTCGCTGCTGCCGACCAGCTCCGAGATGATCATCATGATCAGGGCCAGCGAGACGCTCAGCCGCAGGCCGGCGAAGATCTTGGGGGAGGCGCCGGGCAGGATGATGCGGGTGAGCCGCTGCCACGGGCCGAGCCGGTAGACGGTGCCGGTCTCGATGTACTGCCGGTCCACCGTACGGGCGCCGTCCATGGAGTTGATCAGTACGGGCCAGACGACGCCGTACACGATGGAGGCCAGCTGCATCGGGGTGCCGATCTTGAACAGCACCAGGAACACCGGCACCAGTGTGGTGGGCGGCACCGAGCGGCCGAAGTGCAGCAGCGGCTCCACCAGGGCCGACAGCCAGCGGGAGCGGCCGAGCGCGACGCCGATCGCCACCCCGGCCGCGCACGCCGCCGCCCACCCCGCGAACAGCCTGCCCAGGCTGGGCAGCAGGTCGGCCACGGCCTCGTCGGTCAGGAACGCCCGCGTCACCGGCCCCGAGAACCAGAGCTCGTGCAGCCTGGCCACGATCCGCGACGGCGGCGGGAAGTACGCGGCCTGCGCCGAGCGCGCGGCCAGCTCCCAGCACGCCACCGCCACCGGCAGCAGCCAGTACCACACCAGCCGCCCGCCGAGTTTCCGACGGCGGAGCGGGCGCCCGTGAGCGGATGATCGATCATCGGCGCTCATGCGGCGCCCTCCGTACGCGCACGGTGCCAGCGGAACACGCGCCGCTCGGCTACCGTGAACAGCAGGTTGGCGGCCAGCCCGATGAGCCCGGCCCACAGGGGCGCGGCCAGCATGCGGTCGAGCCGGTTCGCGCTGCCCGCCAGCGACTGGAACGCGCCGATCCCGCCGTCGCCGGGCGCCAGCAGCTCCACGCTCACCGCGACGATCAGGGTGACCGACACGGCGATCCGGATGCCGGTCGCGATGAACGGCGCCGCGCTCGGCAGGCTCACCCGCAGCGCCACGGCGACCGGCCCGAAGCCGAAGCTCCGCAGCGTCTCCTTGGCCAGCGGGTCGACGTCGCTCAGGCCGTACAGCGTGTTGATCAGCACCGGCCACGTGCAGGTGTAGACGACCAGCGCGGTCTTGGCGTCCTGGCTCTGAGCGAACAGGAACATCGCGACGGGGATCAGCGACACCGACGGGATCGGCCGCAGGAACTCCACCAGCGGCCGCACCGACCGCTCCACGAACGGCACCGTCCCGAGCAGCAGCCCCGCGGGCACGGCGACCGCCACCGCGATCGCCAGCCCGCTCGCGCACGCCGCCAGCGTGGCCAGCACGTCGGCCCTGAACTGCGCCTCCAGCGGCAGCTCGGCCGCCGCGGCGAGCACGGCCGACATGTGCGGCACGACGTCGGGGACGAGCCCGATCCGCCCGGCCAGCTCGGCGAGTGCGACGAAGGCGGCGATCCCGAGCGCCCCGAGCGCCGCCCGCCCGAGCCGGTGTTCGATCATCCGCTCACAGACGCGAACAGCTGCGCCGCATCCACCTTGGACTTGAGGTAGCCGTAGCCCTGCAGCAGATCGGCCAGCTTCTGGACGCTCGCCTTGTCGGCCTCCATCGAGAACTTGCCGAGCGTCATCGCCGCCGCCGCGTCCGCCGGGATCTGCGTGTACATCGGCACCACCTCGTCGATCGCCTTCCTGTCGGAGCTGGCGATCTGCTGGGCCTTGGCCAGGGCGCGGTGGAAGGCGGCGGCCGTCTTCGGGTTCTTGGCCAGCCAGTCCTCGGTGACGCCCCACCCGTCGATCGGCACGCCGGCCGTCACGCCGCTGGTCGTGTCGATGATCTGCGTCGCGCCGCCCTTCTTCGCCGCGGTCAGGAACGGCTCCACCAGCCAGGCCGCGTCCACCTTGCCCGAGGACAGCGCGGTGAGCTGGTCGGCGAAGGCCACCGGCACGTACTTGACGTCCTCCGGCTTGAGCCCGGCCTCCTGCAGGTGGGCGTTGGTCAGCGTCTGGCCGAGCGCCTTCAGCACGTTGACCGCGATCGTCTTGCCCTTGAGGTCGGCGGGCGCCTTGATCGGCGAGCCCTTGGCCACGACGACGCCGGCGACGCCGGGGGCGGCCTCCTGGCTGTGCTGGAAGAGCTTGAGCTTGGCCGCGCCGGAGTCGTTGATCGCCATCAGCGACACGTAGCTCGTCATGAACGCGTCCATGCTGCCGTTGAGGATCTTCGGCATGACCGCCTGCGGAGCCTGGATGATCTCCGTCTTGACGGTCAGGCCCTCCGCCTTGAAGAAGCCGCGCTTCTCCGCGATGAACAGGGGCGCGGACGACGGGACCGGCACCACGCCGACCAGGAGCTGGGTCTTCTCCAGCCCGCCGGAGGACGCGGCGCCGCCCGTGCCCGTCTGGCCGCCTCCTCCTCCGCACGCGCTGAGTGTCAGCGCGATCGCCATACCCGCGACTACGAACCTGGCCAGTTTCATGCAACCGCCTTTCTTGGTCTTGTCATCAGGTGGGAGACCGGAGGAAGAGGGTCAGCGCGGCCTGGCCTCGATGAGGCTCGCGCCGGAGCCCAGCTCGACGACGTCGGTCAGCGCCAGATCGGCCTGGGAGAGCAGGGCCGCGAACTCGTCGCGGCTGCGCTCGGTGCCGCCGTTGAAAATCGCCAGCATGCGCATGTCGATGTCCTTACCCAGGTGCGGCCTCTCGTCATCAGGAAGCACCGTCTCCAGGATCAGGACGCGGCCATCGGGGTTCATGGCCTTGCGGACGTTGCGCAGGATCTTGACGCAGTCCTCGTCGTCCCAGTTGTGCAGGACGCTGGCCAGCAGATAGACGTCGCTGCCGGCCGGGACCTCGGCGAAGAAGTCGCCGGCGACGACCTCGGACCGCTCGGCCAGGCCCTCCGCCGCCAGTGTCCGCCTGGCGTGCTCGACGACGTGCTCCAGGTCGAACAGGATGCCGCGCATCTGCGGGTTGGCGTGCAGCACCGTGGCCAGGATGTGGCCCTTTCCGCCGGCCACGTCCACCATGGTCGCCGTCGGGGGGAAGTCGTACCGCTTGGCCAGGCCCTCGGTCAACGCTGCGGCCCTGGCGGTCATGTAGTCGTTGAACAACCGACTCGAAGCCGGATTTTTCGCGAGATGGTCGTATACGTGGCCGTACCGCTTGACGAAGGCCGAGCTGCCGTCGCGGACCGTGGCGGGCAGCATGCCGATGGCGTACCAGAAGCTCTCCTCGCCGAGCATGCGGATCGAGGAGCGCACGGAGTCGGGGGCGTCCGAGCGGAGCGCGGTGCCCTTCTCCGTCAGGTCGTACGCGTCCGGTCCTGCGGTGCGGACCAGGCCGATGCTCGCCAGCTCGCGCAGGACCCGGCGCAGCGCGGGGGCGTTGGCGCCGGCGCGCACGGCCAGCTCGGAGGTGTCGAGCGGACCGTGCGCCAGGTGGTCGGCCAGGCCCAGCTCCGCCATGGTGAGCAGGGCCGCGAAACGGGAGATGTCGCCTAAGGCTCCCCAAAGGAGTTCATCGGAATGCGGCATAGGTCCTTCCAGGGTCAGGGATTGCGGGTGGCCTGCCGGTGCCAGACGAGGACGCGGCGTTCGGCCAGCACGAACAGGGAGTTCACGACGTAACCGAGGATGCCGAGCAGGGCGATGGTCGCCCACACCGCGGCGCCGTCGAAGCTGCGCTGGGCTGTCAGCAACTGGTAGCCGATGCCGTCGGTGCCGCCGATGAACTCGGTGAGCACCATGAGGATCAAGGCCAGTGAGAGGCTGAGCCGCAGCCCGGCGAAGATCTTGGGCGAGGCGGCGGGGAGCTCGACCACGAACAGGCGCTGCAGCTTCGACAGGTTGAACACCGCGGCCGTCTCGGTGTAGGTGCGGTCCACCGCCCTGGCGCCCTCGATCGAGTTGAGCAGCGTCGGCCAGATCACGCCGAACACGATCGTGGCCAGCTGCGTGGCCAGCGCGGCGTTGAACGCTTGACCAGAGGAAGGAACGCTCGCAAGAGTGGCGAACAGCGGGAGGAACACCGGCAGCAGCAGCGGGGGAGGCACGGCCCGGCCGAACTCGATCAGCGGGTCCACGTAGTCGGTCGCCGAGCGCGAGCGCCCGAGCAGTATGCCCGCCACCACGCCGATCAGCGCGGCCAGGACCCAGCCGCCGAACATGCGGCCGAGGCTCGGCAGGATGTTGCCGATCGCGTCGTCGGTGAGGAAGACGCGAGTGGCCGGGCCGGAGAACCACAGCTCGTACATGCGGACGACGATGGTCGTGGGCGGCGGGAAGTCGGTATCGCCGATGGCGCGCCCGAGGAGCTCCCAGACGACCAGCACCGCGGGGACCACCCAGAGCCTGGTGAGGGCTTTCACGCCTCGGCCACCCCCGTCCGTACGCGGTGCCAGTGGAAGAGGCGTCGCTCGCCGGCCAGCAGGACCACGTTGGCGATCACGCCGATGATGCCGGCCCAGAACGTCGCCGCCAGCATGAGGTCCATCCGGTTGCCGCTGCCCGCGACGCTTACGTAGACGCCGATGCCGGCGACGCCGCCGGCGATCAGCTCGGCGCTGACGGCCAGGACGAGCGCGACCCCGGCGGCGATCCTGACCCCCGTCGCGACGAACGGGGCCGCGCTGGGCAGGCTCACCCTGGCGAGCACGGCCAGGTCGCCGAATCCGAAGCTGCGCAGGGACTCCTTGGCCTGCGGGTCCACGTCGTGCATGCCGTACAGGGTGTTGATCAGGATCGGCCAGATGGAGGCGTACACGATGACCGAGATCTTCATCAGCTCGTCCGCCGGGATCAGCAGGATCGCGAGCGGGATGATGGCCACCGAGGGGATCGGGCGCATGAACTCCAGCACCGGCCTGATGGCCCGTTCCAGCGGCGCCAGCGCCCCGAGCAGCACGCCCAGGGGCACGGCCACCGCGGTGGCGATCAGCAGGCCGAGCGCCCAGTTGGTGAGCGTGGCGCCGACCCCCGCGAGGAAGTCGGGGTCGGCGAGCATGCGCGCGGCCTCGTACAGGATGACCGAAGGAGGGGGAGTGCCCAGGCCTTGCAGCCCGAAGCGGATGACCACCTCCCCGAGAACAAGGAACCCCGCGGCGCCGACGGCGCCGCGGAGCAGTCGGGCACCGGCCATCAGCTCGACGACGGCGCCGCGATGACGGACTTCACGTCGATGGCGCTCTTGAGGTACCCGTACTCGAGCATGAGGTCGGCCACCTTCTGCAGGCGGTCCGCGTTCAGCTCACTCGGGTACGTGCCCAGCGTGATCACCGACGCCGTCTTGGCGTCGATCTTCGTGTACGTCGGCAGCATGGTCTCGATCTGCTTGCGGTCGCTCGAGGCGAGCTGCTGCGCCTTGGAGATGGCGCGCTGGAACGCGGCCAGCGTCTTCGGGTACTTCGCGGACCAGTCCTCGGTGGCCATCCAGCCCGCGATGGGGAAGTTCTCCATCTGACCGGTCATGGTGTCGGCGAGCTTGCGGAAGCCGCTGGCGCTCTGGGTGGCCGTGATGAACGGCTCGGTGAGAAGGCCCGCGTCGCCCTGGCCGCTCTTGATCGCGGCGCCCATCTCGGGGAGCGGCTTCTCGGCGAACTTGACGTCCGTCTCCTTGAGACCGGCCACCTTGAGCTGCGTCGCCACCGCCAGTGTGGAGATGTTGTGCAGGTTGTTGACCAGGACGGTCTTGCCCTTCAGGTCCGCCACCGTCTTGAGCGGGGAGTCCCCTGGGACCATGATGTTGAACGTGTTCGGACCGGCCTGATAGCAGTCCGCGATCAGCTTGATCTTCTTGCCCGTGCTGACGGCCAGGAAGGTCGAGACGTAGTTGGTCATCGAGATGTCCAGCGCGCCGCTCTCGATCTGCGGCAGGGCGGCGGCGCCACCGGTGATGATGACCGGGTTCACCGTCAGTCCCTCTTCCTTGAAGAAGCCCTTCGCGTTGGCGAGGTAGAGGGATACGGCGTCCGGAACAGGGAGAGCGCCGACCTTGATGGTGGTCTTCTCCAAGCCCTTGCTGTCGGCCGAGGAGTCCGCAGGCTTGTCGGACCCACTGCAGCCGGTCAGGGCGAGAGCGACTGCGACGCCGAGAGCAATGGCGTTACAGCGCAGTTTGCGTGTCATCGGGGGGGTTCTCCTACCAGGGGAAGCTTTTGGAGATCGGCACGGGATGCCGGGCGTGAAGCGTACCGGAGGGGAGAAGGCGGCGGCAGATCCATGCCGCGAATATGAAGTTATCTGCTAAAGATGACTGTAAGACGCTATAGGTGTAAATATTGGCATATAGCGCCTTTTGTTCCCGTATGTCCGGATTGATGCGGCGGTTGCGCTCCGTAAACGGGAGCTTGCGACGTGAACAATGTGTGACTTGGAACGGTTGAAACCCTACGAGACGTTGGCTGAAGTATGAGGTTTGTGCTCAAATTGGGCCTCGAACTTGCCTGCGATCACTCGTCCATGTGACGAAGCCGCTGAGACCCCCCTAGAAGCAGGCCAATGGCGAGAGGTTGCCATCAGTGACGACAACAACGACCGGCCCCGGTCGTGGCAGGGCTCCGGACCTGCCTGAAGATTCTGTGGGCGGCGAGGCACCAGAGGTGCGGCAGCCCAGGTCGGGTAGCCCGTTCGCGCTGCGCAACTGGCGGGTGCGTACCCGTCTCATCGCCCTCATCGCCGTTCCCACGCTTGTGGGCGTGATCCTGGGCGGGCTGCGCGTCACCACCTCCATCAACAGCGCCCAGCAGTACCAGCAGATCAGCCAGGTGGGCGCGCTGGTCACGCAGCTCGGCGAGCTGTCCCGGGACTTCGGTCTCGAACGCGACCTGGCCGGCCGTTTCGTGGCCTCCAACCGGAGCGCGGCCGACCGGGACCGGCTGAAGAGCCAGCAGGAGATCGTGGACGCCAGCGTCGGCCGCACCCTGGAGGTCGCGAAGACCGCCGAGTCGTCACTGTCCGACACCGGCCGCAGGACCCTGGACCGCATCCGCACCCGCCTCGGCCAGCTCGCCTCGCTGCGCGCCACCGTCGCCGGCTCGCAGCTGCCGCCGCTGCCGACGGTGGAGAAGTACTCCGAGACGATCGCCGACATGCTGCAGCTCTACGAGGAGCTCGGCCAGGGAGCGACCGACGAGGAGCTCATCTCCACGAGCTCCGCGCTCCGTTCCGTCGCCCGTGCGGAGGAGCAGGCCTCCAAGCAGCGCGCCCTTCTGGCGATCGCGCTGACCAGGGGCACGTTCGAGGAGCCGGAGTTCAACGCCTTCCTCGACGCCCGCTCCCGGCGCGAGAGCGAGCGGGCCGCGTTCCTCGCCGTGGCCACGCAGCCGCAGCGGCAGATGTTCGACAACACGGTCGCCAGCGTGAAGATCGGCCGCGCCGAGTTCTACATCGCCCGAGCCGTGCTGCTGACGAACAACCACCAGTCCCTGCGCAGACTGGACAGCTCCACCACGAACGACGTCGACCGCTGGTTCCAGTCCATCAGCGAGACCGTCGACCGGCTCCACCAGGTGCAGAAGTCGCTCGGCGAGCAGGTGGCCACCCGGAGCGCCGACGTCGCGAGCAGCGACAGGCAGCTGGCCGCGATCAACATCGGCATCGTCGCCGTGCTGCTCGTCCTGGTCCTCGCGATCACCGCCCTGATGGCCAGCTCGCTCGTACGCCCGCTCAGGCGCCTGCGCGGTGACGCGCTGAAGATCGCCGGCCAGACGCTGCCCGACCTCGTCCGCCAGCTCCGCCAGAGCGACGTGCGCCCCGAACAGCTAACGGTGCCACCCATCGAGATCAACACCAAGGACGAGATCGGTGAAGTCGCCCGGGCCTTCGACGAGGTCCACCGCGAGGCGGTCCGTCTCGCCGGCGAGGAGTCGAGGCTCCGTAGCAACGTCAACGCGATGTTCGTGAACCTGTCGCGGCGCAGCCAGACGCTGGTCGAGCGGCAGATCACGCTGATCGACGGGTTGGAGCAGGGCGAGCAGGACGAGCAGCGGCTCGGCAACCTGTTCAAGCTGGACCACCTGGCGACGCGTATGCGGCGTAACAGCGAGAACCTGCTGGTCCTCGCGGGTCAGGATCCGCCGCGCCGCTGGAGCCAGCCGGTCAAGCTGGTGGACGTCGCGAGAGCCTCGCTGTCGGAGGTCGAGAACTACGAGCGGGTCGTCCTGGAGGTCCCCGAGGGTGTCTCCATCGCCGGCCAGGCCGTCAACGACGTCATCCACCTGCTCGCCGAGCTGATCGAGAACGCCTTGTCGTTCTCGCCCCGCGAGACCCGCGTGCCGGTCTCCGGCAGCAGGATCGACGGCGGCGGCATCATGCTCTCCATCAGTGACTCCGGCATCGGCATGACCCAGGAGGAGCTCGCCGAGGCCAACCAGCGGCTGATGGAGGCGCCCAGCGTGGACGTCTCCGTCTCCCGCCGCATGGGCCTGTTCGTGGTGGCCAGGCTGGCGCACCGGCACGGCATCAGGGTGCAGCTGCGCCCGCACGGCACGGGCGGCCTGACCGCGATGGTGCTCATCCCCGAGTCGCTGCTGGGGGCCGCGGCCCCGTCGTACGCCGGCTCCACGCCCGCGAACCAGCCGGCCCAGGAGGCGTTCCCCACGCCGCAGCCGGCCTCGGCCAGCCCATGGCCGGCCGGGGGCTACCAGATGGGGCCTGGGCACCCGTCCTATCCCAGTGGCGCACACCCCTCGTATCCGTCGTACCCGTCCGAGCCGGTGCCGAGCGGCGCCTGGCCGTCGGCCCCGCAGTGGCCGGCCGAGCAGCCGAACTGGATGGCCTCCAACGAGGCCGCCTCGGACGTCTGGGTCTCCTCGCGCGCGCCGATGACCGGGGAGACCGCGCTGCCCAAGCGCGGCGCCCTGCCCGACGACCCACGCCCCTGGTCGCGCGCCGCCGAGAAGGGGCTGCCCCCGCAGCAGCGCTACGACTTCCCCGAGACCGAAGCCGCCGCGACGGGCCCGATCCCCGCGGTGAAGCCGGCCTCGGCCGGGGACGAGTACCTGCCGATCTTCGCCTCGGTCGAATCGGCCTGGTTCGACCACGGCGTCGAGAGCGGCGCGACCTGGGGCTCCGCCAAGGCCGACGCGGGCTGGAGCGCCGCCGAGGCCGTGGTCGAGCCGGTTCGTGACGGCTCGACGGCGGCCGGCCTGCCCAAGCGGGTGCCGAAGGCGAACCTGGTGCCCGGCTCGGCCGACACCGTGTCGGCCCCGAAGGGGGTCGCGCCCACGCCGTCGGTCTCCCCGGAACGGGTACGCAGCCGGCTCTCCAGCTTCCAGCAGGGCTTCCGCGCCGCGCGCGATGACATCAGCGAGGGCAGGACGTACGGGTCCGGCTCCAGGAGTGACAGTAGGGAGGAGGGCGCGTGAACGACCTTAGCCACGCGGCACGCGGGGTGGACTGGTTGATCACCGACTTCGTCAGTACCGTTCCGGGAGTCGCGCACGCCGTGGTCGTCTCGTCCGACGGGTTGCCGCTGGCGGCTTCGTCGGGTTTCCCGGCTGACCGGGCCGACCAGCTGGCCGCGATCGCGTCAGGCCTGGTGAGCCTGACGCACGGCGCTGCCAGGGTGTTCGAGGGCGGCGCGGTCAACCAGACGATCGTGGAGATGCAGCACGGGCTGATGCTCACCATGTCGATCAGTGACGGCTCGTGCCTGGCGGTGCTGGCGGCCCCTGACTGTGACATGGGGCTGGTGGCGTACCAGATGACGCTGATGGTCGATCGCGCCGGTCAGGTGCTGACTCCGGCTGTGCGCGCGGAGCTTCGCGCCAGCCAGACCAGGTGATGTAAGTGACAGACCCCAGATGGAACAGCGGCGGCTGGGATTCCCATAACAGCGGTGCCTGGGACTCCCAGAACAGTGGGAGCTGGCAGCCACCACCGCCGAGCTGGCAGCCTCCTCCCACGCCGCCTCCCAGCGCCGACCCCGCCTCGCCGGTACGGCCCTACGCCGTCACGGGCGGACGTACCGCGCCCAAGGTCAAGCTGGCCATGGAGGCGCTGGTGTCCTCGGCGACCGCCGAGCACCGGGAGTTCTCGCACATCACCCCCGAGTACAAGGCGATCAGTCAGCTGTGCCTGCAGGTCAGGTCGGTGGCCGAGGTCTCGGCGCTGTTGCGGATCCCGCTCGGTGTGGTGCGTGTTCTGATCGCGGATATGGCGGCGGAAGGCCTGGTTCGGGTGCATCAGCCGCAGCTGGATGCGGGTAGGCCGGACGTCAACCTGCTGGAAAGGGTGCTCAGTGGACTTCGCAGGCTCTAGCCCCGGTTTGACCTCGACGAAGATCGTGGTCGCCGGCGGATTCGGGGTGGGCAAGACGACGTTCGTCGGCGCGGTGTCGGAGATCATGCCGTTGACGACGGAGGCCGTCATGACCGACGCCTCCAAGGGCATCGACGACCTGGGCATGACACCGCTGAAGTCGACCACCACCGTCGCCATGGACTTCGGCCGCGTGTCGCTCGACCGCGACCTGATCCTCTACCTGTTCGGCACGCCCGGACAGCACCGGTTCTGGTTCATGTGGGACGACCTGGTACGCGGTGCGATCGGCGCGGTCGTGCTCGTGGACACCCGGCGTCTGGCGGACAGCTTCCCGGCGATCGACTACTTCGAGGAGGCCCAGCTGCCGTTCATCGTGGGGGTGAACGGATGGGACGGCGTCTACGGGCACAGCGACGCCGAGGTGCGCGACGCGCTCACCCTGGCGCCGCACATCCCGATGGTGCGCCTCGACGCCCGCTCCAAGGATTCGGTCAAGAGCGCGCTGATCAACCTGGTCGAGCACGCTCTCACAGTCCGCATGGCCGTGCCAGGCTGGAGCGGCTAGCGGAGCGGATAGGCTGGAGTCTTAGACGTTCATTCGCTTCGAGGACTGGCCAACCACGTGTTCGAGACGCTTTCCGACCGGTTGACATCGGTCTTCTCCTCCCTCAGGTCCAAAGGCCGGCTGTCCGATGCCGACATCGACGCCACCACCCGCGAGATCCGCATCGCCCTGCTGGAGGCCGATGTCGCACTCCCGGTGGTCAAGGCGTTCGTCGCCCAGGTCAAGGAGCGCGCCCGCGGCGTCGAGGTCTCCCAGGCGCTCAACCCGGCGCAGCAGGTCGTCAAGATCGTCAATGACGAGCTGATCGCGATCCTCGGCGGCGAGACCCGCAGGCTCCGCCTGGCGAAGACGCCGCCGACCGTCATCATGCTCGCGGGTCTGCAGGGCTCGGGTAAGACGACCCTGGCGGGCAAGCTCGCCAAGTGGCTGCGCGAGCAGGGTCACGTGCCCCTGCTCGTCGCCGCCGACCTGCAGCGCCCCAACGCCGTCCAGCAGCTCCAGGTCGTGGGCGAGCGCGCCCAGGTCGCGGTCTACGCCCCCGAGCCGGGCAACGGCGTGGGCGACCCGATCGAGGTCGCGCGCAGGTCGGTCGACGAGGCCAAGCGCCTGCAGCACGACATCGTCATCATCGACACCGCCGGCCGCCTGGGCATCGACCAGGAGATGATGAAGCAGGCCGCCGACATCCGCGACGCGGTCTCGCCCGACGAGGTCCTGTTCGTGGTCGACGCCATGATCGGTCAGGACGCCGTCACGACGGCGCAGGCGTTCATGGACGGCGTCGGCTTCGACGGGGTCGTGCTGACCAAGCTCGACGGCGACGCCCGGGGTGGCGCGGCCCTCTCGGTCCGGCACATCACGGGCCGGCCGATCATGTTCGCCTCCATGGGCGAGAAGCTGGAAGACTTCGACGCCTTCCACCCCGACCGGATGGCCTCCCGCATTCTCGACATGGGTGACATCCTCACCCTGATCGAGCAGGCTCAGAAGACGTTCGACGAGGAGCAGGCCGCCAAGATGGCGGGCAAGCTCACCTCGGGCGAGAACTTCACGCTCGAGGACTTCCTCGAGCAGATGATGATGGTCCAGAAGATGGGGCCCATCAAAAACCTGCTGGGCATGATGCCCGGCATGGGGCAGATGCGCGACCAGCTCAACTCCATCGACGACCGCGACCTCGACCGCATCGCCGCCATCATCCGCTCGATGACGCCCGGCGAGCGCCAGGACCCCAAGATCATCAATGGCTCGCGCCGGGCCCGCATCGCGGCCGGCTCCGGCGTCTCGGTCACCGCCGTGAGCAACCTCGTCACCCGCTTCTTCGAGGCACAGAAGATGATGAAGCGGATGGCGGGCGGCATGGGCATCCCCGGCATGCCGGGCGGTCGTGGCAAGGCGGCCAAGGCGCAGAAGAAGGCCAAGAAGGGGCGGCGCGTCAGCGGCGACCCGCGCAAGGCCGCGCTCGGCAAGGCCCCCGCCGACGCTTCCGCCGACGAGCCCAAGAAGGGTGGCGTGCTCGGCAACCTCGGTGGCAAGCTGCCGCCGGGCATGGAGCTGCCGCCGGGCTTCGACCCGTCCAAGCTCCGGCTGCCCGGCCAGAAGTAACCGCCGCCTAGACCTGGCGGCCGCCCTTCCGGCTGCTTCGCCTCCCGGGGGGCGTTCCGCTCCCGCGCGAGCCTGCCTTGTGGTGGCGGGCCCGTACCGCGCGGCGCGCCGTACGGGACGTCGATGGCAGTGCCGTCGATCTGGCACAATGGCATGTTGGAACACCGTGACCAGGCGGGTGCCCTCTCACCTCCCGCCGGACACGCCTGTCCCTGGAGCGTCGTCCCGTCGTGCCCCACTCGGCGAGATGCCGTTCACCCACGCTCAAATGCAGGAGAGACCACACCAGTGGCAGTCAAGATCAAGCTCAAGCGGCTCGGAATGATCCGCAACGCTCAATACCGCATCGTCATCGCCGACAGCCGCACCAAGCGTGACGGCCGGGCGATCGAGGAGATCGGCCTGTACCACCCGAAGGAGAACCCTTCGCGCATCGAGGTCAACGCTGAGCGTGCGGCCTACTGGCTGGGTGTCGGCGCGCAGCCGACCGAGCCCGTGCTCAAGCTGCTCAAGCTCACCGGTGACTGGCAGAAGTTCAAGGGCGAGGCCGCCCCGGCGCCCATGAAGGTCGCCGAGCCCGCGCCCGACCGTCACGCCCTCTACGAGGCCGCGGCCAAGGAGGCGCTGTCCGGTGGCGACACCGGCACGGCCGCCACCACGCCGAAGAAGGCCAAGAAGAAGGAAGAGGCCGAGGCCCCCGCCGAGACCCAGGCCGAGGGCGAGGCCTGACGTGCTCGAGGAGGCTCTCGAGCACCTCGTCAAGGGCATCGTCGAACATCCAGACGATGTCCGGGTCCGCGCACGCCGCATTCGCAGCGGGCGCGTCCTGGAGGTCCGGGTGCACCCCGAGGACCTGGGCAAGGTCATCGGACGCGGCGGGCGCACCGCCAAGGCGCTGCGCACCGTTGTGAACGCCCTGGCCGACGGGAAGTACGTGCGGGTCGATCTGCTCGACCTGCACGAAACAGTCCGTTAGCGTCAGGTTTCCGCGCCCTCATCGGCTCTGACGGCCGATGGGGGCGCTTGCGTTAGGAGTTCATGTTGCAGCTGGTCGTCGGCCGGATCGGCCGTCCACATGGGGTACGCGGTGATGTGACCGTCGAGGTGCTCACCGACGATCCCGAGCTGCGCTTCGCCGTGGGCGCGTCGATCACGACGGACCCCGGCGACAGGGGGCCGCTCGTCGTCGAGGGCCGCCGCTGGCACAAGGACATCCTGCTGGTGGCGTTCGAGGGCGTCCACGACCGTGACGCGGCGGAGGAGCTGCGGGGCACCATGCTCGTCATCGACTCGGCCGACGTGGCGTCGTCCGACGACCCCGACGAGTTCCACGATCACGAGCTCATCGGGCTGGCGGTGGAGACCACGTCGGGCGAGCCCGTGGGCGAGGTCACCGACGTCCTGCACCACGGCCAGGACCTCCTGGTGGTGCGGCGGAGCGGGGCGGACGAGGCGCTCATCCCGTTCGTCAAGGCCCTGGTGCCCGAGGTCGACCTGGCGGCGGGCCGGCTGGTCGTCGATCCGCCAGAGGGCCTGCTGTGATGCGGCTCGACATCATCACGATCTTCCCCGAGTACTTCGCGCCGCTCGACGTCTCGCTGATCGGCAAGGCCCGCGAGCGCGGCACGCTCGACGTACGCGTGCACCAGCTCCGGGACTGGGCCCACGACGTGCACAAGACCGTGGACGACACCCCCTACGGCGGGGGGCCCGGCATGGTCATGAAACCCGAGATATGGGGCGAGGCCGTCGACGACGTGATCGGCGACGGCGCGCCGCGGCTGATCGTGCCGACGCCGAGCGGGCGGCCGTTCACGCAGGAGCTGGCGCAGGAGCTGGCGGGGGAGCCGTGGCTGCTGTTCGCGTGCGGCCGGTACGAGGGCATCGACTCGCGGGTCATGGCCGAGTACGGCTCGCGGCTGCGCGTGGACGAGGTCAGCATCGGCGACTATGTGCTGGCCGGGGGTGAGGTGGCGGTGCTGGTCATGGTCGAGGCCGTCGGCAGGCTGCTCCCCGGTGTGCTCGGCAACGCCCAGTCGGTCGTGGACGACTCCTTCGCGCCCGGTTCCATGAGGAACCTGGTCGAAGGTCCCGTCTACACCAAGCCGCCCGTCTGGCGGGGGCATGAGGTGCCCGATGTGCTGCTGTCCGGGCATCACGGAAAAATCGCCAGATGGCGGCGGGATCAGGCGCTGCGCCGTACCGTGCTGAACAGGCCGGAGCTGGCGGCGGCGCTCGACCCCGAGACGCTCGACAAGCACGACAGGAAGCTCCTGGAGGAGCTCTCGTTTCGCGTCGGGCACGAAGATATGGCAAACTGAATCGCTACCAACCTCATGTGGTTGGTTCGTCATGCCCGGGAAACGTCCCGGGCACACCAGATCAGCAAGCGCGTCCGCCGCGAGCCACGGCCGGGTGGACCTCCGCGTGCTCACGAGGACTTGAGGACAGCTCTCATGCACACGAAGATCCAGGAGCTCGAGAAGGCGACCCTGCGCAGCGACGTGCCGGATTTCCGCCCCGGTGACACGCTCGAGGTCCACGTACGAGTCGTCGAAGGAAACCGCTCCCGTATCCAGGTCTTCAAGGGCTTCGTGCTGCGCAGGCAGGGCAGCGGCGCCCGCGAGACCTTCACGGTCCGCAAGGTCAGCTACGGCGTCGGCGTCGAGCGCACCTTCCCCGTGCACAGCCCGGTCATCGAGAAGATCGCGCTCGTGACCCGCGGCGACGTGCGTCGCGCCAAGCTCTACTACATGCGTGACCTGCGCGGCAAGGCCGCCCGCATCCGCGAGAAGCGCGAGACCACGCCCGCGAAGTAACCTGGTCTTTTCTCGATGGCCCGCGCCTTCGCGCGGGCCATTCGGCTTTGCGGGCCGTTTCCTTTATGCGGAGCGACTCGTGCATGGGTGTAACGTCGGTCCGGGCTTGTCGAGCCGACGCATCATCTAGGCTCGTCAGCGATGACTAGCGAGAGCCAGGAGCACGGCGCTGCGCGCCGCCCTGTCGAGGACGAGGTGGACGTGGTCGCCGAAGAGACTCAGAAGCCGGCAAAAGATGGGAAAAATGAGAAGAAGGGGTCGTTCTGGAAAGAACTCCCCGTTCTTGTCGTTGTCGCACTGGTGCTGGCCCTGATCATCAAGACGTTTGTGGTCCAGGCCTTCTACATTCCGTCGGAGTCGATGGAGAACACCCTGCTCAAAAATGACAGGGTCCTGGTCAACAAGCTCGTCTACCACACCCGTGACATCGAGCGCGGCGACGTGGTGGTGTTCTCGGGTGTCGACTCCTGGGACGGCGAGTTCCAGATGGAGGAGCCGTCCAACCCGGTCGCGGGGTTCTTCCGGTGGGTCGGCACGGCGTTCGGCCTCGTGCCCGGCGAGAAGGACTACATCAAGCGGGTCATCGGCGTCGGGGGCGACCACGTCAAGTGCTGCGACTCCAAGGGACGCATCACGGTCAACGGCACGCCCATCGACGAGGAGAGCTATCTCTATCCGGGCAATGTGCCGTCCGACAGGTTCTTCGACATCAAGGTGCCGGACGGGCGGCTGTGGGTGATGGGCGACCACCGGTCGGTCTCGCTCGACTCCCGCTCTCACACCGGTGACGCCGGTGGCGGCTCCATCCCCGTGAGTCAGGTCGTCGGGCGCGCCTTCGTGATCGTCTGGCCGTTCAACCGGGCGACCTCGATCGACATTCCCGACACGTTCGCGCAACCCGCGCTTCAGGCGCTCGGCGACTCTGCGAGCGACTCGGTGCCGATGCTCGCCGGGTTCGCGTTCGCCGTACCCTTGTTCCTGGTTCGTCGCCGTCGGCTGGGCAGGAGGCGTTGATGGCCGTCACCAAGAAGGCGGAGGGCGTGGGGAAAGAGAAGAAGAAGGGCGGTTTCCGCGAAACCGTCCTGCTGCTGGTCCTCGGCGTGGGCATCGCGCTGCTGCTGCAGGCGTTCGTGGTCGGCTCTTTCTACATTCCGTCGGAGTCGATGGAGAACACTCTGCTGATCAACGACCGGGTCTTCGTCAACAAGCTCTCGGGCAAGCCCGAGCGCGGCGACATCGTGGTGTTCAAGGGCTGGACCACCGGCGAGGACACCATCAAGCGGGTCATCGGCATCGGCGGCGACAAGGTGGTGTGCTGCGACTCCAAGAAGCGCATCACCGTCAACGGCACCCCGCTGGACGAGCAGTCCTACCTCTTCCCCAATGATTACGCTTCCGGCGATAAGTTCAACGTCACGGTGCCTGCGGGCAAGCTCTGGCTCATGGGTGACCACCGCAGCGCCTCGGCCGACTCGCGGGCCCACATGGACGAGCCCGGAGGCGGGTTCATCTCGGAGAACGACGTGATCGGCAAGGCCGTGGTGCGTTACTGGCCGCTGTCGCGGGGCTATCTCTTCTCCCGTCCTGACACCTTCGACAAGGTCAAGTAGCGGTCGCTTCCGGTCGCGGTTCGCGGCGTATGGGGCGTACGCTGCCTCTGTCATGACAGTTGCGTTCCGCCCTCGGCCGAGTGTCGTCCGGCGCGATTCCGGGCTCTACGCCTATGAGCGGGCACTCGCCCGCCGCGGCCTCACCCCCATCGCGGGCGTCGACGAGGCCGGCCGCGGCGCCTGCGCGGGGCCGCTCGTCGTCGCGGCCGTGATCCTGCGCAGGCAGATCGACGGCCTCGGCGACTCCAAGCTGCTGAGCCCGGCGGTGCGCGAACGCCTCTACGACCAGATTCTGCGCGTCTCCCACATCGGCATCGTGATCATCCCACCGGAGGAGATCGACGCTAAAGGTCTGCACAAATGCAACGTTTCAGGAATGCGGCGCGCTGTAGCACAGTTGCCCTGTGATCCGGAGTACATCTTGACGGACGGCTTCCCGGTGCCCGGGCTGCCGGCGCCATCGCTGGCCGTGTGGAAGGGGGATCAGGTGGCCGCGTGCGTGGCGGCCGCGTCGATCGTGGCCAAGGTGACCCGAGATCGCCTCATGGTCACGCTCGACGAGCGTTACCCGCAGTACGGCTTCGCGGAGCACAAGGGGTATGTCACACCAGGACACCGGCTGGCGCTGGAAACGCACGGTCCGTGTCCTGATCACCGTTACTCCTTCGTCACGGTGGCGAGGGGGATGGGTGAAAATGAAATGGGGGCCGGGGTTGCCTGACCAGGCAAACCGGGGGACCGGTACGACAGGAGGACCGCGATGAGCGCAGAGGATCTCGAAAAGTACGAAACCGAGATGGAGCTGCAGCTTTACCGCGAATACCGGGATGTCGTCGGTTTGTTCACATACGTGGTGGAGACTGAGCGGCGGTTCTACCTGACCAACTCGGTCGATCTCGACGTCCGTACCGCGGAGAACGGCGATGTCTTCTTCGACGTGAAGATGCAGGACGCCTGGGTGTGGGACATGTATCGACCGGCGCGATTCGTCAAGAACGTGCGGGTGGTCACGTTCAAGGACGTGAACGTGGAGGAATTGGCCAAGGCGGACCTGGAGATGCCCAAGGAGGGCTTCTCGGGCTGACCGCTCCGGCTTCTCGGAACTTCCGCCCTGGGGGACGCCTCTGCGCTGTCCCCGTCAGTGCCGGCCTTTGCGTGCTGCCTGCCATGGTCACTTTCCGTGTAGGGCATGTCACCGATGGTGTGGCGTCGCCACGTACGCAGCTGGGCTACGGCGCGGCGCTAGACTTGAATTATTCAATCTCTTGTATCATTCGCGTTTATGAAGTCAGGTACGGCGTCATGACCGCGCCCAGCTCTCCGAACATCGCCGAGGAGCTGCGCGGAGCGGGCCTGCGGGTGACGGCCGCCCGCGTCGCGCTGCTCGAGACCGTCCGGGACGGTGACCACCTCGATGTCGAGGCGATCGCCTCCGGGGTGCGCGAACGCGTAGGCCATGTCTCACTTCAAGCCGTCTACGAGGCCCTTCACGCGCTCACCGCGGCGGGGCTCGTACGCCGCATCGAACCGTCCGGCAGCCCGGCCCGGTTCGAGGGACGCGTCGGGGACAACCACCATCACGTCGTGTGCCGGTCGTGCGGCGTCGTCGCTGACGTCGACTGCGCGGTCGGCCATGCGCCCTGCCTGACCGCGTCCGACGACCACGGCTTCACGATCGACGAGGCCGAGGTCATCTACTGGGGCCTGTGCCCCGAATGTTCCGCTGCCCTCAGTTCCTGAGCATCCGTGTCCGCATAGCCCGGAGGAATTTTCATGTCCGAAAACCATGACGCAATCGTCACAGACGCGAAGACAGAGGGCGGAGACGGTTGCCCGGTCGCGCACGTGCGCGCCCCGCACCCGACTCAGGGCGGTGGAAACCGCCAGTGGTGGCCGGAGCGGCTCAACCTGAAGATCCTCGCCAAGAACCCCGCCGTGGCCAACCCCCTCGGTGAGGAGTTCGACTACGCGGAGGCGTTCAAGAGCCTTGACCTGCCGGCCGTGAAGCGGGACATCGCGGAGGTGCTGACGACCTCGCAGGACTGGTGGCCGGCCGACTTCGGACACTACGGCCCGTTCATCATCCGGATGGCGTGGCACAGTGCGGGCACGTACCGGATCAGCGACGGCCGTGGCGGCGCCGGGGCCGGCCAGCAGCGCTTCGCGCCCCTCAACAGCTGGCCGGACAACGGCAACCTCGACAAGGCCCGCCGGCTGCTCTGGCCGGTCAAGAAGAAGTACGGCCAGAAGCTCTCGTGGGCCGACCTCATGATCCTGGCCGGCAACGTCGCCCTGGAGTCGATGGGCTTCAAGACGTTCGGCTTCGCCGGCGGCCGTGCGGACGTCTGGGAGCCCGACGAGGACGTCTACTGGGGCCCCGAGACCACCTGGCTCGGTGACGAGCGCTACACCGGTGACAGGGAGCTGGAGAACCCCCTGGGCGCGGTCCAGATGGGCCTCATCTACGTCAACCCGGAGGGCCCGAACGGCAACCCGGACCCGCTGGCCGCGGCCCGTGACATCCGTGAGACGTTCCGCCGGATGGCGATGAACGACGAGGAGACGGTCGCCCTGATCGCGGGCGGTCACACG
This sequence comes from Nonomuraea sp. NPDC049695, assembly GCF_040674955.1. Classification (NCBI taxonomy): domain Bacteria; kingdom Bacillati; phylum Actinomycetota; class Actinomycetes; order Streptosporangiales; family Streptosporangiaceae; genus Nonomuraea; species Nonomuraea sp. NPDC049695. Next base: position 5,402 of record NZ_JBFANV010000086.1, on the reverse strand, counting down.
TTCGGCAAGACCCACGGTGCGGGCCCGGCCGACCACGTCGGCCCCGACCCCGAGGCCGCCTCGATCGAGGAGCAGGGCTTCGGCTGGCGGAACTCGTTCGGCACCGGCAAGGGCGGCGACACGATCACCAGCGGTCTCGAGGGCATCTGGACGAACACCCCGATCACCTGGGACAACAGCTTCTTCGAGATCCTGTTCGGCTACGAGTGGGAGCTGTTCAAGAGCCCCGCGGGCGCGCACCAGTGGCGGCCGAAGGACGGAGCCGGGGCCGGCACCGTCCCCGACGCGCACGACCCGTCGAAGAGCCACGCTCCGACGATGCTGACGACCGACCTCTCGCTCCGGTTCGACCCGGTCTACGAGCAGATCTCGCGGCGCTTCCTCGACAACCCCGACGAGTTCGCGGACGCCTTCGCCCGCGCGTGGTTCAAGCTGACCCACCGCGACATGGGCCCGGTCGCGCGCTACCTCGGCCCGGAGGTCCCGGCCGAGACGCTGCTGTGGCAGGACCCCCTCCCCGCGGTGACGCACGAGCTCGTCGACGCCGAGGACATCGCCTCGCTCAAGAGCCAGATCCTCGCCTCGGGCCTGTCGGTGTCCGAGCTCGTGTCCACCGCGTGGGCGTCGGCCTCGTCCTTCCGCGGCAGCGACAAGCGCGGCGGCGCCAACGGTGCCCGCATCCGCCTCCAGCCGCAGAGCGCGTGGGAGGTCAACGACCCCGACCGGCTGGCGACCGTGCTGGGGACCCTGGAGGGGATCCAGAAGGCCTTCAACGGCGCCCAGGCAGGTGGCAGGCAGATCTCGCTCGCCGACGTGATCGTCCTCGCCGGCGGCGCGGCCGTCGAGAAGGCCGCCAAGGACGCCGGCTTCGACGTCCAGGTGCCCTTCACGCCGGGCCGCGTGGACGCCTCGCAGGAGGAGACCGACGTGGAGTCGTTCGCCGCGCTCGAGCCGGCCGCCGACGGGTTCCGCAACTACCTCGGCAAGGGCAACCGCCTGCCGGCCGAGTACCTGCTGCTCGACCGGGCGAACCTGCTGACCCTGAGCGCCCCTGAGATGACGGCCCTCGTCGGTGGCCTCCGCGTCCTGGGCGCGAACTATCAGCAGTCGCCGGTCGGCGTCTTCACCACGACGCCCGGGTCCCTGACCAACGACTTCTTCGTCAACCTGCTCGACCTGGGCACGACGTGGAAGTCGACGTCCGAGGACGCGAACACGTTCGAGGGCCGCGACGCCGCCACGGGCGAGGTCAAGTGGACCGGCAGCCGGGTCGACCTGGTCTTCGGGTCGAACTCCGAGCTGCGCGCGCTCGCGGAGGTCTACGCGAGCGACGACGCGAAGGAGAAGTTCGTGAACGACTTCGTCGCGGCGTGGGTCAAGGTCATGAACCTGGACCGGTTCGACCTCGTGTGATCATGACGTCCAGGCCGGCCCGCACCGGCCGGCCTGGACGTCCTGTCCTGTCCCGGCAGGGCATGTCCACAACCGAGTGGTAACCCGACCCCTTCATCCCCAGAACGCCGTTCGGCCCCTTCTCCGCCACCCCTCATCCGCGAAGGTCAGTGCCTGACCAGGAGCGGACCCGACGGAGGTGGCACATGGCCGCGAAGCAGGACCTCGGCAAACAGGGCGAACAGGTAGCCGTGACCTACCTGGAGGCCGAGGGGTTGAAGATAATCGGCCGTAACTGGCGCTGCCGCCACGGCGAGATCGACATCATCGCCGAAGACGGCCCCGACCTGGTCGTCGTCGAGGTCAAAACCCGATCAGGCAGATCACACGGCACGGCCCTGGAGTCCGTGAGCCCGGCCAAGCTGGCCCGGCTGCGGATGCTCGCCGCCACCTGGCTGGCCACGCAGCCGCGCACGTTCGGCGCCGTACGGGTGGATGTGATCGCCCTCGAGCGCTTCGCCGGTGACTTCGCCCTCAAGCACGTACGGGGGGCGATCTAGATGGCCGTGGCCCGCACCCGCAGCGTGGCCGTCGTCGGAGTCACGGGCCGCATCGTCGAGGTCGAGGCCGACGTGGGCAACGGCCTGGCAGGCATCCACCTCATCGGCCTGCCCGACACGGCGCTCAGCGAGGCCCGCGACCGGGTCAGATCCGCCACGGTCAACAGCAGCTACCCCTGGCCCGACGCCCGCATCATCGTCAGCCTCTTCCCGGCCAGCCTGCCCAAGCGAGGCTCGCAGTTCGATCTGGCCGTGGCCGTGGCCATCCTGAGCGCCGCCGGAGTGATTCCCGCCGACCGCATCGCGGAGCCGTTCTTCCTGGGCGAGCTCGGCCTCGACGGACGCATACGGCCCGTACGCGGCGTGCTGCCCTCCATCCTCGGCGCGGCCAAGCACGGGGACGTCACGGTCGTCGTCCCCTCCGGAAACTCAGCCGAGGCCGGCCTGGTGCCCAACGTCAAGGTGGTCCCGGTGTCCCATCTGCGTCAGCTCGTGGAGTGGCTGCGCAAGGGAGAGGAATCCGGGGCCCCGGAGCCTCGAGCCGAGGAGTGCGCGGAGCCGCTCAGGCCCGCCACCGACCCGGCGGTGGACCTGGCGGACGTGGTCGGGCAGCCGGTCGCCCGCCGGGCCCTTGAGGTGTGCGCGGCAGGCGGCCACAACCTGTGGATGCTCGGCCCGCCGGGCACCGGCAAGACCATGCTGGCCGAGCGCCTGCCCACCCTCCTGCCGGACCTGGAGCTCGACCATGCCCTGGAGGTCACGGCCATCCACTCGGTCGCGGGCGTCCTGCCGCCCAACGCCCCCATGATGAGCAGGCCACCGTTCGTCGCCCCGCACCACACAGCGACGTCGGCCGCGATCGTCGGCGGCGGCAGCGCGACCGTGCGCCCTGGGGCGGTCTCCCTCGCCCACAGGGGCGTGCTCTTCCTGGACGAGGCCCCGGAGTTCCCCCGCCACGTGCTCGACGCGCTGCGGCAGCCGCTGGAGTCCGGCCGCGTGACGGTCTCCAGGTCGGCGGGCTCGGTCACGTTCCCGGCCAGGTTCATGCTGGTGCTGGCGGCCAATCCCTGCCCCTGCGCCCAGTCGGAAGACCAGGGCGAGAGCTGCAAGTGCACGCCCACGATCAGGCGCCGCTACCTGGGCAGGCTCTCCGGCCCGCTGCTCGACCGCATCGACATGAAGGTCACCGTGGCCCGCTCGTCCAGACGCGAGCTCCTGGCAGACCGCCAGTTCGTGGAGACGAGCAAGACGGTGGCCGAACGCGTGTTCGTGGCCCGCGAACGAGCCGCCGAACGCCTGGCCGGCACCCCCTGGCGGACGAACGCCGAGATCCCCTCGGCCCTCCTCCATTCCGACTACCGCCCGTCCAGCGAGGCCATGAAGCCCATGACGTCCTGCCTGGACTCAGGCGCCCTCACCGCCCGCGGTCTCGACCGGGTCGTACGCGTGGCCTGGACGCTCTCCGACCTGGCCGGCAAGGACGCCCCGGAGCAGGACGAGACCAACGCCGCACTCGGCTTCTGGCTCGGGGTGCAGTCGTGACGCCGGCACCCACTTCCTCCCCCAACCATCTGACGCGCCGCTCATCGCCCTGTTCAGCTCGCGTCGCGGCCCACACGGCCTCTGGTCCTGCACCCCTTTAGGAGCTTTCATGTCCATCCGAGCCGGGAGCAGCACCAGCACCGCCGCCGGCACTGCGACCTCCAGCGACGCGTCCACCGCGACCGCCGCAGGCGCTGAGACCGCCACCAGCGCAGGCGCCGCCACCAGCGTGGGCACCGCCACCGCAACTGATGCGGGCACCGCCACCAGCGCAGGCACCGCCACCACAACTGATGCGGGCGCCGCCGCCAGCGCAGGCGCCGCCACCGGTGCGGGCAGCGCCACAGGCACCACGCCCACCGTAAACACAGCGCCCGGCACCGCCACAGGCAATGGTGCAGCCGATGGCGTAGATGGTACGACTCAGGCCAAGAGCCGGCCCCGGAGTCGGCCTCAGACCGAGACTGAGGCGAGAGCCGCTCTCATGAGGGCCGCCGACGTCGGAGACCCCGTCATGGGCCGCCTGGTGATGCAGTACGGCGCCCCGGCGGCAGTGGAGGCGATCCGCGCACGCGCCCTGCCGCCCGAGTTCGCCGCCCAAGAGGCCCAGCGAGCCCATGACGCCAAGCAGGACCGCACACCCGATCTGACCGCCCGCCTGAACGCCTGGCAGGCCCGCTTGGCGGCCGCCAACCCGGCAGCAGATCTCGAAGCCGGAGTGAAGTCGGGTGCCAGATTGATCATTCCCGGCAGCCCCGAATGGCCCACCCAACTGGACCAACTAGGCCCCGGCCGCCCCCTGGGGCTGTGGCTCCACGGCACCGCCGACCTCCGCTTCTCCTGCCTCAAATCCGTCGCGGTGGTGGGGGCCAGAGCCGCGACGGCGTACGGCGCCCACATCGCTGCCGAGTTCGGCGTCGGTCTCAGCGAATCAGGCTGGACCGTGGTGTCGGGAGGCGCTTTCGGCGTGGACGGCGCGGTCCACCGAGGCGCCCTGGCAGGTGGCTCCCCGACGGTGGTCGTCCTGGCCTGCGGGGTGGACGTCTGCTACCCGGCGGATCACGACACGTTGTTCGCCGCCGTCAGAGACCAGGGCGTCGTGATCAGCGAGTGCCCACCCGGCGTCCACCCCACCCGAGCCCGTTTCCTGATCAGAAACCGCCTGATAGCCGCCCTGTCGCGAGGCACGGTGGTGGTGGAAGCGGCCCTGCGCAGCGGCGCCCTCAACACAGCCGCCCACGCCCTGTCCCTCAACAGACACCTGGGCGCGGTCCCCGGGCCGATCACGTCAGGCATGTCAGCCGGCTGCCACAAACTCCTCCGCGAGCGCAAAGCCGTATGCGTCACCTCGCCAGAGGAGATGATCGACCTCGTAGGCGTCATAGGCGACGACCTGGCCACTCAATCCCGACCCCCGGCGGTCCCCAGAGACAAACTCAACGAGACCACCCGCAAGGTCCTGGACGCGATCCCCGCCCGCGGCGGCGCAGGCCCGGCATCCATCGCAGTCGCCGCAGGCGTAAGCCTGGACGCCGCCTTGAGCGCCCTGGGCGGCCTGGCGGCAGCAGGCTACATAGAACGGACCACGAATGGCTGGCGCCTGCGCAAACAAACGGCCTCCTATCGCAAGGCCCCAGATTCCGCCGTCCTGGAACCGCCGCCCGCCCCGGAGCCCGACCCGACTGACGAACCCCCGTTCCCGGACGACGACTTCCGTGCCTAGAGACGGCGGTCTTACCGGGGGAGTGCTGTTGGGTTCAGGCAAGGTGCCGAGGAGGAGGATGTCTGGCTGACTCGGTCGTAGGCACTCGGGCTAGAGCCAACGCCGTTCAGTTAAGAGTTAGGGCTGTTCGTCAAAGCCGGTGAACAAAGCAGCGGAGCCGCTGTAGAAGAGGTGTGTCACTCCAA
>NZ_JBFANV010000085.1:0-44663 GCF_040674955.1 Nonomuraea sp. NPDC049695 | reverse complement strand
AGCTCACCGCCACCTCGGAGAGCGACCCCACCAAGACGGCGACGGCCACCTGTCACGTGATCGGCTAGACGCGGCGGCACCTCGGAGGCCCTGTGAGTACGACCACGCTGCACCCCGGCAGGGATGGCGCCGGGGTGGTGAGGCGCACTGTCCTCCCCGGTGGGCTGCGCGTGGTGACCGAGACCATGCCGACCGTGCGCAGTGTCGCGGTCGGCATGTGGGTCGGCATCGGCTCGCGCGACGAGGCCCCCGAGCACATGGGGGCCACCCACTTCCTTGAGCACCTGCTGTTCAAGGGCACCCCCACGCGCGACGCGATGGAGATCTCCGCCTCCATCGAGGGCATCGGCGGTGAGATCAACGCCTTCACCGCCAAGGAGTACACGTGCTACTACGCACGCGTGCTCGACGAGGACCTGCCGATCGCGGTGGACGTGCTCGCCGACGTGGTGACCAGCTCGCTCATCACGGAGCAGGACGTCGAGTCCGAGCGCGGCGTGATCCTCGAGGAGATCGCCATGCACGACGACGACCCCTCCGACGTGGTGCACGAGCAGTTCGCCGCCGCGCTCTACGGCGACTCGCCGATCGGCCGGCCCATTCTCGGCACCGTCGACTCGATCAACGCGCTCGGTCGCGACCGGATCGCCGAGTACTACCAGCGCTACTACCGGCCTCGCCGCACCGTCGTGTCCGTCGCGGGCAACGTACGGCACGAAGAGGTCGTCGAGCTGGTCACCAGGGCGTATGAGCGGGCGGGCGCGCTCGGCGGACCCGCCGAGTTCTCCGCGCCGCGCACCAGCGGCCCGGGGGCGGAGACGCGCTCCGGCGTGCGGGTGCTCGACCGGCCCACCGAGCAGGCCAACCTGGTGCTCGGCACGACCGGTCTGTCCCGTACGGACGACCGCAGGTTCGCGTTCGGCGTGCTCAACGCGGCGCTGGGCGGCGGCATGTCGTCCAGGCTCTTCCAGGAGATCAGGGAGAAGCGCGGTCTGGCCTACTCCGCCTACAGCTACACCTCGGCCTACGCCGACACCGGCCAGTTCGGCATCTACGTGGGCTGCCTGCCGTCGAAGATCGACGACGTGCTCAAGATCTGCCGGGACGAGGTGTCCAGGGTGGTGGCCGAGGGCCTGAGCGCCGACGAGATCATGCGCGGCAAGGGGCAGATGCGCGGCGGGCTCGTGCTCGGCCTGGAGGACACCGGCTCGCGCATGTCGCGCATCGGCAAGAACGAGCTGGTCTACGACGAGTTGATGTCGGTGGACGAGGTGCTGTCCCGCATCGAGGCGGTCACCCCCGACGAGATCGACGAGGTGGCCAGGGACGTGCTCGAACGGCCTCTCACGCTCGCCGTGATCGGCCCGTACGGCGACAAGGACTTCTCCGACGCCGTCCGATAAGGTTGGCGTGTGATCAGGGTAGGTGTGCTGGGCGCCCGCGGCCGCGTGGGCGTCGAGGTGTGCAAGGCAGTCGAGGCGGCCGCCGACATGGAGCTGGTGGCCGCGCTCGACAAGGACGACCCCATCGAGGGGCTCGAGGGCGCCGAGGTGGTGGTCGACTTCACCCATCCCGACGTGGTCATGGGCAACCTCGAGTGGGCGATCCGGCACGGCATCCACCCGGTGGTGGGGACGACCGGGTTCGACGAGGGGCGGCTGGAGACCGTGCGCGGGTGGCTGGCCGAGTCCCCGGGCACCCACTGCCTGATCGCCCCCAACTTCGGCATCGCGGCCGTGCTCATGATGCACTTCGCCCAGCAGGCGGCCCGCTACTTCGAGTCCGTCGAGATCGTCGAGCTGCACCATCCCAACAAGGCTGACGCGCCGTCGGGCACGGCCCGGCGCACGGCCGAGCTGGTTGCCGAGGCCCGCGCCAAGGCGGGGCTCGGCCAGATGCCCGACGCCACGAGCACCGCGCTCGACGGGGCCCGGGGGGCCGACGTCGGCGGCGTGCACGTGCACGCGGTGCGGCTGTCCGGGCTGATCGCGCACCAGGAGGTGCTGCTGGGCGGCGACGGCGAGATCCTCACGATCCGGCACGACACGATGAGCAGGTCGGCGTTCACGCCGGGCGTGCTGCTCGGGGTGCGCCGCGTGCGCGAGCTGCCCGGCCTCACCGTGGGCCTGGAGCCACTCCTCGATCTCTGAGGCCCGTGTGCGATCTCTGGCCGCACACGACGTGCCCACCACCGTACGGTCGTGGGCACGCCGTGAGGAGAGGGTCTCGACTCCGCACAGCCGAGCCTACGAGCACAAACACTAATACGAACGGCGAGATCCGCCTGAAACATGAGATCGTGTCGGCATGGTGCGATGGGCGGAGACGGACGAGCTGGCCGGGCTGGTCGCTGTGGAGCTGGCGGCGGACGGGCTTTTCGAGCAGGTGGGCATCGTCTTCCCGCCCGGCACGACCATGATCGAAGAGGTGGACGATCCCGGAGCCGTCCTGGTGGAGGGCACTCCTCCGGCCGGGTTCGCGATGATCGGGTGGGTGGACGGCAACCTGCACCTGGAGCAGCTGGCCGTACATCCGCGGAGCATGCGCCAGGGCATCGGGGGGCGGCTGATGGCGGCGGTCATCGACCACGCGGGTGCCGCCGGGGCACCGGCCGTGACGCTGACGACGTATCGGGACGTGCCCTGGAACGCGCCGTGGTACGCGCGGCACGGCTTCTCGGTGATGCCCGAGGAGGAGTGGGGGCCGGAGCTGCGCGCGGTGGTGGAGCATGAGCGCGAGCTGGGGATCGAGGTCGCGCCCCGCGTGGTGATGCGCCGCTGAATCGGTGGCGGTCCTCGGGATGGCTCTCGAGGATGACCAGATAGCTCCCGCCGTTCATCGTGCCGACCCCGAACGGCCGTGCCTGGCTGATGGTGGAGACGTCCGGCCAATGTCCTGCTACTGACCTGGTCCGAACCCCCCTCGCGATGCGATCGTCCGTACAAATCGCACGCGAGAGGGAGACATCGTCATGCGTGTCAGGAGAATGGCCACGTTCGTCTCGGCCGTCGCACTGTTGGTCGGCGGCCTGTCCGGCACGGCGAACGCGGCGCCGTTGAACGCCGGCATGGAAGCCGCGCTCGTCACCGGCGACGACGTGCCGGCGCCGCCCCCGCCGCCGGTCACCAAGGACGGGGTGCAGGTCAAGGGTTCGTGGGTCGGGCCGTACACGTACCGGAACCTCAACAGCGGCAAGTGCCTGGACATTCTGAACGGGTCGAAGGACAACGGCGCGCCGGCCGTGCAGTACAGGTGCGTCGCCGGCATGGCGGGGCAGATGTGGTACCTCTGGCACACCGAGGGCGACGGGTCCATCGACTTCCACCTCCTCGGCAACGCCTACACCGGAAAGTGCCTCATGGCCTGGAGCCATGACCTCATGGCGCCGATCAAGCAGATCGGCTGCTACGCGTACACGCCCGAGCAGGTGTGGATCACCAAGAGCACCGACCCGAACGTGCACCAGAACGACGGCACCAACCTGTGCATGGAAGTGCTCGGCGGATCGCTGGACGACTTCGCCTCCATCGTCCAGTGGGACTGCCATCACCAAGCGCACCAGATCTGGCTCCGCTACAACGCCTGACCTTCGTCCCGAGAGTGACGGGTTCGGCGGTGCGCAACCTCTTCCCACGATCGACATGCAGCGGGTCGCCCGCAGCATCGAGCTTCTCCAGGACGCCGGCGCCATGCCGGCCGGGCTGACCTTCAGGGTGCGGGAAGAAACGGGATGCGACCGCCAATCCGCGCATCGTCCCACGGGCTACGACGACGGCTCCCGCCAGTGCCGCAACGTCCGCTACGCGCCGCTTGCCCACCGGAAATGTGCGGCATATCAGGAAGCTCCGGCTATAAGGTGCGGTCGTGGACAATCTTGAAAGCCTCGTCATCGCGCGGCGGCTGCGTGTCCCCATCGGCGACGCCCCCACCGGTTCCCACCAGGGCTGGGGAGAGGTGGCCGCCCGCCAGCTCGACGCTGCGCTGCTGAGCGTAGGGTTCAAGTGCTCGGCGGCCCTGCTCGACCGGCTGGCGAAGCTGCGCGGCGAGACCGTGGTCGATCTCGGCGCGCGCGTCCTGGCCGCTGTCCGCCACCTGGTCGGTGACCATGTGCAGCACAACGCCTACTTCCTCAACTTCCCCCGCAACGTGCCCGACACTGTGGAGTTCTGGGTGGGCCTGTTGCGGGAGGCGCTGCTCGACCCGGTCGCCGCCGCGCGCGTCCAGCCGGCGACACTCAACCTGCTCGCGCTGCCTGGTTACGGCCGTTACCAGCACACCTATGCCGACCTGCTGGCCGCGCACGCCGAGCTCATGCCGCTGGCAGGCGACCGGGTGACCGTGCTGGACCTCGGCGCAAGCCTGGAGTCGGAAGCGCGCGAACTGTACTTCTCTCTTGCGAGGTCGGAGGCGCCACTGCCGGCCGAGGACTTGGCAGCGCTGCGCACGCTGGCCGCCTTCTGTACCGACGAGCCGGAACGCATCCCGGTGCGCGAAAACCGCGCCGTCATCAACGAAGTGCGCCTGGCCACCGGCCGGCCGCTGCTCGTGGACACGGTGACTGACGTGCTCCGGCTCGCCTGCGGCTGCTCCGGCGGCGATGTCACGCTGGCCACCTCCACCAGGTTCCGCTCGTTCCGGCGGGCCGAGCGCCGCGCCCTGCTGCAGGCCCTGGACGCGGTCGCATCGCCGGCCAAGCTCGGCGACGTTCCGCGCCATCGCGAGCCGTGGAAGCGGCTCGGTGAACGGCTGCACCCGCACGAGTACCCGCGCTTCCCGCGTGCCGCTCAGGTCTTCGAGGTCGCGCGAGGCGTACGCCAGGTGCGCGGTTTCGACAGCCGCGTCGAGGAGGCCCTGTCGGGCGGCCGCACCGGCGACGCGGTGGAGCTGCTGGAGAGGGCGCCCGGTGCGCTGCTGCGCCGTCTCGATCATCTGCTGCGGACCGGCACCGACCCCGGCATCGTGCTCGAGGCCGCCGAGAAGGCCGCGGCGGGGGCCTCCGGACGGGTCCTGCTGTCGTTGCGGGAGCACCTGCAGAACCGGCTCGGCCTCGCCTCCGGGCGCGTCTTCGTCAACCGGCGCGGCCGGGCCTGGGCGACGGCCGATGCCCGCTCGCGGCTGGAGGAGGACGTGGTGGCGCGCGCGGTGGCCGTCCTGGATGAGGAGATCACCCGGCGCCTGCCCGACCCTGGCGAGCTGATCGTCGATCCTGAGGTGCTCGACGTCGCCCTGCCGCTGTCCGGCAAGGCCGTCGCGCCCGGGCTCGGCATGCTGCCGCGCGGCTCGCTGTCGCGGGTGGACGGGGAACTGCTGCGGTTCTTCGTCCACTGGCGCCAGGCGGAGCGGCGCACCGACTACGACCTGTCGGCCCTGATGCTGGACGCCTCCTACGGCAATGCCGAGCACGTCTCGTGGACGAACTACGGCAACGGCTTCGCCGAGTACTCCGGCGACCTCACCGACGCCGCCGACGGCGCGAGCGAGTTCATCAACATCCGCCTCGCCCAGGCGACCCGGCCGATCATCATCCCGCAGGTCAACATCTTCGCCGGCGAGGCGTTCGACGAGGCGGCTGAGGCGTTCTTCGGGTACATGATCAGGGAGGCCGCGCAGGAGGGCATGCCCTTCGAGCCTCGTACGGTGCGGATGAAGTCCGACCTGCGCGGCGCGGGCCGCGTCGCCCTGCCGCTCGTCTTCCTGCGCGGCGACGACGGCGCCTGGCAGGTGAAGTGGCTGCACCTCTACCTGAAGGGGCACCCCGGCTTCAACCAGGTGGAAGGCAATCGCGTCACGGCCTCCCTGCTGGTGCGCTCGATCGTCGAACGCGATCATCTGCGCGTCCGGTACCTGGTGGACCTACTGCGGGCCAAAGGCTCGGCGGGTGAGCACACCACCTACATCGGCTTGCAGGCGTCGGCCGACCTGCCGGAGGGCGCGCGGGTGTACACGCCGGCGACGCTGCATGAGCTGATCCCCGCCTGATAGAGTGAAGATCGCGAGGCCATGGGAGGGCTTCCTTCTCCTTCTGTGAAAAGAATCTCTAGTTCTCCCGCTTTCCTCGCGCTCTGGTCGTGAGGCCATCAGGCCGAGTACGGCCAGCGCCTGCGGTGGGTGGCGAACCAGTCGACGGCGTAGTCCACGGCGGCGATGAGCGGGAACAGGCGGGCCTCGGCCGCGCCGACCCGTCCGCGCCGCACCGCGCCGGTCCCGTCGAAGTCCGCGCCCAGGGCCTCGAAGTCGCTCACATCCACGTCCACGTCCACGAACTCGCACCACCCGGGCCCCTGCCCGTCGTCGACCACGGCGCGGTAGCCGCGCCGCGGCGGGTCGCTGGTGTAGCGGTATTCGGCCAGGTGGAACGCGGTGCACTTGTCGTAGCCGACGCCGAGCAGCAGGATCAGGGCTCCGGCGTCGTAGAGCCGGGCGAGCGGCGAGCGCTCGCCGAGCAGGCAGTCGCGGGCGTGCCCGCCGGTGATCGCCGCCGCGCGTGGACCGATGGCGGCGAAGGACGTCTGCGGGTGGGCGCTGCGGAGGGCGCCCGGCAGGGTGCGTACGCACTCGGCGATCACGCCCATCGACGTGGACGGCGTGGTACGGGGGTCGTAGGCCGGCATCGCGGAGCGGTAGCGAGCGATGCCGTCCGGGCTCATCCCCGCGGTGGCGCCGCGGTAGTGCGGTGAGGTGTCGGAGTTGGCGGAGGTGCCGCTCGGGACGGTGAGAGTGCCGTCGCCGCCGAGCAGGTCGCGCAGCACGGCGACCACTGTGCCGGCGCCGCCCTCGACGTGACCCAGGCGGCTGAGAGAGGAATGCATGAGCACGACCTGCCCGGGTCCGATCCCCAAGGCGGCGAGGTCACGTGATAACCGGGCATTGTTGATCATAAGGTGTGAGGCCACCTTCCGAGCGGTCAATACTCCTGATCGCCTTATTATGCGATAGTGAATCGCAAACAGTATGATTCGGTCGGTAAACGTACGTAATTGGGAAAGCCAGAATGCCTCCTACCTGCACGTTGCCTGGCTATACTTCAACGGGTTGCAGTGCCGATATGGTGGTCGACGTTTTCCCGTGCATCCCGTTGCAAGCACTATGTCGCTGTTCCCACGCGTATTGATGACGCAGAGGTCATGCGGCCCGAGGGAAGCGGCTGGGGCGGGGGCGTGGAAGGAACTTACGCGGCACGGCGCGGCTCGCCGCCTCCTTGGACGCCGGACTTCGTCAGGGTCTGGGCCGGCTCGGCCATCTCCACGATCGGCACCCGCACTCTCGGTGTGGTTTATCCGCTTCTGGCGCTCGCGGTAACGGGATCACCCGCTGCGGCGGGTTGGACCGGATTTGCCCTGACACTCCCAATTCTGATCCTCTATGTTCCTGGCGGGATTCTGGTTGACCGGATACCGCCTCGTTCGATTGTGCTCTTCGCCGAATCGGTGCGCGGGCTGAGCGTGGTGAGTGTGTGCGTGGCGCTGGTGTTCTTGCATCACGTGTGGCTGCCGCACGTGATCCTGGCCGCGTTCGTGGAGGGTGCGATGTGGGTGCTCTACATGCTGGCGGAGATGTCCTTGGTGCCGTCCCTGGTGGAGCGGACCGGGCTGCGGTACGCGCTGGCGAGGACGGAGAGCGCCAGCCATCTGGCCTCGCTCGCGGGCAAGCCGCTCGGCGGCTACCTGTTCGGGCTGGGATACCTGATGCCTTTCGCGGTCAACGCGGTGCTCTTCGCCATGTCGTTCCTGCTGTTCCTGGGGATGCGCACGGGTCCCAGCCGGCTGCCGGCGCGTCCGTCGTGGCAGCGGGACCTGCTGGCCGGATTCCGGGCGCTCAAGCACCAGCCGTTTCTCCGCGCTTCGGTCGCGCTCATCGCCATCACCAATTTGATGGTGAATGCGATGATCATGATTTTCGTGGCCGGTTCCAGCGGCCTCACGTCGTTGACGGTCGGGCTCGTGCTGGCATCCGCCGGCGTCGGGGGAGCCGTCGGAGCGGCACTGACGCCTTATCTCAGGCGGCCGATGCGTTCGATCCTGTTCGTTCACATGTGGATCTGGGTCGCGGCGCTGTCCACCGCGGCCCTCGGCGCGATGCTGGAGATCCGGGCGGTCTTCTTCGCCATGGCGCTGTTCATCACGGGCTTCGGCGGGGCGGTGAGCAACGTGTGCATCAGGGCCATCGAGGTGGAGTGCATCCCGCCGAAGACGCTGGCCCGCGTGGTCGGCGTCTCCCGGCTGACCTCCCACGGCGCGATCTGCCTCGCGGCGCCTCTGGGCGGCTTCCTCGTGACCTGGTTCGGGGTGGCGGGCGGCTCCTTCGTGCTGCTCCTCGCGATGCTCGGCGTGGCGGTGCCGGCCACCCGCATGCGGGTGCTGCGCGCCTACCTGGTGCCGGCCTCTCCCGGAAGCGCCGCCTGACGTCCGACAGCCGTGCCTTCCCCCTGGAGCCGGGTGGCCGTCTGACAGGCGCGGTCTTCACCTGACGCCAGCCAGCCGCCGGGCGTCCCTGGTCATGTGCTCGGGTATCGCGGGGGCCGAGGCCGCGATGGCCTGCTGGGCCAGTGCCGCGGCCGAGGAGCTCTTGCCCGCCAGCTCCTCCACACGCGCCGCGTACAGCAGCACCGGCCCATGATCCACGGCCTCGGCCAGCGCCTCCACCATCTCCTGCTGGGCCTCCTGCACCCGCTTGCTCTGCGCGAGCGCGAGCGCGTGCGCGACCTTGGCGAACGGCCGGCGCAGCGGCCCCACCCGCTCGAGATCGCGGAGCGCGGCCTGCGGCCGCCCCATACCGGCCAGGATCTGGCCGCGGCCGAGCAGGGCGTCGATGTTGTTGCCCTGCCGGTCGAGCACGCCGTTGAGCACGCCCACGGCCGCGTCAGGATGTCCGCCTTGCCACAGCGCCCAGGCCAGCTCGGTCTGGATCGTCAGGTCCGCCGGCACGCGGATCATCGCGGCGTGCAACTCGCGTACGGCCGCCGCGGGCGAGCCCTGTGCCAGCCGCAGCCTCCCGATGGCCGTGAGCAGCGGGCCGACGGCGGCCGCCGCCCCGGAGGTCTCGAAGCTCCTGGCGGCCGTGGCGTAGTGGGCGATGGCCCGGTCCAGGTCACCGTGCTGATGGGCGACGTTGCCGAGCAGCGACTCGATCTGCGCGCGCAGCGTGAGGTCGTGCTCCTGCGCCCGGGCCAGCGCCTCCTCGCCGAGCCGGGCGGCCAGGAAGAGATCGCCCTCGCGCAGGGCGCCTTCCGCCTCGCGGAGGCAGTCCTCGGAGCGCAGCTCGACGGGGATCGCCTCCACGATCTGCTCATCCTGTTCGACCGGCTGGAGCAGCCGGTCGTACGCCAGCTCGTACGAGCTCTCGCCCAGCTGTTCGTCGGCCCGGAGGAGACGGCGCTTCACCAGCAGGGCGACCACGGTCTTGCCGACCCCCGCCGACCTGATCGCGCTCTGCCGGACGGCCTGCGGCCCGCCACCGGCCCGGCCGGGGAAGGTCAGCCGCAGCCAGGTGGTCAGCAGGCGGACGTCGCCGTTGAAGCGTTCGACGGCGATTTCCCTGAGCTGCCTGGCGTAGTGCTCGGACAGCGCCTGGTCGGCGTACCTGAGCACGTCGCTCCGTCTGATCTCGGTGGTCTCCGGGGGCAGGGATCGCCACAGCGACTCGCAGACCACCTGCAGCTGGGCCGGCTCCACCGCCTGGCCCCGCTGCCGGCTGCCCGCTCGCGTCCTGATCGCGATGAGGTCCCGCACCACCTGCTCGGCCGCGCCCTCGGCGAACGCGCGCCCCGTGCCCTCCACCGGCCTGGTGACCGCTTCCAGCGCGCCGTCGAAGCCCAGTGCCTCCAGCGCGTAGCGCTCCGGCCCCGAGTCGCCGGGCTCGCGGTCGTGCTCCTGGGCGTCGGCGAGCCCGCGTTCGTCCTTGAGGATCTTGGCAAGCTCGCGCTCGTACTTCATGAGGTCGGGGAGCCGGTCCGCACGGATCGACAGCAGCAGGCGCAGGCGGGGGTTGTCGCGGAGCGCCTCGGCGAGCTGGCCGAAGAACCAGCGCCGGTACGGCTGCTGCCCCTGCCCGCCGGTGAACAGCTCCTCGACCTGGTCGATGGCCATCAGGATCGGCGTCGGCTCGCCGAAGGCGTCACGCTTGACCGGCCGGGAGCGGAGGAACGCCGCAATCGTCATGCCCACCAGGCCAGTGGGCGGCGCCGGCGGGGTCCACGACATCAGCAGCGCGAGAACGTACGGATTGTGGTCAGGCAGCGCGGCCTGCGGGAAGGACGACCCGTAGGACACCCGGCCGAGCGGGAGGATATCGGCCGCGCCGGGGCTGAACAGCGGCATGACACCCGCCTGGAGGAGCGAGGTCTTCCCGATCCCCGAGGCGCCGTACAGGACGGTCAGCCGCTGCTCCCGCCACAGCTTGCGTACTTCGTGGGATTCGGCGCCGCGCCCGAAGAATCGGTGGCGGTCCTCGGCGCGAAATGCGCGCGAGCCCCGGTACGGCCCCGGCGCCGCCTGCGTACCCATGCCGGAAGTCGTCATGGCGATTCCCTCCGCAGCCGCGTTTCATCGCACATTTCCTGCGTGACGGTCAAGGAGATCGATAATCCTTGCACGTCCGGCGCGGCCGGCACACCCACCGCGGAGATGAATTGTTGCCCGGGCGCGCCCGGTTTCAGGCCCGCTGGTGGGATATGCGGAGTATGTCTTAGATGGAGCTCTGGAAACGTGCCATTTGCTCCTTGTCGTCGGTCAGGCACGCGGTCAGCACGTCCCGGAGCGCGGCGCTGTCCATCTCGTGGAGCTTGCGCAGGGACACGGCTGTCACGTCGATCAGCTTGCCTGAACCATACTGCCCGTCACGCATGTGCACTCCGTCCTTTTCGGTCACCCGGATGTCGGGTGACATGTGGGCGCTTATGAGCGTGCGCACAGATCTTGCCCGACGGGGCCGAGCAAGATTTTTTATGTGTATTAATTCTGTGATAAACCGCTCGACTAATCAACCTTTACGATGGGGCCATACAGCTATAAGAACCTGTACGTGGCGCCGAGCGGAGGATGACGTGTCGGAAAACTCGCATTCCATGGCAGCGCGCGCGCCACAGGTCTGGGAACGGGTCCCGAAGCGCAATCCGAACTTCACCGGTCGCGCGGACCTGCTGCTCTCCCTGAGGAAGAGCATCAGTCCCGTGACCGCCGTGGTGGCGCAGCCCATGGCGCTGCAGGGCCTCGGCGGTGTGGGCAAGACCCAGCTGGCCGTCGAGTACGCCTGGCAGTACCGCACCCATTACGACCTCGTCTGGTGGGTCTCGGCCGACCAGCCCATGCTCGTGCCGTCGTCGCTGGCCGCGATGGCCACGGCACTCGGCCTGCCGCCCGCCACCAGCACCGGGGTGGAGCAGGCGGCGCAGTCGGTGCTGCGCGCGTTGCAGAGCGGGGTGCCCTACCGCAGCTGGCTGGTGATCTTCGACAACGCGGAGGAGCCCGACCTGGTCAAGGACTACATCCCCCGGGGGCCGGGCCACGTCATCATCACCTCCCGCAACTCGCGCTGGAGCGACTACGAGGACACGGTCGCGGTCGACGTGTTCAAGCGCGAGGAGAGCATGGCGTTCCTGCTCAAGCGCCTGGGCAGCGCGATGACCGAGTCGGAGGCCAACCTGGTGGCGGAGGTGCTCGGCGACCTTCCGCTCGCGCTCGAGCAGGCCGCCGCTCTCTTGCTGCGCACACTGATGTCGGTCGACGAGTACGTCGGCCTGGTGAAGAAGCGGACGGGCGCCGTGCTCAGCCTGGAGAAGTCGCCGACCTATCCGCAGTCCATGACGGCGGCGTGGCAGGTGTCGGTCTCGCAGCTCGAGGACCGCGTGCCGCAGGCGGTCGAGCTGCTGCGCTGCTGCGCGTTCTTCGGCCCGGAGCCCATCCCGCGCGACGTGTTCCGGCGGGGCAACCGGGCGGTGGGCCCGCGCCTGGGGAAGATCCTGTCCGACCCGATCATGCTCACCAACGCGCTGAGCAATCTCGAACGCCTCGCCCTGGTCAAGGTGGAGCCGTCCACCCGCACCCTCCAGGTCCACCGGCTCAACCAGGCGCTGCTCCGCGACGAGACCAACCCGGAGGACCGCGAGGAGCTGCGCCACGAGGTGCACATGCTGCTGGCGGGCACCGCGCCGAGCGACCCCGACGACACGGCCAGGTGGCCCCGGTTCGAGGAGCTGGCCGCCCACCTCGAGCCTTCCGGCGTCATCGACTGCACGGTGCCGTCCGTGCGCACGTTCGCCCTCGACCTGGTGCGCTACCTGTACGTGCGAGGCAGCTACAGGCAGGCGGAGGCGCTGCTGAACCAGTACATCGCCAAGTGGACCGAGGTCAGCGGCGCCCAGCATGTCGACGTGCTGGTCGCCCGCATCCACCTCGGCATCGTCTACCTGGGCCTGACCTTCTACACCAGGGCCTATGAGCTCATGTCGGAGGCCTTGCAGGGGATGATCGAGACGATCGGTCCTGAGCGCCTGGAGGCGCTCTGGGCGAAGAACGGCAACGCGGGAGCGCTCCGCGGCCGCGGTGAGTTCTTCCAGGCACGGCAGAGCGACCAGGAGCTGCTCGAGGCATACGAGCGGGTGACCGGCCCCCAGTCCGGCGAAACCCTGCAAGCCCGTAACAACCTGGCGATCGACTACGCGCTGACGAGCGACTACGACGCGGCCGGGAGGCTGCTCCAGGATGTCTACCTGCACAGGAGCAGCGCGGAAGGCATCGGGCGCCGCGTCCTGCTCTCCACCTGGACCAACCTGAGCCGGGCCGTGCGGCTCGGCGGCCAGGTCCAGATCGCCACCGACATGGCGGAGGAGGCGTACCAGTACGGCGTGGCGCAGCTCGGCGACGACCACCCCATCACCCTGCTGGCGGCCAAGGACTACGCGATCTCCCTGCGCCGGAGCGGGCGGCTTCCCGAGGCCCTGGAGCTCCTGAGGGACACCTACACCCGTCTGGAGCGGCTGTACGGGGACGTGCACGCCGACACGATGGCCGCGGCCCTCGGCCTGTCCAACGCCCTGCGCGCCGACGGCGACGTCGCGGAGGCGCTGCAGCTCGCGAAGCGCGCGCTCGACCATTATCCCAACGTGTTCGGCTCCAACCACCCGTTCACCCACGCGGGCAGCATCAACCTGGCGCTGCTCACGCGCCTGAACGGCGACCCCGCCAAGGCGCGCCAGATCAGCGAACGGGCCCTCGCCGGCCTCACCGAGCGCCTCGGCGCCGACCACGACTACACCGTGAGCTGCGCCATCAACCTGCAGAACGACCTGGCCGCGCTCGGCCGGCACGACGAGGCGCGCAGCCTGGGCGAGGAGAACCACCGGCGGATCCAGGCGGCCTTCGGCCCCGACCACTACCTCAGCCTCGTGTGCGCCGCCAACCTGAGCTTCGACCTGCGGGCCACGGGCAGCCAGAAGGAGGCCGAACGGTTGCTGGCGGACACGACGCGGCGGCTGGACGCGGTCCTCGGGCGCGACCACCCCGAGACCCTGTCGGTGCTCGCCGGCGAGCGGCTCCACGGCGACTTCGACCCGCCGCCCATCTAGACCCGTCTAGACCTGGGTGTTCGTCCTGACCCAGGCCTCCCTGTGGTGCTCGGACCGCAGGCGGGCCTGGGCGGCGGCGGCAGGCGTCACCGGCTCGGCCCGCCAGCGCCCCAGCGTGTCGCGGAGCGTGGCCACGAAGTGGGTGCCGGCCTCCGTCAGCCCGCCGCTGTCGAGGAGCGTCCGGCTCGCCTGGTACGCCGCCTCGCGCCAGTGGGCGAACTCGACCTGGGCCCGCGTGCCGTGCTCGGCGTCCTGAGTGTGCCGCCGCCAGAACCCGGCCACGCCCGCGTGCGCGTACACGCCGTGCAGCAGACTGAAGAGCGGGCGCGGGTCCGGGCGCCAGGGCGCGTAGAAGCGGCGCCCGTCGTCGGGCAGGGTCAGCTCCACCACCGCGCTGAGCGCGTCCAGCTTGGCGTGCTGGAGCTCGTGGGCGAGGGTCAGCGCCATGCCCAGGCCGTCGATCGGGTCGGACAGCGCGATCGTGCCGAACGTGACCCGCGCCGAGGCGCTGTGCTGGTCGCTCGTCCGGGCGACCACGGGCGTGAGCACCGAGACCGCGGCGGCCACTTCACCCGCCACCGTCCGGTGGTGCGAGCCCAGGATCTCCCACGCCTCGCGCAGGCAGGAGACCCACGTGCGCCGCCGTTCGCCGCTCAGGCGCCCGTCGGCGTCGTCCCCGGGCCAGCGGTACGGGTCGAGGTCGTCGATGGTCATCGTCACGCCGGGCGCGACGGGCACGCGATGGAGCACCTGCCAGCCCGGCCGGTCGCCCGCCACGTCCACCCGGTACGTACGGCCGCCGACCCGCAGCTCGGCCCCGCCGTCCGAGGCTCCGTCCTTCGCGGGCTCGACCGACACCTCGGCCACCTCCGGCAGGTCGCCGGGCAGGCTCAGCAGGCCCACGGAGGGCAGCATGAGCGGGCCGCCGACCGGCACGTCCAGGCGGCAGGCGGTACGCGTGAGCACGGCCGCGGCCAGGGCGACCGCCGCCAGCCGCCCGGGGTCCGCGCGACCCCGGCACGCGCTCAGCGCCCACGCGCCCACCGCGGGGTGGCGCAGCAGGCGGCCGACCTCCTCGGGGGCGTCCGCCTCCATCTCCTCCAGCGCCTCGGAGGCGCGGGCCACGAGGGCGGCGTGCCGGTGTGCTCCGGCCTCGTCCACGAGCAGCGCCACCAGCAGGCGGTGCTTGCTCTCCTGCGCGGCGCAGAGCTCGCCCACGGCCTTCGCGCCGCCCTCGCTGGTGGCCAGCCCGGAGAACGACCTGCGGGAGATCAGATGCGGGGACGGGCTCATCCCGCTCCCCGCAGCCGCGCGAGGTCGCGCTCGCACCGCGCGCCGATGTACGAGATCAGCCGGTACAGGTCGGGACAGTAGACCGAGCGCTCCGAGAAGCCGGCGTCCGGGCTGTAGCGGTGGGCGTAGAGGCCGCCGCCACAGGTGGACACGAGTTCGCAGCGGCGGCAGTCGGGGGAGAGCGCCAGCTCGCCGATCTGCCGCGCGACGATCGACGGATGCCGCAGCGCCGCGTCCAGCGGGTCCCGCAGGATGTGCAGCCGGGTCTCGGGCGCGCCGTGGTACGCGCTCTTCAGGATGTCCGACTGCTCGATGCTGCCGTCGGTCTCGATCACGATCATGCGTATCGGCGACAGCCCGACGGACTCGGCCCGGGAGCGGCCGCCCATCAGCAGGCGCATGATCTCGCGGAACAGCCGGATCTCGGTCTGCAGGACCGGGCTGTCGTACCAGCGGTCGAAGACCGTGATCAGCCAGTCGGCGTACGGCGTCTCGGGCGAGCCCGGTACGCGGAAGGGCGGCGGTGTCGCCCAGTTGCCGTGCGGGAGCAGGAAATCGACCGCGGGCGGGTCGTGCTCCAGCAGCGCCTCGTACGTGCGCAGCGGATCGTTACGCACGTCCACCGTGCACAGGATCCCGCTGAACAGGTGATGGTACGGCCCCGCGGTCAGCCGCCGCAGCGACTCGCTGACCTGGGCGTGGCTGCCGCGCCCGTTGGCGAAGCGGCGGTGCCGGTCGTGGCCCTCCGCGTAGCCGTCCATGCTCACCCCGACGCGGATCTCCAGCGACTCGAACAGCCGCAGGTACTCCTCGTCGAGCCGGACCGCGTTGGTCTGGATGTTGACGTTGACCCGGGTGCCGGTCTTGACCGCGCCCCGGATGCCGCGTACCAGCCGGGAGATGAGGTCGGGACCCGCGAGCAGCGGCTCGCCGCCGTGCAGGACGACGTCGATCTCCGGCAGGTCGTGCCGGGTGGCGTGCTCCGCGATCCGTTCGATGGCCCGCTCGGCGATGGCGTCGGACATCCTGCGGGGCTGGTCGCGCCAGCCCTGGTCCGCCATCTCGTACACGTAGCAGTGGCGGCAGGCGAGATCGCAGCGGCTGTGGATCTTCAGAATGAACTGCTGGAACGCCAGCGGTTTCCAGCCGCTCGCCAGCAGCGCCTCGACGTCGAGTAATTCGGGGAATCCCCCGGTGAGCAGCGGCTGCGAATCAGGGCTTCCTAACAACGGCTACCCCTTATGCGTCGTGCGCCCCATCCTGGGCTCGATCGAGCGGGAAACGGCGCTGGCCCCCGGTCCCTATGTCTCACGACTTCGAGGGCTAGTCAAGATTTATGGCTGCTAGAGCGAATTTCCTCTTGGTAATACAGCAATTCCTCGAAAAATAGGTATAGATCATCTATTTTTGTGATCACCGGGAGCCAGTCGTAGGTGCCGAGCCCGTCGCGTTCCAGCGGGGACAGCAGGTGCGCGGTGGCTCTGAGTGCGGTCGGCGGGATCTCGATCGGCGCGGTCTGAGGCACGCCGCCGCGGAAGGCCAGCGCGAGCAGGTGCTGCGACCCGCGCACGCCGAGCGCCTCCAGCGCCAGGTCGGCGGGTTGCTGCGTGAGTGCGCCGTCGGCCAGTTCGAGCGCGTCCGGGTTGGCGAGCGCGACGAGCACGCGCAGCTCGGGTGGCAGGTCGCGGAGCGCGCGCGGCGGCCCCGACTCGGCGCGCCGCTGCCTGCGCGCCAGCAGCAGCAGGACCTCCGGTACGCCCTCGCGCCGCCCGCGCAGCACCTCGGGCACGCAGTCCGCGGCCAGGCGGGTGGACGCGGCCAGGCGGTGCCCCATGGCCTGCCTGACGAGGGGCAGCGGCTCCCGCAGCAGGGCCTCCGCCAGACGGGGATACGCCTCGTCCGGGTCCTCCTTGAGCGCGTAGGCGTAGCGCCTGAGCGGATCGGCGGAGCGCGCGTCGGGCACCGTCTCGCGGGCGAGCCGGTCGAGGTCGCGCTGGGACCGCAGGACCGCCTTCGGATGGCCCACCCCGATCGCGGCCAGCCTCCTCTGGGCGAGCACGGCGCCGCCCGCCGCGCCGAGCGCTCCCGCCACCAGCGCCGCGCTCAACGGGATCGAGTGGAGCGAGGCGGTCGCCAGGGCGATGACGGTCAGCACCGCCGCCGCGCCGACGGCCACGGCCAGCCAGCCGAGCAGCGTCTCCCGCTGGTTGACGACGTCGGTGCGGCTCCTGCGGAACTCCTCCCAGTCGGCCGCGGCGCGCTCGGCCCTGACCTGGGAGACGCGCTCCACCAGGTCCGCGCGCCGGGCGGGCCAGCCGGGACGCGGTCTGCGCTGGTCGTCCTCCAGCCGCTCGGCCAGCTTGGCGAGCTCGTGGCGCAGCGCCGCCGCCTCGCCGAGCCGGTCGGCGTACAGCTCCTCAAGGCGTGCCCGCGCGGTCGGGTCGAGCTCGCCCGGCCGGCCGTCCCGTGCGGGCATGGAGGCGATCCGCTCGACGAGCCCGTGCAGGTCGCGGGCGAAGGCGGCGGAGCCGTCGGCCACCAGCACGGCGTGCAGCGCGCCGCGCAGCTCGTCCAGCACCGGCGGGCTGACGTACCCCGTGACGAGCAGCGCCGTGAAGGCCGAGCGGGCGGTGGACCCGACGAGCTCGGTCGCGTTCAGCGCCTCGTCGTCGAAGAACACCGCCTCGGACAGCTTGATCACCACGCGTGGCTCGCGCTGGTCGGGCAGCTGGAACGACATGATCCGGCCGTTCTCCTCGACCCGTTCCGCGCTGAGCCCGCGCGTGTGCAGCTCGTTCTCGACAAGCATGGCCAGACGGGTGAGGCCGGGGCAGCGGCTGTGGCTGGACGCGGCACGGGCGACCACTCCGGCGTCGATCGGCACCGATCGCGGCGCCGCTTCCTCGAAGCTCGACCAGGCGAACTGCAGCAGCAGGCGGATGTTGCCGCCGCTGTGACGCAGCAGCGCCAGCAGGCCCTTCTCGGTGAACGGCCGGATGCCGTCGGAGGAGCCCTGGGAAGCGGCGCCGATGTACGCGGCCAGCACCTGCCGCGCCTCCTCCGGCGTGAGCGGCAGCAGGTGACAGGCTCCGGCGCCGAGCCGCTGGCGCAGGTCCTGCGGCATGGCGTCCCATCCGCTCTCGCTGGTCACGAGCAGCAGCAGCCCGCGGGCCCGCGGGATCACCTCGACCAGGCCCTGCAGGAGACCGGCGTTGGCGGGCACCGGCTCGCCGTCCTCCAGCAGGAACTTCTCGCACTGGTCGAGCACCACCACGAACGGCCGCCCGCCCCTGGTCACCAGCGTGGTCAGCAGCTGCAGGCCGTAGCGGCAGGTCACGGGGTCGTCGATCCGGCCGCCGACCCCGATGGCGGCCGCGGCCTCGGCGCTGATCGGCTTGCCGCACAGCCAGTCGTAGGCGGCCTCGGAGTAACCGGGCCTGATCAGGTACGACAGCGCCCGCTGGAACCTGGGCGCGTCGCCGGCCACGGCGGCGATCTCCTTGGCCTGTTCCTCCAGCACCTCCCCGGTCTCGACCTGGTCGGCGCCGAGCAGCTCCATCGGCTCGCCCGCGGCGGGGACAGCCGCTCTGGCGGCCAGGTCGTCCTCGATCGTGCCCAGGTAGCTCAGGCTCAGGTCGGCGAGCAGCGTCTGCGGCAGCTGGGAGACCAGGCGGCGGTAGGCGGCGACGAAGTCGTCCTCCTGGAAGCGCAGGTAGACCTGGATCGCCTCGGGGTTCTCACCGTGGACGAACGCCATCATGTGGCGGGCGGCGTGTGTCTTGCCGGTGCCGTGGGCGCCGTACATGCAGCTGAGCGCGCCGTCGCGAGGGAAGCCGTCGAGGTAGGCCCTCGCCGTCCGCTCGGTCCCGCGCACGCCGGGGAGGATCGCAGTGGGGGTGTGGCGCGACCAGTCGCTCAGGAAGCCGGGCAGGGAGGTCTCCTCCGCGCTGGAGGTGCCCCGGGCCGGGAAGGGGTTGCGCCGCGGGTAGTCAGCCATGGATGCCTCCAAGCCCGTTCCATCTCTCGCCCTGCCAGATCCTGAGCCGCAGCCAGTTCTCGGGCATGTGCAGGTCGGCCGTCGGCCACGGGTCGTCCTTGTCGTACTCTCTGAGGCGGAACTCGAGCAGCAGCTCCAGGCGCCGCATGGCCTGGCCCACGGTGTACGTGCGGCCGCTCAGGGCGTCCCTGAGCCCCTCATCGTGGAAGGGCGGGGGCGGCCGGCCGTTCCACCGGCGGCGGGCCAGCTCGGCGATCTGCTCCGGCGTCAGGGTGCCCAGGTCCACGATCTGCCCCCGCGTGGCGAACCGCTCCCGGTCGGCCATGGTCAGCTGGGCGGTGTTGGCGTGGTCGTAGGCGTCCACGATGAAGACGACGACCGTGCTCGTGCTCTCGAACACCTTGGTGGCCAGCCAGATCAGCTTCTTGGTCGGCACGCTCTCGTACCGGATGCCGAAGCCGACGTTCGCGGCGGCGAAGGTGGCGCCGGCGAACCCGGCGATCTCCTGCAGGTCGTACTCGTTCATCGGGTCGACGCTGCTGCGCCGGCTCAGCTCGGTGAAGCGGGCGCGCAGCTCGTCAGGGATCCTGATCGCGCACTCGTTCATCTTGTTGCGCAGGTCGAGCAGCGTGGACGTCATCTGCGCGTACGCGTCGTGCGTCATGTCCTCGGGCTCGGCCTCGTGGGTCACGAACGTGTAGTCCGGCTTGTCGCAGGCGTCCCTGTAGAGCCGCATCACGTGGTTGGCCAGCGAGGTCCGGCCGCTCTTGCCCACCCCGGTGATCAGGAAGAAGGCGGGCCGCCTCCTGGCGACCGCCCGCCGGACGGCCTCCTCGATCGCCCGCAGGCGGATGCCGGCCAGCTCGAGCAGCAGCTCGCGGTCGGAGTCGCAGGCGACGGCGTCCAGAGGCCTGACGGCGTAGGGGTTCTCCTCCAGGCCGTAGAGCTCGTAGCGGGCGTCGGCGGGGTGCATCTCATCCACCGATCATGGTCAGGTAGTCGGGCAGCTCGGCGGCGGCCGGCTCGAACGCCGAGCCGGTGAACAGCGGCGCGAGGAAGTCGTGCTTGCCGTGGTAGGCCTTCGTCAAGGCCTGGATCTCCTCGGCCCGCGCGCCGAAGCGCAGCTGGAAGCCCCGGAGCGTGTCGGTGGCCAGCTTGTCCTGGTGGACCAGCTCCAGAGCCACCAGCAGCGCCGGCTGCCGCACCACGTCCATGAACAGGTCGGGGCTCTGCACGCGCAGCACCACCAGGCGCACGACCAGGTCGGGCTGTAACCCGGCGAGGCTCGGCGTGCCCTCGATGATGGCCTCCGTCACCCGCAGCAGGTTGAGCACGCGTTTGATCTTTCTCGGGTTCGGCGCGACGATCCTCTCCAGCGTCGCGACGTGCCTAGCCGCCAGGTCGCCCAGGAGCGAGCCGCGGATGAAGTCGCCCACCTCCGCGGAGCCGATCGGGTAGAGGTGCAGCGGGAGCTGGATCATCTTGTCGAGGTAGTCGTCGGCGATGACGGCATGATCGGGGAAGCCGAACGGCTTGTACTTCACCGACACCCCGCGGTCGACCACGTCCTTGGAGAGCGCGATCATCACGAAGACGTTCTTGAGGTCGAGGAAGAGCTTGATCGACTCCAGCACGTCGATGATCTGGTCGGGCTCGCACCTGTCGAGGTCGTCAACGAAGAAGATGATTTTCCTGCCCTTTTCGGCCAGACGGTCGGCCTCTTGTTGCAGGAGCCCGCGCAGGCGGCCGGTCTGGCTGTCGACCTGGCCGCGGATCTCGGCGTACTGCTGCGCGAGCTTGCCGATCTTCTCCACGCTCGCGGAACCCACATTGATCCGCTTCAGCAGCTCGTCGGCGGCGAGGTTCAGCATGATGGCGCCGAGCCGCTTGACGCTGTCGGCGAAGCGGTGCGCGGGGTCCTGGTCCAGCGCCGTGTGCAGGGCGTTCAGGAGGGGGAGGAGCATCTCGGGCTCGCGGCGGTGCACCCAGGGGTTGAAATGCACGCGTACGAACTCGGCGCCGTGCCGGTCGAGGAGCCGCTGGTCGACCATTTGCAGCAGGGTCGATTTACCGCTTCCCCACGCGCCGAAAACGCCGATGGTAAAAGGCGTCTGAGTGCGCGGATTGGTAATGACCGAAACGAGCGGGTCGACGTACCGACGGAACTGGAGAAGATCACCGCGCCAGTCCACCGGCGCGTCCGAGAGCATCGCGATATCGGGCATGATTCCCCCTATTAAAGAGGATGCATCGCCCGCACCGCCGACTATCGCGGGTTATCGAACTGTGATATCGCCTCTCGACTCGAGGTACGCGTCGACCTCGGCCAGGTAGGCGTCCTTGAGATGCCGGGGCAGCCAGGTGATCTCGAAGGCGTTCCGTTCGAGCTGGGCCAGCTCCTCCTGGGTGAGCTGGAGGGCCTCCTGGAGCGACTCGAGGTTCTCGCCGACATAACTCGCGAAATAGGCGGGGTCGTCGGAGTTGATCGTCACCCGCACGCCCAGGTCCATCAGCTTGCGGATGCCCTCGGCCTTCATCGAGTCGGTGACGTAGCCGTTGGAGATCGGGCAGCAGGTCAGCCCCATGCCCCGCTCCAGCACCACCTGGACCAGCCGCTGGTCCTCCAGGATGTTGACGCCGTGGTCGACGCGGTTGACGCCGATGTCCTCGACGGCCTGACGGATGTGCTCGATCGAGTCGTCCTGGTCGACGTCGCAGTGCATGGTGAGCAGGTAGCCCTCCTGCCTGGCGCGCTCGTAGACCGCCGCGAACTTGACCGGTGGGTTGCCCTTCTCGTCGGAGTCGAGCCCCACGCCCACGATCCACTCCTTGTACGGCAGCGACTCCAGCAGCGTCGCCATCGCGTACTCGGCCTGGAAGTCGCGCAGGAAGCACATGATGAGCTGCGCCCGCACCCCGAGCCGGGCCTCGGCGTCCATCAGCGCCCGCCGCAGGCCCCTGATCACCACGTCGAACGGCACGCCTCGCGAGGTGTGGGCCTGCGGGTCGAAGAAGATCTCCGCGTAGCGGACGTTCTGCTCGGCGGCCTTGCGCAGGTAGGCCATGGCCAGGTCGTAGAAGTCGGGCTCGGTGCGGAGCACCTGCATGCCCTCGTAGTAGATCTTGAGGAAGGACGGCAGGTCGTCGAAGTCATAGGCGGCCCGCATCTCCTCGACGGAGGCGTACGGCAGCTCCAGGCTGTTGCGCTCGGCCAGCTCGAACTTGAGCTCGGGCTCCAGCGTGCCCTCGATGTGCAGGTGCAGCTCGCACTTGGGGAGTCCGGCGATGAAGTCCTTCACCCGCCCAAGCCTAGAAGATGAGCGCGAGTCCCACGGCGAAAAGGAGCCCGTACGCCAGTTGCAGCTTGCCCGTCTGCTGCAGCACCGCGATCAGCGCCGGGCCCACGGCCTTGGCCAGCACGGTCCTGATCGCGGGGATCGCCAGCGGCACGGCGAGCAGGGCGAGCGCGGTCCACGGCGTGATCACGACCATCCCCAGCGCCACCACGAACGGCACCACCTGGCAGGCCACATAGAGCGCACGGGTGCGCTCGGCCCCCAGCATCACGGCCAGCGTGCGCTTGCCCGACTGGGTGTCCGTCCCGATGTCCCGCAGGTTGTTGACCACGAGCATCGAGCACGAGAGCAGCCCGACCGGGATCGAGGCGAAGAAGGCGGGCCAGCTCAGGGACTCGGTCTGCACGTACGCGGTGCCCACCACGGGGACGACGCCGAAGAAGACGAACACGGCCAGCTCGCCCAGCCCGCGGTAGCCGTACGGGCGCTTGCCGCCCGTGTAGAACCAGCCGGCGGCGATGCACGCGGCGCCCACCAGCAGGATCCACCACGCCCGCGTGACGACCACCAGGACCAGCCCCAGCACCGCCGCGACCCCGAAACAGGTCAGCGCGGCGGTGAGCACCTGCCGCGGCGGGGCCACGCGCGAGCCCACGAGCCGCATGGGGCCGACCCGCTGGTCGTCGGTGCCGCGGATGCCGTCGCTGTAGTCGTTGGCGTAGTTGACGCCGATCTGCAGCGAGAGCGCCACGAGCAGTGCCAGGACCGCCCGCCACCACACGAATCCGCCTTGCCCGATCGCCACTCCGGTGCCCACCATGACGGGCACGACGGCGTTCGCGAGGGTACGCGGGCGTGCGCCGGCGATCCACTGGCCGGGGGTTGCCATATGTCGTTCGTCCTCTAGCTGATGTCCGTGGTGAGCCTGACCATCCTGATCGGGCGGCCCATGTCCAGCACGCGCTCGGCCATGTCCTCGCCCCAGCCCGCCGACTCCAGGAAACCGAGCACCGCGTAGTTGTCGGCGAACACCCAGGTGACGATCTGTCGGAAGCCGTCATCGCGCAGGTAGTCCACGGTCGCGTTGAGCAGGCGGCTGCCGTGACCCCTGCGTACGAAATCGGGGTCGACCAGCAACGTCAGCATCTCGGCCGCCACGGTGGGATCCAGGTCGGGATCCTCGGCGGGAGCGTGTGAGGCCAGCCCCACCACGCGTTCGCCACCCCGGGGGGTGGTCAGGGCGGCGCTGCCGCCCGCGCCGAGGGCGGGAAAGCCCTCGGTGTCCAGGATGGTCTCCACCGCCACCAGGACCCTGTGCCTGGGGGTGGGCGGGGCGACGATCGCCTCGTCCCACTGGCGGAGCCACATCTTCTCGGCTGCCGGGCCTGTCATCTGCTCGAGGGGGCCCTCGGGGAGGAAATCCCGATAGCCGTAGCGCCAGGCGCGGATCTGACAATTCGCAACCTGGAGCACGTCCTCGCGCCGGGCCGCCCGGACGCCTACGTCTGCCATCTCGGCCCGCTCCTTCGCCTGCCGTTCATGCCACAAGGCACGAGTTACACCGTATCGGTGTTTGACCCTTGGAGACGACGCGAACCCCTCTTCACGGCTCTTAAGCGGCGTGTCGGCTACAAGATCGCGGTCAGCGTCTGGGCCAGCCGCCGGACTCCTTCGTGCAGCTCCGCGAGGTGGGCGGCGGCCATGTGGGTCACCCGGATCCTGGGCCCCGGCGGCTCGGACGGGTAGTACATCCTGCCCGGGCTCACCAGCACCCCGTTGCGCCTCGCGGCCTCGACCAGGGCGTTCTCGTCGACCTCGGCGGGCAGCCGGACCCACAGGTGCATCCCGCCGATGGGCAGCAGATGCACCTCTGCCTGCGGCATGCGGGCGGCCAGAGCGGTCGCGAGCGCGTCGCGCCTGGTCCTGATCTCGGCGTGCACGGCCGTCAGATGCCGCGGCCAGGCCGGCGATCCCACGAACTCCAGCGCCGTCTCCTGCAGCGGCCGTGCCACGAAGAACGACTCCACGAGCTGGCTCGCCCGCAGCCGGTGGGCGGCGGGCCCTCTGGCGATGACGGCCGCCACCCGCATGCTCGGCGAGAGGATCTTCGTCAGCGACTTCACGTGGACGACGGTCCCGTGCTCATCCATGGACGCCAGGGAAGGGGGCGCCTGCTCGGTCAGGTAGCAGGCGAAGTCATCCTCGATCACGAACGCCCCCGCCGCCCTGGCGACCTGCAGCACCTGCTCCCTGCGCTCGACCGTCAGGGTGGCTCCTGAGGGGTTGTGCAGGGTGGGCTGGCAGAAGAAGACCCGCGCACCGGTGACGGCGAACGCCTCGGCCAGCAGCTCAGGACGTACGCCGTCCCTGTCCATGGGGACGGCCGTGGCCCGCAGCCCGGCCGCCCTGGCCGCCGCCAGCGCCCCCGGATAGGTGGGCGTCTCGACCAGCACCGGCGTGCCCGGGGCCGCCAGCGCCCTGAAGGCATGCGTGAGCGCCGCCTGGCCGCCGCTCACGATCAACGCGTCGGCCGCGGTCACGTCGCCTCCGGCCTGCTGCGCGAACCACCTCCGCAGCTCGAGCAGGCCCGCCAGGGGCGGCATGGCCCAGGCGTCGGGCCTGCGTACGGCGCGCGCCGCAGCGGCCGCCAGCTGCTTGTCCGGCCGCAGCCCCGCCCGCAGGTATCCGCCGGTCATGGGCACCACGCCTTCGGCCGCCCCCGCCAGCAGGGTCGCCACGGGGTCTCCGTCCACGACCCTGTCGCCGAGCGCCACGGTCTGCCAGGAGAGGTCGGCGGCCTCCCGTCCCCCGGTGACCTGCGGCGTCACGAACACGCCGCTGCCGGGCCTCGCGACCACCCGCCCCTCGGCGGCCAGCTGCCCGATGGCCCGGGACACGGTGACGGGGCTGACGTTGTGCCGCCGCATGATCTCCCGGCTGGACGGCAGCCGTGCCCCGGGGCCGAGCCGCGTGGCCTCTTCACGCAGCATCGCGGCGACTTGGGCGATACTGCTATCGTTGTTCATGAAAATTGAGAATAGCGCTACTCTCGCAGATGGAGTAGCGCTCCCTCGCCCGGGAGGGCACGCACGTCAGGGCACCGCCCTGGCCTTCCTGGGCGTCCTGGCGTTCTCCGGCTCGTTCCCGGCCACCGTCTACGCCATGCAGGGGGTCAACCCGTGGCTGGCCGCGATAGGCCGGGCGGCCGTAGCCGGGGTGGTGGCCCTGGTCTGCCTGAAAGCCACCAGGAATCCGCTGATCCCCTCGAGGCGGGAGTGGCCGGCGTACGCCCTGATCTCCCTGGGGGTGGTCTTCGGCTTCCCTGTCTTCAGCGGCCTGGCCCTCGCCCTGGGCGCCAGTACGTCACACGCCGCGGTGGTGATCGCGCTCCTGCCCGCAGCCACCGCCGCCTGCGCCGTCCTGAGGGCGGCCGAACGCCCCCGTCCCCTCTTCTGGGTGGCCTGCGCAGCCGGCGCGGTCGCCATCACGGCCTTCACCCTCACCCAGCATGAGGGGAAGACCTCCTGGCCCGATCTTCTTCTGGTCGGCGCCCTGATCTCGGCGGCGATCGGATACACGGAAGGCGGCCGCCTGTCCAGGGACACTCCGGGCTGGCAGGTGATCTCCCGCGTACTCGTCCTCTCCCTGCCCCTGACCGCCCCGGCAGCCACGGTGATAGCCCTCGCCACTCCCATCAACCCCACCCCGCAGGCGATCGCGGGCTTCGCGTACGTGTCGCTGATCTCGATGTTCCTCGGCTTCTTCCCCTGGTACGCGGGGCTGGCGAAGGGCGGCATCGCCAGGGCGGGCCAGACCCAGCTCACCCAGCCCCTCCTCACCCTCGTCTGGGCCTGGTTCCTGATGGGCGAGCGATTCGGCCCGGCCACGGTGGTCGCGGCCCTGGCCGTGCTCGTCTGCGTGGCCATCACCCAGCGCGCCCGTACTTGAAAGCCGTGACGCCGCCCAGCAGGATGGGGGAGGAGGTGTCACAACAATGGCGGACCTCACGATTCCAGAGGGCGGCTTCTGGCCTGCGCCGGAGATCCCGCAGCCCAACATCTATCCCATGGAATGGCGGGTCGAGACCGAGAAACTCGCCGCCATCTACGAAAAGTCCAAGCGCACGGTCTGGAACCCGGCCGACCTGCCCTGGGACGGCCTGGACCCGGACGACTTCACCCGGGAGCAGCGCCTGGGCATCATGTACTGGTTCGCGGTCCTCGCGAACTTCGACGCGTCCGGACCGGCCGTGTTCGCCCGCGCCACCATCCAGGCCTTCGAGAAGCACGAAGAGGACCCGGTCAGGAAGTGCTTCTTCTCGATCACCCGGGACGAGATGAACCACGAGGAGTGCTGCCAGCGCACCATCGCCAGACTCTGGCCCGGCGGCCCGCTCAACTGGACCCCGTCCGACGACCTCGAATCAGCGGCGCACAACAACATCGGGTGGCTCTACCACAACGGGGGCCGCTACTGGAACGGCTACAGCTCGGCCGTGGGCAAGTATTCGCTGCCCGTGCTCTTCACCAGTTTCATGATGGGGGAAATGGCCGCCTCGACGCTCTTCAGGGGCATGGCCTCCGGCACCCGGCATCCCGTCTTCGGTGAGATGTTCCAGCGAATAGGGCGCGACGAGTCCCGCCATCTCCAGATCTGCATGACGATTCTGGAGAACGAATGGCCGGGGCTCACCGACGAGACCCGGGTGCTCATCACCCGCCAGCTCAGGGCCGGTTTCGTCTTCCTCAGCATGATCCTCTGGGAGCCACCGGAAGGCTTCTGGGAGCTGCCGCCGTACTTCCTGGCCAACCACCGCGTCCTCATGGACCACGCCAGGTCGGCGGGCCTCGGCGTGCTGTCGTACGAGGAGCAGGCGGAGAACTGGCGCGTGGCCATGGCCCGGATCCGCGCCATCGTGGAGCGCTGGGGGATCGCCTTCCCCGCCATTCCCGAGCTGGACCTGGAGGGCGTGGAGGTGGACTTCATCGACCCGGAGGACATCATTCCGGTCTTCTAGTCTGCTGCCATGTGGCCGCGTATCGATGGAATGAGAGCCATGGAGTTCGGCACGCCCGGCGAACTCCGCGCCTGGCTGACCGGGCTGGTCCTGTCGGGCTCGAAAACGGCCACGGCCGGTCTCCTGGCGCTCGATTATCACGCCGAGGGTGAGGAGGTGGAGCACGTCGGCGAGCGTCTGGCGGTGGTGGACGGCTTGGGTGCGAAGGTGGCGGAGATCGAGATCGCGAAGGTGGAGCTGGCGTCGTTCGCGGAGGTCACCTGGGAGTTCGCCCAGGCGGAAGGCGAGGGCTTCCGCTCGGTGGAGCACTGGCGCGAAACTCACCGGCGCTACTGGGCCGGCCAGGGGTGCGAGGTGGACGACTTGACGACGGTGGTCTGCCTGTGGTTCCGCTTGGCCGGTCAGGAGGGTCGGGGCGGTCGGTGAACGTTCGGCTGGCCGTCCGGCCGCTCTGGGCGGTTGGGGTGAACGTTCGGCTGGCCGTCCGGCCGCTCTGGGCGGTTGGGGTGAACGTTCGGCTGGCCGTCCGGCCGCTCCGGACGCTCGAGGCGGTCGGTGCGGAGGATCGAGCGGCTGTGCGGACGTTCGGGGGCAGTCGGTGCGGTCATTCGCGCGGCTGCTCGGAAGATGGAGCGGCCGGTCAGGAAGAAGGCCGTTGCTCCTCAGGAGAGACGAAGCTGCCGCGATGCGGGATGGTGAAGACCCACCCCTGCTCACGAAGCAGCGCTATGGCCCGCCGTACGGTCTCACGCGCGGCGCCGTACTGACTCACCAGCGTGACCTCGGTCGGAAGCGGCCGGTGCGCGGGCAACTCTCCTGCCTCGATGCGCTTGCGGATCCGCTCGGCGATCTGCCGGTACAGCGGGACCTGACCGTCCGCTGACTCGCCGGGAGCGCTCACGAACGTGCCACCGCCCTGGCGCGTGTGGACCAGCCCTTGATTCCGCAGGAGGCGAATCGCCCTGCGCGCGGTCGTGCGTGCGACGCGGAACTCCCGCTGGATCCCTGCTTCGCTGATCAGGACATCTCCCGGGGAGAGCCCCTCCATGATGCGCGTCTTGAGGACTTCGCTGATCTGAACGTAGAGGTAGGTGCCACCCGAGCGATCCAGCACCCCTCAAGGATATACAAGCCAACGGTCAAAGGGAGAGTCGTTAGGCACCCTTATTCGTGGGCCACTTTTCGGGCTCATTCACATATGTCCCCCTATAAGGAACCGTGAACACCCAGCCCTGCTGCCTGAGATGCGCAATGGCCTTTCGTACCGTGACCCTTGCGACCCTGTGCCGCAGCGTCAAATTCTTCTCGCTCGCTATCGAGCGCTTCGGCCGAAACTCACCACGCCTTATTCTCGTGGCGATATCATCGGCGATCTCCAGATAAAGCGCCTTCGACTCCTTTATCCGCGGAACACCCATAGGCCCGACATATGTGCCCTCCCCTTGCACGGTGTGGACGAGCCCACGCGCGCGCAGCTCTCGAACCACATTGCGGGCCGTTGATCTCGCAATGCAGAACTCCGCTTCCAGGGCCGCCTCGCTCGGCACGGCCTCGCCGGCTCGTAGCCGCCCATCGCTGATCTGTGCCTGGATCGCATCGGCGATCTGCCTGTAGATCGGGACAGGCCCATCACGATCGAGCATGCTCATAGCCTAGACGTCTGGATACAAGCAGTCGAGCAGAGTCAGACCTGGGGCCACGACTCCTCTGGCGACACGTAACTGCCCCGCTGTGCGACGGTGTAGATCCATCCCTGCTCTCGTAGGAGCGCCATGGCCCGCCGTACCGTCTCCCGGGCCACGCCGTACTGCTCCACCAGCGCCGACTCGCCCGGTATAGGCCGTCGCGGCGATAGCTGTCCCGCCTTGATCTGCTCGGCGATGTCCGTCGCGATCTGCTGGTATATCGGCACTTTCCGCTGCTTGCGAGGGGCTTCGTCTGGTCCGCCGACGAAGGTCCCTTCGCCCTGAACGGTGTAGATGAGCCCTTCCTCGCGAAGCACATGAACAGCCCGCCTGGCGGTGGTCCTGGCGACCCCGAACTCCTGCTGAATGTCCGCCTCGCTCGGCACAGGGTGTCCGGACGCGAGCCCGGAGACTCGCTCCCGGAGGATCTCGGCGATCTGGAGGTAGATGTGGGTGTCCCCGTCGTAGTCGAGCACGTTTGCAACTTAGACCAACAGGTGCAAGACCACCCATATCGTTCTGTCTGTTTAGACAGAGCGCTCTTTATCGCTAGACAGAAGGAGACAACTAGACGTATCTTTCTGTCCATGCCCCAACCTCTTGAGCTGCCCTGCTGCCACCTTGCGCCGCATGTGCCCGATCCGCGGCCCGGTCAGATCGCCATCAGGTGGGATCCCCCGCCGCCGTTTACCGCGTTGGTGCAGGTCAGGAGCTACACGTGCGCTTGCTCGCCGACGTTCTACGAGCTGTGTCAGAGCGGCGGTCAGTACTTCATTCGCAGGACTCGCCGGATTGGCGAAAAGGTGGTGATAGAGGAGAGTGTCCGCACCATTTACACCAGAGTGCTGGCTACATGGACGAGACTGCTGGACGGGCAGGCACGCTGATCGCTATAAATTCGCGCTGCACATGCGCAGGTAAAGCGCGGCGTAAAGTGTGTGCGCTATGGGAAGGGATGTGGAGAACGATTTTGGGATGAGATCACACTTGGCGCAGCCGTAGCCGCTGCTCTGGAGCGCGTCTTGACCCCGAGTCACATCGCCCTCTGCCACGTCGCGTAGGCCGCTAGCGAGATTGTCCAGGTCTCGTTCGATTCCGCGGCAACGGGCTGGAGAGTGCTGGATCGTACGCCCTCTCCCGCTGGAGTGAGCACCCCGTCACCTGTTCGACGACATGACCATCCCCGAGGAAATCCACCGTCGGCGATGACAGACCCTGATGGTCGATCCTGCTCGGCTGGAACGGGCGCTCCTACGCCGCTCCTCTTCCGCGTTCGGCGGGTGGCTTCTCGCACGGACGCATACAAGGCATGCCTTGGCCTGACGCTCGGGGAGTCGCGCTGCACCGTATGAACGGCGCTTGCCGATGCATCCCGCAGGCCCGTGAGAGGTGAAAGTGGGTGGGTGTCCGGTCCGCGCTTGGCCGCCGAGCGCGCGAACCGGACACCCCAGGTGATGGCACGGGAGTGTGCCATCGGGGGCGCACCTGTGTGACCCCAGGCGACGCGCCTGCCCACAGCCCGGTGAGAGGCGATGGGCTTCGCCTGGGATCGGTGCGTACGACGGGCATGGTCTCGCGCCCTCCGGAGGCACGGGGCCATGCCACGGCGAGTAATGGCCGGCTGACGTCCGTAACGGCCTACCCGCGGTTATTAGGCTCTCATGGTCGTCACTTGGAAAACGGCTGTTCGGCGCTATGCACAGGATGATTCCCTTTGATGTCCAGTGGGTCCATGCTCCCTAGTGGAATCGATTTATGTGGGGATTCGGCGCCAAGCCGCGTCCGTGATGATCAGGTGGTCGAGCAGGCGGAGGCCGACCGTCTCGGCGGCCTGGACGAGCTGGGCCGTGGCCTCCAGGTCGGCCGTGCTCGGCTCGAGGGAGCCGCCCGGATGGTTGTGGGCAAGGCCGAACACCGCACCGCCCGAGGTGAGCACTTCCGTGATCACTTCCCGGATCGGCACGGGCGTGTGGTCGGACGCGCCCTCGGTCAGGACGGAATGTTTCAGCACCCTGCCGCGGGTGTCGCACACCACCATGACGAGCCGCTCCTGCCTGCGGCCGCGGAGCAGCGGCGCGCAGTGGTTGGCGAGGTCGGACGTGCTGGTGATCCGTTCGCGCTCCGGCCATGCGTCCGCGCGGCGTACGAGATGGAAGGCCGCGGCGACTCTGGCGGCCTTGGCCGGACCCACTCCGGGCACGGCGAGTAACCGGTGCGGGTCCGAACGGCAGAGGCCGTCGAGATCCCCGCAGTGCTTGATCACCTGGCTGGCCAGATCCAGGGCACTCGTCCCACGAAATCCCGAGCCGAGCAGCACGGCCAGCAGCTCACGGTCTGCCAGCGCGGCGGCACCGCTGGACATGAGCCGTTCGCGCGGCCGGTCGCTCTTGGACAGGTCTTTGACTCGCATCGGCAACCTCCGCAGCCGTTCTATCAGCGCGCACCGACAATCTCTGACCTGGGCGAATAGGTGTTCCTTTTGTGGTCGTGCGTGCGGAAGGCCGGCTTGGCGGGTGGTCGGCCTCGACGATCACCGCGGAGGCCGGTCGTGCCGTCTCCGGTGCGATCTCGTACGGTGACAACGGCTGCCTGTGCTCCAGTCATCGTGTGGGTGGAGTCAGCGGCCGGGCGAAGGCCGGCTTCTCGCCGGCGGCAGCGACGGCTGCGTGGTCAGCATCACGATCCACCTCGGCCGGGCCATGGGCGCCCACGTCCCAAGCCGTTGACGCATGCATCGGGCCATTGCCGCCGAGATAACCACCGCCGTCAGCGCCGTGAATGCCGCATTCTGCCGTAACTCGGCGCCACCCGCCTGATCGACTACGCGGATCGGGGCGGGCAGTCTCATACGCGGCCCCCGGCGGGCCCGCGGGGTTGGGGACCAGCGTTGGGTTCGACGTGATCCTCGAGTCGCTGGGGGCGCGAGAGCCAGCATGGGAGCGAATTCCGGCGGTCCGCTCAGCACGTACGGCCGGCTGCTCCGTTACCGGGGCAGGATGGTGACCACGCTCGCCGACGGCACGACGCTCGCGGCACTGTCGGCCCAGCGCCACAGCCCGGCTGGACGAGCACTCTGGCCCCAGACTGTGCGAAAGCGTGATGATGTCCCGCTAGCGCCGCCCTCGCTCTGGCCCCAGGCCGAGCGGACGTGTGATGATGTCCCGCTCCCGCCGGGCGGACCTCCGCACGCTCGCCCGATATGCCGGGCAAGGCAAGGTCCGCCCGGTCACGGAGCGGATCTATCCGCGAGAGAGCCTCGGCGAGGCCCATCGCGCCGTCGAAACCGGCCACGCTCGCGGCAAGAAGGTCATGGCGGTCGCGTCTGGTTAGGGTCGTCGCAGTCGCTCCCGGGTAAGGGTCGTCGCCGTCGTGTCCCGGCAGGCGTGGTCGGCTCCAGGCGATGGGGGACAGCGGATTCGCCCGGAGCCGGGGATGTTTCGGGCTAGACGGGCATGCTGTACGTGACTCTGAAGCGGTCGCCTGGAATGACGATGTCGCTCGTCTCCACGGGGCGGTCGCCGGCCCAGTGGGTGCGTTCGATGTGCAGCACGTGGACGCCGGCCGCCAGATCGAGCGCGTCGCTCTCCACCGGGCGGGGGACGCGGGTGTGCACGCTCTCGACGACCTCGGTGATCTTCACGCCGTGCGCGAACATCCGAGCGACCAGGCTCCGCCGCTCCTCCTCCGAATGGGGGGCGAAATCCAGGGGCTCGTACGAGGTGGCGAGTTGCAGAGGTTTGCCCTCGCCGCGAAAGATGTAGTGCGTCTTGGTCAGCGTGGTCGACTCGCTGAGGCGCAGGCGTCTGGCGATGTCGGGCCCGGCTTCGGTCGGCTCGCTGTGCCAGTCCCACGTCACGCGCCTGCCCTGAGACTGCAGGTCAGCCGCGAAGGGGGCGGGGTGATCGAGAAACCGCCATCGGTAGAGCGATGTCAGGTCAGGACGTTCCCTGACGTAATGACCCGAGCCTACGCGGCCGATGATGAGGCCTTCGCCCGCGAGCACGCGTAGCGCGTGCCGGGCTGCTGTCTCGCCGACCTGATATTTACGGGTCAGCTGCGCCCGCGATGGGATCGGCGCGCCGGGGGGAAGGGCGCCGTCGGTGATCTGTCGCCGAATGTCTTCGACGACACGCAGGTAGACCGGATCTGAGGTGGCCACTAGTCCATCCCTGGGGGTTCGTGTGAGGCGTTGCCCCATGTTGCCGTATTCGGCAGGTAACCGACCGTCATCGAAGGCTGTTGGAGCCCCAACTTTGCGATGGCAGAAAATTATCGGAGAAACCCTGTAACGCCGGTGTAAGGGGTGCCGATTCTCCGGTAGAGGTCGTCGATGTGTGTACCCCCGAGCACATATCGGCGGCCTCTTCCAATGTGTGCGGGTTGGGGTTTCCGTGGTGCTAAAGCCGCGTCTGAGGCCTGGTCTCGGCGGTTCCTGATGGGGGCGGCGAACCCTTCCACACGGCCACTCGACCTTGGGGCCGCTGACTACGCCGAACAGCCGCCCCCGCCCCTGCTCGTGACCGTTGCCCCAGGTTCCCTTTCCCGGTTGTGATGTTGTCCATAGGCGCCTCTGCCCGCTCAGGCCGGCAGTCCGCTCAGGCTGGCAGTCCGCTCAGGCCGGCAGTCCGCTCGGGCCGGCGGTCTGGCTCGAGCCAGAGGTCCGCGCAGGTCAGCGGTCTGCCGGGGTCGGCAGTCTGCTCGGGCCGGCGGTCCGGTCGGGCCAGGGGACCGCTCGGGCGGGCCGTCCGCTCGAGCCCGCTGCGTGTCCACGTCCCTGGTCGGGCCGAGGCCTGTTGCCGAATGTGCCCACAACCCGAGTTCGGCGACGGATGTCCGAGTGCGCATCGAAGCCCGGCGCGGCCTCGACGGCGGCGTTCCACGCGGGAGTGCCCCAGTCGGCCTCGCGGCGCGCACGTCGCCGCCGCCTTGTGACACACCCGACCCCGGCGACACCGGCCGCACACCAGTGGTCCCCTGATATGGCCGCATAGTGGCCGTACCTCGGAGAGCCACTTTCTCCTAGGTTGTGGCGTCAACTTCCATCGGAACATCTCCCTGAATCGCCGAGCCATCCCACACCCGACCTGCGCCCTCAGGTTGCACAAGCAAGCAGGAGGAAATTCCATGATTGACATCGGCAAGCTCCTTCCGTCCGACCGAGACGCTTGGGAGGGCTTGTTCCGCGCGTACATCGACTTCTACCAGCGGGTGGAGCCGGACGAGATGTACGACCGCGCATGGCAGGAGTTCCAGGCGAGCACCCGCATGCACGTCCTCGGCGCGAAGCTGGACGGCAAACTCGTGGGCATCACCCACTTCTTCACCCACGCGAACACCTCCGCCCCCGACACCGACGTGTGCTATCTGCAAGACCTGTTCACCGCTTCAGAGGCCCGGGGCAAAGGCGTGGGCCGCGCGTTGATCGAGGCCGTGACCAACTGGGCTCGCGAACGCGGCTGCTCCCGCGTGTACTGGAACACGCACGAGTCCAACACCACAGCCCGCACCTTGTATGACAAAGTGGCCGAGAATCGGGGCTTCATCCGATACCAGATAGAACTGCCACGCTAAGGGCTTGAACTTCTCGGCAACGTCCGTGAGGTGTGGCGCGATCTTATGGGCGTTGGCGGGGCTCGACCTTCCAAGCCCTGCCCAGCGCAGCGGCTGCTGCGCCCACGCCTATGGGTGGCGTGGCGTCGCCAGGCGATGGCTGAAGTGGTCTTGTACGCGTATGGTCGCTCGGTAGCGGTGGCAGCCGACGTACGAGCGGATCTTCTGGGTAGAGGCCCGTCCCAGACATGGTCGTGATTCGTATGAAATGCCTGGCTGCGGCCGAAGGGTCTAGGTGAGGAGGGTGTCGTCTTGCGGGAAGCCTCCGAGACGCCCGTGAAATGGGGCAAAAGGCGCCTCCGGGCAGGCAAAGCGGGGTGGCGGCGTCCAAGGAATTTCTGAATCCAGGTAGCGTTCGCACTATGGCATCGCCAACTGGAACCACAGACGCGCCCTTCGGTCGCATGCTGACCGCGATGGTCACGCCGTTCACTCCTGACGGCGAGGTTGATTATGCGGCTGTGCGACGTCTTGCCACGTATCTGGTGGACGAGCAGCACAACGACGGCCTGATCGTCAACGGGACGACCGGTGAGTCGCCCACCACCACGGATGAGGAGAAGCAGCGCATCGTCAGCGCCGTCCTCGAGGCGGTAGGCGATCGCGCGACCGTGGTGGCAGGGGCGGGCACCAACGACACCCGCCACAGTGTCGAGCTCGCGAAGCAGGCGGCACGCGCCGGCGCGCACGGCCTGCTGCTGGTGACGCCCTACTACAACAAGCCTCCGCAAGAGGGGCTGTATCAGCACTTCACCGCCGTTGCCGATGCGACCGGCCTTCCGGTTATGCTGTACGACATTCCGGGACGCAGTGGCGTGCCGATCAAGACGGAGACCTTGCTCCGGCTGGCGCAGCACGAACGCATCGTGGCCGTAAAGGACGCGAAGGGGGATCTCTTCGCCGCCAGCCAGGTGATGAGCGCGACCGATCTCGCCTTCTACTCCGGCGACGACCTGCTCAATCTCGCCTGGCTCTCCCTCGGCGCGGCGGGGTTCGTCAGCGTCGTCGGGCACGTGGTGGGCGCCGAGCTGGCGCGCATGATCCACTTGCACAAGAATGGCGACATCGCCCAGGCCCTGGCCGTCCACAGCCAGGTGGCCCCCGTGGTAGACGGGATCATGCTCCGCGCGGGTGGCGCGATCATGGCGAAGGCGGCACTGAACATGGTGGGCGTCCCAGCGGGGCCGGTACGGCTGCCGCTCGTGGACGCGACAGAGAAGCAAATCGCCGAGCTGCGTGCTTGCCTGGTAGCCGGCGGGGTGAAGTTGACAGACGCATAGGAACGGGGAGGAACCAGAAGTTTTGAGAACACGATCTGACCGTGGGGGCCAGGCATGAGCCATCCGCATCCTGAGCTTGGCCCCCCGCCCACGCTGCCCGATGGCGGCCTGCGCATCGTCGCGCTCGGCGGGTTGGGGGAGATCGGCAGGAACATGGCCGTCTTCGAATATGACGGCCGTCTGCTGATCGTCGACTGCGGGGTGCTCTTCCCCGAGCCCGATCAGCCGGGCGTCGACCTCATCCTGCCCGACTTCGAATACATCAGGGACCGGCTCGACGACGTCGAAGCCGTGGTGCTGACGCACGCCCACGAAGACCACATCGGGGCGGTGCCATACCTGCTGCGCGAGCGGCGCGATATCCCGCTCATCGGGTCCAGGCTCACGCTTGCGCTGATCGAGGCCAAGCTCACCGAGCACAGGATCCAGCCCACCAAACTCGAGGTCATCGAGGGTGAACGGCACGTCTTCGGGCCTTTCGACTGCGAGTTCCTCGCGGTCAACCACTCGATCCCCGACGCGCTGGCCGTCGCCATCAGGACGCCTGCGGGCATAGTCCTGCACACCGGCGACTTCCGCATGGACCAGCTGCCGAGCGACGGCCGTCTCACCGACCTCGGCGGTTTCGCCAGGCTCGGCACCGAGGGCGTCGACCTGCTGATGTCCGACTCCACCAACGCCGAGGTGCCAGGATTTGTCACCAGCGAGCGCGAGATCGGGCCGGTCATCGATGAAGTGATCCGCACCTCTGAGCAGCGGGTCATCGTGGCGAGCTTCGCCTCGCACGTGCACCGCATCCAGCAGGTCATGGACGCCGCCGCCAAGCACCGTCGCAAGGTCGCCCTGGTCGGCCGTTCGATGGTGCGCAACATGGGCGTGGCCCGCGACCTGGGATATCTCAAGGTGCCGCCGGAGCTGATCGTCGACTCGCGCGACATCGAGGAGTGGCCGCCGGAGGACGTGGTGCTGATCTGCACCGGGTCCCAGGGCGAGCCGATGGCGGCGCTGTCCAGAATGGCCAACCGCGATCACCCGATCCGCATCGCCGAAGGCGACACCGTGCTCCTGGCCTCGTCGCTGGTGCCAGGGAACGAGACCGCGGTCAACAAGGTGATCAACGGTCTGACCAGATGGGGTGCCCGGGTCGTGCACAAGGGTAACGCCAAGGTGCACGTCTCCGGCCACGCGGCCGCCGGCGAGCTCCTGTACGTGCTGAACCTGACACGCCCGTCGAACTTCATGCCCGTACACGGCGAATGGCGCCATCTGCGCGCCCACGCCAAGCTGGCCGCTCTCACCGGCGTGCCCGAGGACCACATCGTGATCGCCGAGGACGGGGTCGTGGTGGACCTGGTCGACGGCCGGGCGAAGATCGTCGGTGCGGTTCACGCCGGGTACGTCTACGTCGACGGCTCGTCCGTCGGCGAGATCACCGACACCTCGTTGAAGGACCGCCGGATCCTCGGCGACGAGGGATTCATCTCCGTGGTCGTCGTGGTGGACTCCAACACGGGCAAGCTCACTGCCGGTCCGGAGATCCACGCGCGGGGTTCCGGCATCGATCCCGCCCAGTTCGACCAGTTCATCCCACAGATCCAGCGGGCCCTCGAGGAGAAGGCCGCGGACGGCGTGGTCGACATGCAGGAGATCCGCCGGGTGGTCCGCCGCACGGTGGGGCGCTGGGTCAGCGACACTTACCGCCGCCGGCCCATGATCATCCCTGTGGTGGTCGAGGTCTGAGTCTCCGGACGGTACGGCAGGACTTCTCGCCTGCCGTACCTCTGGAGGGAGCAGTCGCGCGCCACCCATCCGACCGCGCCGACTGCTCCTCCGGGCGGGTGTTCGCGGCGTGCGTGATGCGGTGTCCCCGACCAGTGAACGGGTGTTGGCGCAGTGGATCACTTGTTGTCCTCTGCCGTGTGGGTGGGGGTGTGGGCATTCTGTGTCGTCGGCCCGATCGGGTGAGCGTGGGTGGACGTGGGTGGCCCGCCGTTCGCGGCCCCTATGTGCGGGAGCCGGTACGAAACTCGGTGGCGTCGGGCGTTACGTGGATGCCGATGGGTTGAGGTGAGATGGACGTCTCAGGCGTCTCTCCGGCGTACCAGCCAGCCTGCGGCCCCCAAGGGGACTACTGCGTAGGCGACGAGCACCGCGGCAGCCACCGCCGGCGACAAGAGGTAGCCATAGACCGACGTGGTGATGATGTCGCCGGTGATTTCGCGGGGGAGCGCGCCGATCATCAGCGAGCCGAGACGGTCGCTCCATGGCTCGGGGATGTTGCCGATGATTATGGGGATCACGTACACAAGGCCGACCAAGATGGCGATCGCCGCGGCGGCGGAGCGCAACAGCGCGCCCAAGGCCAGGCCGAGCAGTGCGAACGTCGGCACGGTGAGGCTGAGAGTGGTCAGGAGCGGCAGCCTGTCCAGAAAGGCGCCGGCGTACGCGCCGGAGAAACGATCTCCAAGCACCCATTGGGTGACGAAATAGGTGCCGAAAACCGTCGCTGAGCCGACGAGCAGGCCCAGTGCGCCCACGACCGTGGACTTGGCGGT
Organism: Nonomuraea sp. NPDC049695; assembly: GCF_040674955.1. Classification (NCBI taxonomy): domain Bacteria; kingdom Bacillati; phylum Actinomycetota; class Actinomycetes; order Streptosporangiales; family Streptosporangiaceae; genus Nonomuraea; species Nonomuraea sp. NPDC049695. Next base: position 6,369 of record NZ_JBFANV010000085.1, on the reverse strand, counting down.
GAGTATGGGCCGGCGGCGGGGGACGACGGTCAGGCTCGTCCTGATTAAGCCGGTCACGTACTCGGACGTAATGGCGAGTGTGCCCAGAATGCCCATGCACAGCTGGGGCACGATCACGACCACTTCCTCCAGGTCCGCGATGCGGGCGCTTGGCCGTTTGGCAGCGGGAGCGCTGTCGTACATGTGAGCGGCCATCACGGCGAGTCCGAATCCCAGGAGCACCGCGCCGAGACTGAGGCCGAGGATCAGATACGTCGAGCGGACGGAACGGACCTTCAGCCATTCCGAGGAGAGAACGCTCATGGTTGCATCCGTTCAGGGCGGAGGCGGTGCATATGGGTGTGCGGTGCTGGGATGGGTGTGTTCATGCGGTGTCCCTTCGTGAGGCGGGGAACGCTGGGGGTGCCGCCCGTTCCCCCCGGCGCTGCCGCTCCTGCGCCGTGAGGGCCTGATTCGTTCGGTGAGGTGATGAGGAACTCGGGCAGATGTCCGTTCAAGCGGTGCTCGGGCGGATCTTTGGTCGAGTGGCGCTGCGCGCCGCGTCAGTCGTCGAATCCTGTGCCGCCGTTGAGAGCTGTCATGCGGCGAGGGCTGAGGGGGACGTCTGGTCAGGGCGTATCGGGGCAAGTAGTGCTCTTGTGGATGGGGCACCAAGTGCTCATAAGTCTCTCCGTTTGAGCTGGTAGTAGCCGACGGCCAGGGCGACGAGCGGGTACGCGAGGAGTATGGCCAGTGCGGCCCAGGGAGGTAGGAAGCCGTCGCCCAGGCGTGGGGAGAGGCGCTGGTCCGCTATTTGAGGGACGAGGTTGGGCAGAAGCAGTGTGGCCACGCGGGCGTTCCAGGGTGGGGGCAAATAGTTGACGATGCCCGGGAGCACGAACAGCAGCGCCACGACCGAGACGATCGCTCCTGCCGCTGAGCGGAGGGCGGTGCCGAGGCCGAGACCCACCAGTGCCAGTGCGGTCACCGAGAGGCCGGAGGCGAGCAGCATCAGCAGGTCGTCGGCTGACGAGGTGTCGTTGAAGCCCAGCTCGTGACCGTTTGCTATCAGGCGGCTCGTCGAGTAGGTGATCAGAAGGATCGCGTTGGCGGCGATGAACGTGGTCAGGCCCACGATCCCCGCTTTGGCCAGGAGTAATGTGCCCCGTTTCGGGGTGACGGTCAGGCTGGTGCGGATCGTTCCGGTGGCGTACTCGGAGGTGATCGTGAGCACTCCGAGCACCGCCAGGCTGATCTGAATGAGTGGGAGGAAGCCGCGCTCAGGGGCTGCAGCAGTCAGCGATCCCCGCTCGTCGGCCAGGCCGCTCACATAGAGGGTCCAAACCACGCCGAGAAGCACCGTCATGGCTGCCGTGCCCAGCGTGTGATAGGTGGAGGTCACCGAGCGCAGCTTCAGCCACTCGGAGGAGACGACGGCCTTCACCGGCTTGCTCCATACTGCACGCTGTCGGCGGTCAGGGCCATGTAGGCGTCTTCGAGCGACGGGTAGCGCGCGGTGAGCTCTGCGACGGTGGCCTCGGCGATCAGCTTGCCGCGGCCGACGATGACGATGCGCTCGGCGGTCAAGGCCATCTCGCTCATCAGGTGGCTGGAGAGCAGGATCGTGCGGCCTTCCGCGGCCAGCGAGCGCATGAGGTCGCGGATCCAGCGCACGCCGTCGGGGTCGAGGCCGTTCACCGGCTCGTCGAACATCAACACCCCTGGATCGCCGAGCAGCGCCGACGCTATGCCGAGCCGCTGTTTCATGCCGAGCGAGAACCCGCCCACCCGTTTGCGTGCCACGCCTGTCAGCCCGACTTGGTCGAGCACCTCGGCCACCCGGGTGGGGCCGATGTCGTTGGTGCGGGCCAGGGAGAGCAAGTGGTTGTAGGCGCTGCGGCCGCCGTGGACGGCACTCGCGTCGAGGAGCGCGCCGACCTCACGCATGGGCTTGCTGAACGAGGTGTAGCGGCGGCCGTTGACCAGTGCCTGGCCTGAGGTCGGGGCGTCGAGGCCGAGGATCAGGCGCATGGTGGTGGACTTGCCGGCGCCGTTGGGGCCGAGGAAGCCGGTCACGTGGCCCGGCTCGACCTTGAAGGACAGGTCGTCCACGGCGAGTGTGTCGCCGTAGCGCTTGGTGAGGTGCTGGAGTTCGATCACGGCGTAAAGGATGCGGGACGGCTGGTCGCCGGCGCGTCGGACCACGGTTCGAATCTCAAGGTCAGACCCTGGGTTGACGTGCGGCGGCCGCCGCAGCGGCTACCGTGCAACGCGTGGACGACACTCATCCCTTCTTCGCCAGGCGCCTGCGCCGTCACCAGCTGGTCATGCTCGATCTGGCAGCGGGGATGTGCTTCGCGTTCACGTCATTGACGGTGTCGGTGAACGCGACCGCGCTGCCACCCTGGATGAGGATCGCCATTCCTCTCGGGCTGGGGCTGCCGCTGGCCGTGCGAAGGCTGTGGCCCTTTCCCGTCTTCTGCTTCACCCTCGTGGTGGCCGTCTTCGCCGCGCTGGTCGACGCTGTTAAGTTTGCTTATCTCGCGCCCGCGTACGCGCTCTATATCGTCGCACTCTCCGGCAGGCTCGGCGCTGTGGTCCCGACGTCGGCCATCGTCGGCGGCTTGAGCGTTGTCTCGCTCTTCGGCCTTGCTGTAGCAGGTACCCCAAGCGACAGCGCGCCCGGATGGCTGCTGTATATCGACCAGCCGCTCATAGGGATCGCGGCGCTCGGCGGTGCGTGGACGGTGGGCCGGGCCGTGCAGGAGCGCAGGCTTTATGCGGCGCGCGACACTGAGCGGCTCGCGGCGCAGGCGGTGACGGAGGAACGGTTACGGATCGCCCGCGAACTGCACGACGTGGTCACGCACAGCGTGGGGCTGATCGCGGTCAAAGCAGGCGTGGCCAACCACGTGATGGCGACCAGACCGGACGAGGCGCATGACGCGTTGCGCGTGATCGAGACGGCGAGTCGTAGCGCGCTGGTGGAGATGCGCCACTTGCTCGGTGTGCTGAGATCCACGTCTGAGCCCGACCTCGTTCCCGCACCAGGTCTGACGGGGATCCAGGGGTTGGCGGAGCAGGCTCGGCTGGCGGGGATCGAGGTTCGGCTCCAGATGCGGATCGGTGGTCGCGATGATGAGGACGAGGCGCGGATCGGCGGTGAGGCGAGCATCCGGGGCAGCGGTGAAGGGCGTAAGGGCAAGGCCGGGGATTTGGGGCGGTTGCCCGAGGGCGTAGAGGTGTCGGTTTACCGCATCGTGCAGGAGGCGCTCACTAACGTCATCAAACACGCCCCCCGTGCCCGCTGCCGGGTTTCCGTGGTCGCCGATGGCAGGTGTGTACGGATCGAAGTGGTGGATGACGGGCTTGGAAGACGTACGGCGACTTCCGTGGGCACGGGGCATGGCCTGATCGGGATGCGAGAGCGGGTCATGATGTACGGCGGAGAGCTCGAAGCTGGGAGCCTCCCTGGCAGGGGGTTCCGCGTTTTCGCCGCGTTGCCGTATGAGGAGGTTTCGTGATCCGCGTGGTTATCGCCGACGATCAGGCGTTGCTCAGGGGAAGCTTTCGCGTGCTCGTCGACTCCGAGCCTGACCTGACCGTAGTGGGAGAGGCGTCTACTGGGGGCGAGGCGGTTTCGGTTGCTCTGGAGGAGCGGCCGGATGTGGTGCTTATGGACGTACGGATGCCGGAAATGGATGGGATTGAGGCTACGCGGCGGATCAAGGATGTTTCGCGGGTCCTTGTAGTGACGATGTTCGACCTTGACGCTTATGTTTATGATGCGCTTCGGGCTGGGGCCAGTGGGTTTCTGCTGAAGGACACGCCTCCTGCGGAGTTGCTTGCCGCTATTCGGGTGGTCGCAGGTGGAGAGGCGTTGCTGGCGCCGACGGTTACCCGTAGGCTGATCGAGGAGTTCACGCGTACGCCTGTCCTTCCTCGGGTAAAAGGACTGGACGGCGTTACAGAACGCGAGCGCGAGGTGCTGATGTTGATCGCTCGTGGGCTGTCCAATGGGGAGATTGCGGAATATCTGCAGGTGAGCTTGGCCACGGTGAAGACTCACATCACCAGGTTGCTGGCCAAGTTGGAGGCCCGAGACCGGGCGCAGCTGGTTATCGCGGCGTATGAGAGTGGATTGGTTTCAGCTGCGGGATGAATCCTACGGCACGGTGGCTTTGGCGGCGATGATTGGCTGTAAGTTGCGGGCTGGACCGGCTACTGAATTGTCTTACACTCGACGCAATTGAGCCGCCAGCTGATAGCTGACTTTGTTTTAGGCGATCTGTTTAAGTGCTCATTGGTAGCCACTGGAGATGTGCGCCACCGAATGGTTGTTTTCTGTGTCCTACCGCTTTGAGTAGCCACTGGGCAGTGGCTTCCGCTTGGGCGATCAGTTCGGCTGGATAGCCCAGCAGGACCTGATGCTCGGCGAACTCGTCTTCGTCGTCGAGGATGAGGCGCCCGTCGCGCATTCTGATCACGTCGAGGTCGAGGTCGAGCATCGTCACCTCGCCGTCTCTCCACTCGGGGACGGTTGTGACGTCCACGTAGATCTCGCACCGGTTCGGTGGTGAATTGAAGGACGCAGTCCACCAGGCGTTTCGGGGGAAGAGCATGATTGCGGTGGTCTTCCATGTGATCGGTGGGGCGTCGCCTTTGCGGGCGACTGTCCCGCTGGGCACATCTACCCAGACCCCATGCTCGTCCTCCCCCAGGAGTCGGCCGGGGTGGTGCCAGTGCAATGCTCCGCCGTACTTTCGGTACACGATCCGCACGTTGGTCACATGTGGCAACTTATCCGCGTTGAGCGGCGGTCGCACGAACCGGTGTCCAGTACGGCGGTCCGAGATCGTGGTCTGGTCATCGGCGGGGTAGGCGGAGGGGTCAGTGTTCGGCTTGTCGTGGTACGGCGTTCGGCGGTGGACGTTCCACCTCCTGTGGCGGCGTCGTACTCGACCGGCGAGTCCGATCGTTATCTTGGGTGACTCTTGGTAGTCATACATGTTCGTCAAATAGCGTTGGCGCGTACTTGCCTCACAGGTGTCCAGGGGTCTTCAGGCATGTCAGGCATGTCAGGCATGTCAGGTGCGCTGCCTCGGTACTACCGCCCTGAGCGGGCGGTGGGCGCCGATTAGTCGGTGTGGTGGGTGGTGGTCGATGAGAGCTTCGGGTTGCCTGTCGAGGCGTGCGCGTACTGGCGGGAGTGCGCGCGGCGGGCCGGGCGTTCAACACCGAGAAGACGTACGCGAGCGGATCGACTTGTACTTGTCGTACTGCCGGGGGAACGGCGTGGACTGGTCGAGCCCGAGTCTGGCGCAGCTGATGGCGATGATGCGGTGGCTGGTGGATGGGCTGCGCGTCGTTCCGGTCACAACTCCGACGCCGCCCAGCTGCCCTCCGCTCGGCCAGGCCATCTCGACGTCCAGGTACAGGTACTCCGCCTCCTCATCCGCCCCGTCCGAAGGACTGCGGCAGCTCGGCGAGATCCCCGAGCTGATCGACAGCGGCGGGGCGGACGAGGAGTGGGTGTGGACCTCAGGTATCCAGGAATTCATCCGCCGCGCCTGGCCTGGCTGGGCGACCCTGTCTTTGTCGAACTTCGGAGAGATGCCTGGGCGGGTAGGAGATGCACCCGGCGTGAGATAGTCGTCGACGCGGAAAGCCTCAACCCGTCGGGCACAGGACGGCTTGGCCGGCTTTGATCATTTCGGGGATGATGGCGTCGTCGGTGGTGCTCCGCGTGACGGAGATCTCGAACTGCCGCCGGCCATCGGTCGAGTAAAGGATCAGTGTGGTGTAGCCGAGTCCCGAGCCGCCCTGCATGTTCAGGTTTTCTTCGCACTTTTCCGTGCCCTGCCGCGCGCTGCCGCTGCCATCGCCGCCGGCTGAGCCACTGGCAGAGTCACCGGCAGAGCCACCGGCGAGCACCTTCCGCAGCGGCGGTGGCAGCAGCCTGCCCTGGTCGAAGGCCCGCTGGAAGATGCTGACGTCACGCGTGGTCGAGACGACATTGCCGGCGCCGAAGCCCCAGCTGGCGTTGGCGCGGTGCATGTCGCGCAGGGCGCCGGTGGAGTCAGCGTAATAGCCGTGCCCGTGCGGGCCCTTGATGCCCTCCGGGGGCTTGGTGAGCGCGTAGGTCCGGGTCATGCCGAGCGGGCGGAACAGGCGCCGGTCGAGTTCGTCGGCCAGGGTGTGACCTGTCACCTTCTCGATGATCATGCCGATGAGGGTGTAGTTGGTGTTGGAGTAGGTGAACTTCTCACCCGGCTCGCCGGTGCGCGGCAAGCCGCGCGTCGTCTCCACGATGTCGATGGGCCGGTAGTAGGTGGTGAAGTCGAAGACGTCGAACGCCGGTTCGGTCGAGCCGCTCCGGGAGCGGGGGTC
>NZ_JBFANV010000084.1:0-45768 GCF_040674955.1 Nonomuraea sp. NPDC049695 | reverse complement strand
GCCAGGTGCGGTTGGTCAGGGTGCGGAAGTTGAGCCAGTGTGCGCTGCCGTCGTTGTGTGCCCGGCCGAGGAGGGGGTGGCCGTCCAGGATGTCGGCGAAGAGCTTTTCGAGCAGGGCCAGGCTGTCGGCCTCGTCGGTCTGGTGGAGGCCGAGTCCTTTCCAGGTTTCGGGGGAGCATTCGATGACGCCGGTGCTGTGGTCGTGGCTGTAGGGGTAGCCGTAGCACCAGATCCAGCCGTGGTCGGTTTCGACGAAGGCGAACAGGAAGGAGTCGAAGGCCTTGGTGGTGCCGAGCCACATGTACTTGTTGCGGCCGAGCGTGGTCCGGGTTCCGAAGTGGGCGGCGTGCCGTTCACGCAGGGTGCTGTTGATGCCGTCGCCGGCCACGATGAGGTCGGCCCCGGCCAGCTCGTCCTCGTGAGTGATCTCGTGCTCGTACTCGATGCGCACGCCGAGGGAACGGGCCCGCTCGGCCAGGATGGCCAGCAACCGATGCCGGCCGATCCCGAAGCCCTCTTCGCCGTGGTCCACCGTCAACGTCGCGCGGCGGTGCAGGTGGGTGACCCAGCTGTCCCAGCGGACGATGTGCTCGCTGATGGCGCGCGCGGACTCCGCATCGGCGAGATGAAGATTCTGGTACATCTCATCCCAGAAAGTCACGCCCCAGCCGTACGTCGATCCGGCCGGGTCGCGTTCGTAGACGGTGATGTCATGGGCCGGATCGGCCCGTTTCATCAGGATCGAGAAGTACAGGCCGGCTGGTCCGCCCCCAACGCACGCGATCTTCACAAGAGCCCCCGATTGTCACTTACCGCTATCGATATATCACACAAAGTAGTCGAAGCTGTCGAACGTGCGGCGGTGGGTGTGGGATAATGAGTTTCACGGAGCCCTCTCCGCCTCGGGTGCAGCCCAGGCGAGAGGGTTTTTTCATGCCCGCGGACGCAGTGACGATCTGCCTGCGGCGGGCGCCCCCGTTCACCCAATGAAGGAGCCTTCCATGGACCTTGGTCTGACCTGCCCACGTTTCACCTGGCCCGGCGGCGACGCCGCCATCGCCGGCAGGTTCGCCGCCGTCGCCCGAGGCGCCGACCAGGCGGGCCTGCGCAGCCTGTGGGTGATGGACCATCTCTTCCAGATCCCCAACTTCGGCTCCGCGGAGGACCCGATGCTGGAGGCGTACGGCGCGCTGTCCTACGCCGCCGCGCTGACCAGCCGGGTGAGCCTGGGCGCGCTCGTGACCGGCGCCGTCCACCGGGCGCCCGGGCTGCTGGTCAAGCAGGTCAGCACCCTGGACGCGCTCTCCGGCGGCCGTGCCGTCCTGGGCATCGGCGCCTCCTGGTACGAGGCCGAGGCCCGCGGCCTCGGGCTCCCCTTCCCGCCCCTGGCCGAGCGGTTCGAGCGGCTCGAGGAGACGCTCCAGATCGCTCAGCAGATGTGGAGCGGCCAGGACAAGCCGTACCACGGCCGCCACTACCAGCTGGAACGTACGCTCGACGCGCCGCGCGGCAACCCGCCCATCCTGATCGGCGGCAGCGGGGAGAAGAAGACCCTCTGCCTCGTCGCCCAGTACGCCGACGCGTGCAACTTCCTGTACGGCGCCGACGTACGGCACAAGCTCGACGTGCTGCGCGCCCACTGCGAACGGCTGGGACGGCCCTACGAGGAGATCGAGAAGACCCTCCACATGCGGATCCCCGAAGGCCAGAGCGTCGAGGAGAGCGTCCAGCGCTGCGCCGAGCTGGCCGCGCTGGGCATCGAGCACGTCATCGTCGTCGTGCCCGACCCCTCAGAAGACGCGTGGCTGACCCACCTGGCCGAGCTTGCCGTACGGATATCTGCCATCACCCCGCTCGGCCGCTGAGCCTGCCGTTCCACCGCCTCCGAGACTTGGCGAGGTCTTGGAAGCTCCGATGCCAATCCCCGAACCCCCCGTGCACAGGCTGCTACGGGCCGCGTGTTCGACTGGGTGAGGGGATGGGCAGATGAAGACTCAGCGACGTTTGTCGATTACAAAGCGTATTACACTGTTCACCGGAGTGGTGGCGACGCTGCTGTCGGCGCTCCTGGCCGCGACGGTCATGATCGCGATTCACCGGTTCGAGATGGGAAATCTCGTCGGTGAGCTCGCCGCGGCCGGTGGCCGGGTGGCCCACGAGGTCGAGCACAACGAGCTGGGCACGCCGCTGGTCGAGCACCGAGGCCGCAACCTGCAGATCGTCGACACCACGAGGCGGGTCGTCGCATCGACGCCGCAGCTGCGGGGCAAGCCGCCCATGTCCGGCTTCAACCCCGACGGCAGGAAGATCGTCAGTGGCGTCGTATGCGGCGGGGTCTTCCCTTTCGGCGAGTGCCACATGGTGGTCGCGCAGTCCGCGTACCGGGAGGGGCAGGACTGGGTCGTTTACGCCTCCTCTCCGCTGATCCCTCCGTACGTCGATCCGTGGCTGGCCGGGATCGTGATCGGCGCGGCCGTGGTGATGGCCGTGGCCATCACCGGGATCGGCCACCGGATCGCCAACGCGTCCCTCAGGCCGGTGGCCGCCATCCGGGCGGAACTCGACAGGATCACCGAGACCTGTCCCGAGCGGCGGGTGCCTCTCCCGCCGAGCCGGGACGAGATCCACGACCTGGCCGGCAGCGTCAACCGGACGCTGGCCCGGCTGGAGACCGCGATGAACCAGCAGCGCCATTTCACCTCGGACGCCTCCCACGAGCTGCGTACCCCCATCGCCGCCATACGGGCCGAGGTCGAGGACGCTCTGCATGCGCCCGAGGAGACCAGCGTGCCCAGGCTGGGCAACACCGTTCTGAGGAGCGTGGACCGGCTCGAGGCGATCGTGGGCGACCTGCTGACCATCGCGCGGCTGGAGGCGGGAAGGGCGGGCCAGCGCGAGCCCATCGACCTGGCCGAGTTCGTGGCCTCGGAGTGCGAGAGGCGGCCGAAGCCGGACAAGCGGTTCGAGTTCTCGCTCGAGCCCGGCGTGGTGGTGACCGGCGACCGGTTTCAACTGTCGCGCCTGCTCACCAACCTGATCGACAACGCCGAGCGGCACGCCGCCACGACCGTCGCCTTCCACGTACGGCAGGAGCCCAGCTGCAAACGTGACGCCCAGCGCTACCCGCACGGCGTCGCGATGCTCGAAGTGGTCGACAACGGGCCCGGCATCGACCCGGACAAGCGCGAGCTGGTCTTCCAGCGCTTCACCCGGCTGGACACCGCCCGCGACAGGGACACCGGAGGCACCGGTCTGGGCCTGTCGATCGCCCGGCAGATCGCCGAGGCGCACGACGGCACCCTCCAGATCGAGGACAGTCCCCACGGCAGCCGGTTCGTCCTCCGCCTCCCTCTCGACTGAGGGTGTTATAGCAGGTCAATCGGGTACTGGCCGGAGCGCGGGGGAGTCCGGCACGAGCTGATCGCGCCACGCGAAACCTTCATGGCCTGGAGACGTCCGCCGCTGGTACGGCACGAATCTCGACCAGTCATGTGAGGGGACGCATGAGCACGAAATCCGACACCCTGGCCCGCGCGCTGGGCTGGGTCAGCCTGGCGCTGGGCACGGCGCAGCTGGCCGCGCCGCGAACCGTCAACCGCCTGAGCGGCGTCGACGACTCCCGCCTCGCCAGGACGGTGACGCGCATGGTGGGCACGCGGCAGCTGATGCACGGGGCGGCGCTGCTGGGCAGCCGCCGGCCTGGGCCGTGGACCTGGAGCCGCGTCGTGGGCGACGTGCTGGACCTGGCCCTGCTGGGCAGGGCGGTGGCGAGCCGCTCGGGCCGTCCGAGAGCCTCGGGCCGCTCGCGCCGTTCGCGCCGCTCGGGCCGCTCGGGCCGTTCGAGAGCCCCGGGCCGGAGACGCCGCAGGGCGGTCGCGGCGACGGCCGCCGTGGCGGGCATCACGGCCCTGGACCTGGCCACCGCCCTGTACTCCTCCGGCCTCGGCGTCAGGCGGCCGATGAGGCTGCAGGCCTCGATCACCGTCAACCGGCCGCGCGAGGAGGTCTACGCCTTCTGGCGCGACGTCGAGAACCTGCCCGCGTTCATGCTCCATCTCGACTCCGTACGTGCCACGGCGGAGCGCCGCTCGCGGTGGCGGGCCAGGGTCCCGACGGCGGACGTGGAGTGGGAGGCGAAGATCCTGGACGAGCAGGCCGGCGAGCTGATCGCCTGGGCGTCGGTGCGCGGCTCCATGGTCGCCACGAGCGGTTCGGTGAGGTTCACCGACGGTCCTGCCGGGCGCGGTACGGCGGTCCACGTCACGCTGGAGTACCGCGGTCGCGGCCGGGCTCTCGGCGCCACGGTGGCCAGGATGTTCGGCGAGTACCCGGAGCAGCAGATCCGCGACGACCTGCGCCGCTTCAAGCAGATCATGGAGACGGGAGAAGCGCTGCTCTCCGAGTGCGGCCCCGAGGGCGTCCGGTTGCTGCGCCGGCTCGGGCAGCGCCCGGCCCAGCCGGTGGGAGGGCGGTCATGAAGGCCGGCTGCTACCGGAATCATCCGCAGTGCTCCGAGCTTCGGCCCGGGGGCGAAGCGGACGAGCCGGCGTGGCGGAGCGAGAACAGCCGCTCCGGCTCAGGGACGTGAAGGCCTGCGGGGGGCGGGCTCACGGCCGGGTGGCTGGTGGACGTGCTGCCGCGGCGCCGGCGCCGGCGGGTTCGGCAGGGTGACCGGCTCCCCGCGCAGCGGGAACGGCTCGCCGTGATGGGTCAACGTGATCGGCGGGCCCTCCAGCAGCCGGTAGCTCGTCGTCGCGCTCGTGACGCCGACGTGCAGCAGGCTGCCGCGGTAGCGCAGCCGGAAGCCCAGCCGGGTGACGCTCGACGGCAGCCTCGGGGCGAAGCACATCCGGCCCTGGCCGGCGCGCATCCCGCCGAATCCCGCGACCAGGGAGATCCACACCCCGGCCAGCGAGGCCATGTGGAGCCCGTCGACGGTGTTCCGCTCCAGGTCCGCCAGGTCCATCATGGCCGCCTCGCCGAGGTACCGGTCGGCGAGTTCGAGTTCCCCCACCTCGGCCGCGATCACCGCCTGGGTGCAGGCGGACAACGACGAGTCCCGGACCGTCAACGCCTCGTAGTAGGCGAAGTCGCGGGCCTTCTGCTCGGGCGTGAACGCGTCGCCGCGCAGGTGCAGCGCCAGCACGAGGTCGGCCTGCTTGACCACCTGCCGCCGGTAGAGGTCGAAGTAGGGGAAGTGCAGGAGCAGCGGGTACTGGTCCGGCTTCGTGGCGGCGAAGTTCCAGAGTCCGTGCCGGGTGAAGCCCTCGCTCTGCGGATGCACGCCCCGCCGCTCGTCATAGCAGACGGTCATCGCGTTCGCCGCGTCGCGCCACCTCGTGATCTCCTCCTCGGTGACCCCGAGCCGCGCCGCCAGGTCGGGATGGCGGGCGGCGGCCTCGGCCGCCGCCCGCAGGTTCTGCTGGGCCATCAGGTTGGTGTAGACGTTGTTGTCGGCGACGGCGCTGTACTCGTCGGGACCGGTCACGCCGTCGATGCGGTACCGCCCGTCGGTGTCGTGATGGCCGAGGGCGCACCACAGCCGGGCCGTCCCGGCCAGCAGCGGCAGGCCGGTGTCGCGCTCGAACGCCGTGTCACCGGTGGCGTCGACGTAGTGCGTGACCGCGTGGGCGATGTCGGCGTTGATATGGAACGCCGCGGTCCCGGCGGGCCAGTAGCCGGAGCACTCCTCGCCGTGGATCGTCCGCCAGGGGAAGGCGGCCCCGGCCAGCGCGAGCTGCGTGGCGCGCGCCTCCGCCATCGGCAGGGTCGACCTCCGCCACGACAGCGCGTCCGCCACGGCCCGCGGGTAGGTGTAGGTGAGCACGGGCAGCACGAAGATCTCGGTGTCCCAGAAGGCATGCCCGTCATAGCCCGAGCCGGTCAGCCCTTTGGCCGGGATGGGGCGGTCCTCCAGGCGCGCGGCCGACTGCAGCAGGTGGAACATCCCGAACCGTACGGCCTGCTGCACCTCGGCGTCACCCTCGACCTCCACGTCCGCGCCCTCCCAGAACGCGTCGAGGAACTGCCGTTGATCCGAGCACAACCCGTCCCAGCCGTCCAGCCGGGCGGCCGCCAGCGCGGCGACCACCTGATCGTGCATGGCGGGCCGGGAACGCCGGGCCGACCAGCCGTACGAGAAGAACTTGACCAGCCGCAGCCGCCGGCCCGGCGACAGGCGCGTGGCGACGGTCACCCGGCTGACATCGCCGCTGCCCTGCGCGTCAATCCGGGTGCCGTCCGGCCCGTCGATCTCGTGGCACATGGCGGCCGCCACCCGCAGGCCGCTGGCCCGGGTGTGGTGGACCATGACCGCCATGCCGTCCTTGGCCGGCAGGTTCTCCTCCAGGACCAGCGGCGACTCCAGCGGGGCGGCCACCCGCGGGTCGCCGCTCGTGTACTGCCGGGTCTCGTTGGCGACGAGCTCCGACTGCACGACCACGTGCCTGGGCTCGTCCACGGCCTCGACCTCGTACCGGATCGCGGCCACCGCGCGGTGGGTGAAGGACACCAGCCGCGTGGACGTGATCCGCACCTGACCCCCGGTCGGCGAGCTCCACAGAGCCCTTCGGGTCAGCGTCCCCGCGCGCAGGTCCAGGACCCGCTCGTGCTCGTGCAGCGTGCCGTACCGCACGTCGAACGGCTCGTCGTCGACCAGCAGCCGGATCACCTTGCCGTTGGTGACGTTCACCACCGTCTGTCCCGACTCGGGATAGCCGTAGGCGGTCTCGGCGTACGGCAGCGGCCGCACCTCGTAGAACCCGCCGAGGTAGGTGCCCGGCTCCCCGTACGGCTCGCCCTCCTCGAGGTTGCCGCGCAGGCCGACGTGCCCGTTGGACAGCGCGAACACCGACTCGGTCTGCGCCAGCACGTCCAGGTCGAGCCGGCACTCCCGCACCGACCACGGCTCGACGGCGAACGCCGGGTGCCGGATCACCGCGCCGCCTCATCGCGCGGGTCCAGCAGCTCGGACAGGTCGCTCACCACGATGTCGGCGCCGTGCTCGCGCAGCGCGTCCGCCTGTCCGGTCCGGTCGACGCCGACGACGAAGGCGAACCGCCCGGCCCGGCCCGCCGCCACCCCCGCCAGCGCGTCCTCGAACACCGCCGCCTCCGACGGCTTCAGCCCCAGCGCCTCGGCGCCCGCGAGGTACATGTCCGGGGCCGGCTTGCCGGCGAGATGCCGCCTCTGGGCCACCACGCCGTCGACGCGCGCCTCGAAATGGCCGGTGAGGCCGGCGGCCGACAGGACCCGCTCGGTGTTCGCGCTCGACGACACGACGGCCCTGCGCAGCCCCGCGTCCCGGGCGGCCAGCACGTACCGGACGGAGCCGGGGAACGTCTCCACGCCGTCCCTGTCGATGACCGTCTGGACGAGCGCGTTCTTCCTGTTGCTCAAGCCGTGCACGGTCATGGCGTCCTGCGCATCGCCGGGCGACCCCTCGGGCAGGCTGATCCCTCTCGACCGCAGGAAGCTCCTCGTGCCGTCCAGCCGCTCCTTGCCGTCGACGTAGCGGTCGTAGTCGGCGACCGCGTCGAACGGCACGAACGGCTGCCCCGTCCGGCCGGCCCACCGCCGCAGGAACTCGTCGAACATCGACTTCCACGCGGCGGCGTGCACGGTCGCGGTGCGCGTCAGCACGCCGTCCATGTCGAAGAGACACCCGCGGACCCCGTCAGGCAGCCCGAGCATCAGCCCCCCGATCCGGCACGTCTTCCGTGCCTGGCTGGCGACTACCCCGCATCCCGTGCTTCTCACCGGAACAGGCCGGCTCCGAAAGTTTCGGCGCTATAACGGATGTATTTGCAGCTCATGCAGGACAACATGTAGTTGATATATGAAACATTTCGGCTTTGCGTTGACACATTTCGAGCCTCTTTTCAGACTGATCGCCTACACCCCATCCAGAAGGGAGTGCCCAAGTGATCATCCGCTTGGTTGCCCTGGCGGTAGCGGCGACACTCTCGGTCGCCGGAGCGGTAACGGGAGTGCCCACCAAGGCCGCCGCGGCCGCCGGAGTCGAAGACGAGGGTGCCGACTGCGCCGTGACCGGCCTGCCCGACGCCGGATCCTTACCCACCAACGCCCGGCTTCCCGACCCCTTCAAGAAGCTGGACGGCACCCGCATCTCCGCCAGATCCGAGTGGCGGTGCCGGCGGGAGGAGATCAAGAAACTGGCGGAGAAGTTCGTCTACGGCGAGAAGCCCGGAAAGCCGGCCAGCGTCACAGGGACGGTCTCGAGAACCGGCATCACCGTGAACGTGAGCCACAACGGCAAGAGCTCAAGCTTCTCGGCGAGCGTCGACCTGCCCAGCGGCTCAGGACCTTTCCCGGCCGTCGTCGTCTTCGGCGGGTTCGGAGCGGACACCGCCGCCATCAAAGCCGCCGGCGCCGCCGTCATCAACTACGACCCGTACGCGGTCGGAAAAGAGGGCACGCCGCGCAGCAACAAGCAGGGCGCCTTCTACAGCATCTACGGCTCCTCGAGCAGCACCGGACTGCTTCTCGCCTGGGGCTGGGGCGTGAGCCGGATCATCGACGTCATCGAGCAGTCGGACGGCAGCATCCTCAGAGCGGACGCGACCGGCGTCACGGGATGCTCCCGGTTCGGCAAGGGCGCCTTCGTGACCGGCGCCTTCGACCAGCGCATCGCCCTGACCATGCCGATCGAGTCGGGCAGCGCCGGAGCGCCCATCTTCCGCGGCATCCCCGGGGAAGGCGCCCAGAGCCTGAGCAGCGCCTACGGAGAGCAGCCGTGGCTGGGCGACGCGTTCGGCTCCTTCACCAGCAGCCCGACCAGGCTGCCGGTGGACACGCACGAAATCGTGGGCATGTTCGCGCCGCGCGGACTGTTCATCATGGACAATCCCCACATCACCAACCTGGGCCCCAAGTCCGCGAGCGTGGCGGCCCTGGGCGGAGCCGAGGTCTACAAGGCGCTCGGCGCGGGGGAGAACATCACCTACTGGTCCGACATCCAGGACGGCAACCACTGCGCCAACCGGCCCGAATGGCGGACCCCGTTGCAGCAGAACATCCAGAAGTTCCTCCTGAAGACGGGCAACGCTCCCGGCGCCATCAGGATCTCGGCCAAGGCGGCCGGCAACCTGTCCGAGTGGCGAGACTGGCAGACCCCGGTCCTCGGCGACTCCGGCGACACCACCCCGCCGAGCACGCCGGGCACCCCGGCCGCGTCCAACGTGACCGCCACCGGCGCCACGCTCACCTGGGCCGCCGCCACCGACCAGGGCGGCTCCGGCCTGGCGGGTTACAACGTCTACCGCGAACTGGGCGCCACCGACCAGCAACTCGGCCAGTCCACCACCAACTCGATCACCCTCACCGGGCTGACCGCGAACACCCAGTACCAGGTGTACGTGCGGGCGCGCGACGGCGCGGGCAACCTGTCCGGCAACTCGCCCCTGGTCACGTTCACCACGACCACCGGCGGCGGCGACACCTCGCCGCCGACCGCCCCGGCCGGCCTGACGGCCTCGGGAACCACGTCCACGGGCACGAGCCTCAGCTGGACGGCCTCGACGGACGACAACGGCGTCGCCGGCTACGACATCCTGCGCGCGCCCGGCGCGAGCGGCGGCACGTTCACCCAGGTCGGCACCTCGACCGCGACCTCGTTCAGCGACACGGGCCTGGCCCCGAGCACCACCTACCGCTATCAGGTCAGGGCGCGCGACGCCGCGGGCAACACCTCGCCGGTCTCGAACACCGCGCAGGTCACCACCCAGCCCGGCACGTCCACCGGCGCCTGCACGGCCGTCGCGACCGTACAGACCCAGTGGTCCACCGGGTACGTCATCCAGCCGCTGACCATCACCAACACCGGCACCTCGACGATCAACGGATGGACGGTCACCTTCACCCTGCCGGCCGGGCACACGCTGACCGGCTCGTGGAACGGCACCGCAACCGTCAGCGGGCAGACCGTGACCATCAAGAACGTCAGCCACAACGGCACCATCGCCCCAGGAGCCAGCGTCACCAACGTCGGCTTCCAGGGGAGCCGCCCGAACGGCGACACCGCGCTCCCGTCCGGCTACACCTGCGCCTGACGGCCCGTCCCCACCGGCCCACCCATCCGCACGGAAGTGGGTGGGCCGCTTCGGGGTCAGCGTAGGTAACGGGTGGCCGAGAAGGCGGGCAAGCGCAAGGACCGCACGATCCCCTGCGGGGGCGTGCCCAGTGACATCTATGCCGCCTGATGCGGAAAGTCAGTGATATTTCGGAGAAATCAGATGGGGCCGGGCGAGCAGGTGGGAAGAATGGCCGAGCATGACCATCATGTGGCGTGTGGCGGCGATGGCTGCCTGCCTGGGCGTGCTGGCGGCATGTTCGGGTGAGACGCCCGGGGGCGTACGGTCCCCTACGCCTCCCGTCTCTCCGGCGACCACCGGTCCTGCCGCGCCCACCACTCCGTCAACAGCGGGCAAACCGATCGAGCAGTCCAGGCGATGGAAGGACGTCAAGGTCCCGAAGCTCAGGCGGGGCTCGGGGATGGTCGAGGTGAAGGCGTCTGGACCGCGTGACGCGTGGGCCATCGGGTTCGAAGACAGCGCGGAGGACAGAGAGGGCATGGGCGTCCTTCTGCGGTGGGACGGCTCGACCTGGGCTCGCGTTCCGCTGCCGTGGAATGAGGACGGCCTGCGCGCGCTCGACGTGGACGGGCAGGACGTCTGGGTTTCCGCTGGTTCCAAGCTCGCCCGACGAAGCGGCGGCCGCTGGACGACCTTCGAGCCGTTCGGAATCGCCGAGAACTTCTTCTTCTACGACATCGCCGTGGACAAAGGCCGTGCGGTGCTGCTCGGTGACGGCCCCGAAGGCCCCTTCGCCGTCGGCTGGGACGGCAGGAAGTTCTCGATGAACTCGGTTGGCGACGGCGGCAGGATGAACGCGGTCTCGTTGAAGAGCGGTCACATGTGGATCGTCGGCGCCACAGACCACTTGAAATGCCAGGGGGTCACAGCGGCGATCTGGCACACGGACCCGGTGCACACCAACTGGTACATGGACGACGGGCTCGTCCCCGACGTACCCGGCGGGGTGCTCAAGAGCGTCTGGCAGACCGACCCCGACGACGTGTGGGCCGTGGGAGAGCTCTCCCCAAGCGAACAAGAGCCGGACTACCAGTCGGGCGGATGCATCGACAAGCCCAAAAGTGATGTCCCGCCTGTCCCGCTCGTCATGCACTGGGACGGTGCCATCTGGAAGCGCGTCAAGCTGCCCGCCTGGAACATCTCCCTGACCAGCGTCACAGCCACGGGCAAGAACAATGTGTGGGCAAGCGGGGTCGACCGGGCCGGCGAAATCGTCTTCCTCCACTACGACGGCGAGAGGTGGACGTGGAAGGACCGCCGCGTCGCTGCTGAAAGCCACGTCGACACGACCACGATCCCGGGAACGTCTGACCTGTGGGCGGTGGGCACCATCAACGAAGGCAGAGACAATGCGCAGGCGTTCATCCTCAGGCGGCGTTAGCCCGGCCGATCGCATGGGAGAGCCACACCGCGGCTCCGTCACAGTGGAGGATGCCGACGGGGGAATGTGACGCTTCCCGCCGGGTCGGAAAGCCACGGGCACTCAGTGGCAGCGGAGGTCGAGGCCGGGATCCGTGCTGTCGTACAGTTCCACGATGAAGTGCTTCATATTGCCGTCAGCGGCCTTATCCGACGATCTCTCGAAGTAGACCCTCAAGGGAGCCCTCTCGGCCTCGACTCCGGCGATGCCGGCCGCGTCGTAATAACGGACCACTTCTTCCTCGGAGAGGGACGTGGACAGCGTGATCCGGACTTGATAGTCGCAGTGATTCCCGTTCCCTCGCAGGGCGATGGAACCCTCAGTGCGGTAATCCGCAAAGTTGGTGTCCGGCGGCAAGGGATAGGCGAGGAAACGGTCCTCCAGGTCCGCGAGATTTCTGTCGTTCAACCAAGCCGGGACGCCGAAGAGCAAGAACAGCCCGACAAGTGGTGCCACGACTGCGCATGCGATGGCAATGAGGCATCCAAGTTTCACGGCGGGCAACTCTACAGATTTCATCACGTAGCCGGAGAGGCATCCCGCTGTGGATGGAGTCTCTGTGCCGGGGCCCGACGCGCTGAGGTGGCCCCGCGAAGAGAACCGCGGAGCCACCTTCCGCGAGCACGGCACGCACGCGATGCGGCACTACTTCGCGAGTCCGATGGAGAAGAGCGATCAGCGTACGTAGATGTTCGGCCGGGGCGGGGTGGGCATGCCGTCGCCGATGAAGAAGCTCGTGTGCGGCGGCTGGTTGTAGGCGGTGTTCTGCCAGGCGACCGACACCCGGTAGAGCGGGTCGTGCATCAGGGTGTAGATCCGCCGGTCGGTCGGCGTGGTCGTGGCGTAGATCCGCAGCGCCCGGTTGTCGCTCGTGGGCCAGATGACCTCCTCGCGCCAGTCGCCGAACAGGTCCGCCGACAGCGACGGGGTGGCCTTGGTGCCGTTGTTGGAGTGCACGCCCGAGGCGGTCAGCAGGCGGGTGTCCGCGCTCGTGCCGTACTTGTCGATCCTCGTCTGGTCGAGCAGCTCCCGGAGCGGGTCGCCGTCCCACCAGATGAGGAAGTTCACCGAGGACGGCTTGCGGCCGGCGTTGTTGCCGGTGACGCTGCGCAGGTTGTCATCGTGGGCGGACCAGAACTCGCTCGCCACCCTGACGGTCGAGATGTCGCCGGCCACGCCGCGGCCGTTGTCGCCGTTGGCGGGGGTGGACCAGAGGATCTGGCCGTTGCGCGGGTCGATGTAGAGCGAGGAGGGCTGCGAGCCCGACTCGCTCACCTTGAAGTACTCCAGGCCCGGTCTGGCCGGGTCGAAGTCGCCCAGGTGCTGGGCGTCGCCGTGGCCGGTGCCCGTGGTCCACATGCCGGTGCCGTTGTCGTTCACGGCCATGGCGCCGTACACGATCTCGTCCCGGCCGTCCTGGTCGATGTCGCCGACGGACAGGCTGTGGCTGCCCTGGCCGGTCCACTGCGAGCCCGCCGAGTTGCTGTCGAACGTCCAGCGCTTGGTGAGCGAGCCGTTGCGGAAGTCCCAGGCCGCGATCACGGAGCGGGTGTAGTAGCCGCGCGCCATGATGAGCGAGGGACGCTCACCGTCCAGGTACGCCGTCCCCGCCAGGAACCGGTCCACCCGGTTGCCGTACGAGTCGCCCCAGGACGAGACGGTGCCGCGGGGCGGGTCGTAGGCGACCGTGGACATCGCGGCGCCGCTCTGGCCGTTGAACATGGTCAGGAACTCGGGGCCGGACAGGACGTACCCGCTCGAATTGCGGTAGTCGGCCGAGGCGTTGCCGATGACCGTGCCCTGGCCGTCCCTGGTGCCGTCGGCGGTCTTCATGGCGACCTCGGCCCGCCCGTCGCCGTCGTAGTCGTAGACCTGGAACTGCGTGTAGTGGGCGCCGGCGCGGATGTTCCGGCCCAGGTCGATGCGCCACAGCCGGGTGCCGTCCAGCCGGTACGCGTCCACGTACACATTGCCGGTGTAGCCGGACTGGGAGTTGTCCTTGGCGTTGGACGGGTCCCACTTGAGCACGATCTCGTACCGGCCGTCGCCGTCCACGTCGCCGACGCTGGCGTCGTTGGCGCTGTAGGTGTACGCGACGCCGTCCGGCGTGGTGCCGCCCGACGGCGGCTGGATCGGCACGTCGAGGTAGGAGCCGCCGGTGAAGCGGAGCGAGGCGGGCGAGGCGGCCTGCTCGGTCCCGCCGACCACCGCCCTGACCGTGTACGAGGCGTCGGCGGCGGCGCCGTTGTCCAGATAGTTGGTGGAGGCGGTGAGGTTGGAGGCGACCCTGGTGGAGCCCCGGTACACGTTGAAGGCCACGCCGTCGGGGTCGGTGCCGAGCAGCCGCCAGGACACGAGGTTGCCCGAGCCCGACCGGACGCTGACCAGGCCGCGGTCAAGGTCCTCCATCTGCTTCGTGGGCGGTGCGGCGTGGGCGGGCACGCCGCCGATCGCCAGGGCGAGAACCGTCACCATGCCGGCCAGTCGTAAACGCACGTTGCTGACTCCCTTCGCGGTAAGCGCTTTCCCGCAGGCCCGAAAAAACGAAACTTTCATCGCGGGGTCCGGCCGTTGGTTAGCGCTAACACGGACACGCCGGAAAGGAGGGTTCTCGTGGTGAGGGCCGGAGCTGCGGGAACGGTCACGGGACTCTCCTCGTCGGCGGCGGGGGCGCCCTGCCCCGCGCCGCGCGGTATTAAAGCCTCCGCTCCTTACACCCGCAAGCCCTCGGAGTCAGGTCAGGGCGTCCAGCGCGCGGTCGACATCGTCGGCCGTGTTGTAGATGTGGAAACTCGCGCGTACCTTTCCCGCCCGTACGGCCGCCCGGATCCCGGCCGCCGCCAGCCGCTCGCCCGGGGCGTCCACGGAGACGATGGCGGTGTCGGACGGTTCCAGGCCGAGTCCGGTCCTGAACCGGTTGGCGAGGCCGACGTTGTGGTCGCGGACCCGCTCGACGCCGAGCTCGTTGAGCAGCTCGATGGCCGGGGCGGCGCCGACGTACGAGAACCAGGCCGGCGACAGGTCGAACGCCCGCGCGTCGGCCGCCAGCCGCAGCGGCGGGCCGTAGTAGGAGCCGCCCTCGTCGGCCCCCGCGTACCAGTTGGCGGCCAGCGGGCGCATGCGCTCGCGCAGACCGGGCGAAAGATAGCCGAACGCGGCCCCGCGCGGCGCCATCAGCCACTTGTACGCGGCGCAGGCCAGCGCGTCGACGCCCTCGACGCTGACGGGAAGCCAGCCGCAGGACTGGGAGCCGTCGGCGATGACGAGCGCGCCATGGGCCCGGGCGGCCTCGACGATGTCCTGGAGCGGGGCGACGTACCCGGTGGCGGACTGGACGAGGCTGAAGGCGACGGCCGCGGTGGAGCCGTCGATCGCGTCGGCCAGCCGGTCGGCGGGCACGGTCTCGACCTTGGCGGCCACCGCCCACGGGAACAGGTTGCTGGTGAACTCGATCTCCGGCACCACGACCCGCGCGCCCGGCGGGAGCGCCGTGGCGACGGTGGACATGATCTGGGAGACGGTGGAGCTGACGGTGATGTCGCCGGCCGGGGCGCCGATGAGGCGGGCGAAGGCCTCGCGGGAGCGGCCCACGAACGCGTCCCAGGGTTTCCAGTCGCTGCTGCCGTGCCGCCAGTCGGTCAGGACGGCCTGGAGCTCCTCGAAGGCGCGGCGCGGTGGCAGGCCGTAGGAGGCGGTGTTGAGCCAGCCGGGATCGGCGTCCCAGAGCGTGCCCGCTGAGGTGATGTCCATGTGATCACCCTAGGGCGCGCTGCCATGGCCCGCGGGTGGTGTTCATGGGCCGGGCGCCTGCATGACCTTCTGCGTGGCCTTGACCAGCAGGGCGCCGGGCAAGAGCTGCTGGGCCAGCTCGGTCGTGGTCAGCTTTTCTGAGTCGAGTTCGGCGATGCGGCCGTCGCGGGAGGGCCCGCGCTCCTAGCTCCTCGACCAGACCTGCCAGGCTCTGCGGGCCACGCGAGTTGGCGATCACCACGTCGATGCCCGCGGCCACCGCCAGCCGCGCCACCGCCGACCCGATGTTTCCGCTTCCGATGATTCCCAAAGCCGACATCGCGCTGGCCACGTTAAGACCTCACATCAGTGTCAGAGGCAAATCAGCGGGCGGAGGAGACCGTTACTTGAGGATTGTTGAACGATGCTACGATTCTCTTGAACTTGCCCGTGCGCCCGGCCCGTAGAAGGACGCCCCTTGACCAGCGACGACAACCGCCAGACCAGGTCAACCGAAGAGGCGGTGCGTGCCTGCGCGCTCCGGGCCGAGCACAGCTGCGCGACCCTCCACAACGCGACGGACACCGCCATCGACGCCGCGCTGCGCGCCATGGCGGAACGGCTGCGGGCAGCGCGGGACACTCTCACGTCCGCCAACGAAGAAGACCTCGCCGCAGCCGTGTCCGCCGGGATGTCACCCGCCCTCCAGGACCGGCTGCGGTTGACCGGCCCACGGCTGGAGAGCATGGCCGCGGAGCTGCGCACGCTGGCGGACGTGGCGCACGAGCCTCGCGACAAGGCTCTCGAAGAGCGCTCGGACGGCCTCACCCTGCTGGAACGCCGCCGGCCGGTCGGCGTCATCGGGGCGAACTTCGAGGCCCGTCCGAACGTCACCCTCGACATCGCCTCCCAGTTCCTCAAGTCACGCAACGCAGGCGTGCTCCGCACCGGTTCGGCCGCGCTCCGCTCGTCCCGGGCCATCGTGGACCAGGTGATCGCACCGGCTCTCGGCGAAGCCGGTCTCGATCCGGACGCCATCCAGCTGGTTCCCAGCGAAGATCGCTCGGCGGCGTACGCGCTGGTGTCCCTGCCGGAGCTCATTCCGCTGGTCATCCTGCGCGGCAGCGGAGAGAGCACCCGCGACCTCAGCCGCGAGGCCGCCCGCCACGGCGTGCGTACCCTCGCCCATGCCGACGGCGGCGGGGTCCTGTACGTGGATTCGGCCGCCGACGACAAGGTCGTGCATCAGCTGATCGCCGACAGCCTGGACCGGCTGGGCGTCTGCAATCGGCTCAATCTGCTGCTCATCGACCGATCCGGGTACGACGAGCGGCTACCCGGCATTCTCCAGGTCCTGGACCGGCTCGGCATCACCGCCTCCCTGCCCCCGCACACCCACCCGCGCGGGTATGAGTGGTCGCTCGACTCCAAGCGTGCGGCCACCGTGACGGTCGACGCCGTTGACGGCCCACTGCACGCGGCGCGGGTCGCCAATGAAGAGACCTCCGGGCTGGCCGCCGCCGTCGCGACCGAGGATCCGGCGGCCGCCGCGCAGTTCATCGACGCCTACGCCGGCTCCGGGGTCTTCTGGAACTCCACCACACGGCTCCTCGACGGCTTCAAGCTGCTGCGGCTGCCGGAGACCGGAATCAACATCGACCGGGTGCCCGGCCCGCGCGGTCCGGTGAGCTTCCGTGATCTGTATCTGCGGCAGTACGTGGTCGTGCCGAGCGGACGGTTCACGTCCTGACCGGACCATCATCGTCCCAGGCCGCCGGTCCCGAGCGCGGGTGCACGAACGCGTCGGCCGGGGCTGCGGCAACCCGGCTGGGCCGGGTCACTCGGCCGGGGCGACGTCCCTGATGAAGACGACCCCGTCCGTCCCGCCCACCTGGCGGGGGTCCAGGGGGAAGTAGCCGTGGTTGGCGGAGGTGCGGAGAGTCAGCCCGGCGTCCGCGATGACCGTGCTCAGGCGCTGGGAGTCGATGAGGTAGCAGTCGTCCGCGAGGCAGGCGTACAGGACGCCCTCCAGGGTGTCCGGCGGGGGAGCGGCGAGGCCGAGGTGGGGCGCCGCGCCGAGCGCCGTGGCGATGAAGGCGTACTCGGCGCCCACGTGCGCGGCGACGATCGCGCCGGCGCTCCACCACTCCAGCAGCAGGTCGCCGCCCGGCCAGCCGGCCGTCCGCCAGACGCTCCTGTCGCGCTGGAGGTGCCGGTTGTGGGCGTGGACCAGCGCCGGCCCGTACGGCGGCGCGATGGCCAGGAGGTTCTCGGCCATCATCGCGTCCCGCAGCCCCATGAGGCGCACGACGCGGGACGGCGACGGGTCGGCCATCCCGGCGTGGTAGCGGAGCAGGCCCGTGGCCGTGCGCCCGTACAAGGAGGCCCGCCACCACGCCTCCCGTGAGGTCGCGGAGATCAGGCGCGGCGACTCGGCCATGAGCAGGGCCACGAGGTCGTCGGCGATGAGGCGGAGCGAGACCGCGTCGCCGGACCGGCCGACGGACCGGGTGGGGTCCATGGTCGCCGCGGGGTCGGTCCACCGGGAGTCGGCGCCGAGCAGCCGGTCGAGGTCGTCGAAGGACAGGACGTCGAGATGGGCGGCGAGGTAGCCGTGCAACCCGGCGAGCGCCTGCCGGGGGCTGCCGGGGCCGGCCATCTCGAGCGGGCCGTCGAACCCGAAGAACCGGATCCGCTCGGACACCGGCCGGTCGCGGTTGTACGACCGCAGCCACGCCACGAGCTCCCGATTCGCGGCCGACCCGCCGAACCCGTGGCTGAAGCCGCGCCGCATGACGTCGTCGAGGGTCCCCACGCCCTCCGTGACGTAGTCGTCGACGATCAGACCCGCGAGGCAGTCGCTCTCGATCGCGATCGACCGATATCCCTCGTGCTCGACGAGATGACGGAAGACCTCGTTGCGCTGTGCCGCAAGCGCCTCCTCGCCGTGCAGGGGCTCACCCAGGCCGAGCAGGCGGGGCGGCGCGGGAAGGAGCCCGGTGATCGAGGCGCCGTCGAAGGGCCGGGCCGCGTCAAGGATCTCGGAAGCCATGGCTTCAACCGTATCGTTGAACTCTCTGTGTAAACTTTGCCGATGCCCCGTGAGCGACTCCGACCCGTGGACCTGGCGCGTGAGCACGGCCTGTCCACCCAGGCGATCCGAAACTACGAAGAAGCGGGCATCCTCCCGCCGGCCGCGCGCACGCCCAGCGGCTACCGCGCCTACACCCCGGCCCACGCGGGGGCCCTGCGCGCGTTCCTCGCCCTGGTGCCCGGCCATGGGCATCAGACGGCCACCTCGATCATGCAGGAGGTCAACAGGGGCGCCGTCGAGCAGGCCCTGCGGCTGATCGACGAGAGCCACGCCCAGTTGCTCGAGGACCGCGGCACGCTGCTGGCCGTCGAGCGGGCGCTCCGCGATCTGACGTCCGAGGACGGTCCCGCCGAACGTCCGGGGCCGGGCGGCGTCACCTTCATCGGCCCGCTGGCCAGGAGGCTCGGGATCAGGCCCGCGACGCTGCGTAAATGGGAGGCCGCCGGGCTGGTCAATCCGCGCCGCGACCCTCAAACCGGCTACCGCGTCTACACCGCCGCGGACGTGCGGGACGCCCGGCTGGCCCACCAGCTCAGGCGCGGCGGCTACCTGCTGGAGCAGATCGCGCCGCTGCTCGCCCAGGTGCGCACCGCCGGAGGGCTGGCGCCCCTCGAGGCCACGTTGCGCAACTGGCATGCCCGGCTCTCCGCGCGCGGCCGCGCCATGCTGAGCGGCGCCGCCGCACTTGACGCCTATCTCCACGAAGGTCTGCCGGAGGATTAAGATACAGTACAGCTCTGTATATTAATTCGCCATGACAGGCAGACGGGATGACGCCATGGGTGCATACGTGCTCGGCTTCCACGACATCGACAAGACCCTCCTCCCCCTGGTCGGTGGCAAGGGGGCCAACCTGGGCGAGCTGACCGCCGTCGAGGGCGCGCGCGTGCCACCGGGCTTCTGCGTCACCACCGAGGCCTACCGCGCGGTGGTGGAGTCGGACGGGACGGTCGCCGGGCTGATCGACGGACTCTCCGGGCTGCGGGCGGACGACCGCGGCGGGATCGCGGAGGCGGCCGCGCGGATCAGGACGGCCGTCGAGACCCTGCCCGTGCCGCCCGAGATCGAGGGCGACATCCTGCGCCACCTCGACGAGCTCGGCGACGGGCCGTGGGCCGTGCGCTCCAGCGCCACCGCCGAGGACCTGCCGTCCAGCTCGTTCGCCGGGCAGCAGGACACATACCTGAACGTCAGCGGAGTGCAGGCGGTGCTCGCGAACGTGCGGCGCTGCTGGGCGTCGCTGTTCACCGACAGGGCGGTGGCCTACCGCATCAAGAGCGGCTTCGACCACCGGGCGGTCCGCGTGTCCGTGGTCGTGCAGCGGATGGTCTTCCCCGAGGCGGCGGGCATCATGTTCACCGCCGACCCCGTGACGGGCAACCGGAACGTGGTCTCGATCGACGCCGGGTTCGGCCTGGGGGAGGCGTTCGTGTCGGGCGTCGCCAACGCCGACAACTACCGGGTGCGCGCGGGCGAGATCATCGCGCGGAACGTCGTGACCCAGACCGTCGAGCTGCGCCCGTCCCCGGGCGGCGGCACCGAGGAGCGGGAGATCGAGCCGGCGCGCCGGCACGTCCAGACCCTCACCGACGAGCAGGTCGTCCGCCTCGAACGCCTCGGCCGCCGCATCGAGCAGCACTTCGGCCGCCCCCAGGACATCGAGTGGGGCCTGGTCGAGGGCGACTTCCAGATCCTCCAGAGCCGCCCCGTCACCACGCTCTACCCGGTGCCGACCGTGACCGACACCAAGAACCACGTCTTCATGTCGTACGGCCACCGCCAGATGATGACCGACGCCTTCAAGCCACTCGGCCTGTCGATCTTCGCCCTCCTGCACGACCGGCTGGGCCGCTCGGCGGGCACGGTGTCCGGCGGCCGCTTCTACAAGGACGTGTCGCCCGAGCTGTCCTCGCCGTGGGCCCGCGCGGTCACGCTCAAGAGCCTCGGCCAGGTGGACGTCCTCATGGCCAACGCCCTGCGCCAGGTCCTGGCCAGGAAGGACTTCGTCCGCGACCTGGCCCACGGCAGGACCTCGATGCTGGACTTCGGCGAGGGCGGCCTGCTGCCGATGGCCCGCCAGTACATGAAGCTGTCCGGCAGCGACGACGCCGGCGTCGTGCCCGAGCTGATCGCCGAGAACGAGCGGACGGTCGAGGAGCTGCGGAAGGGCATCGCCGGCAAGTCGGGCGACGCGCTGTTCGCGTACATCCTGGACGACCACGACGTGCTGGCCCGGCTCACGTTCGACCCGCGCAGCGTGGCGGCGGCCTTCGTCGGCATCCAGGCGGTGAACTGGGTCAACAAGCACATGAAGGCCTGGCTCGGCGTGGAGAACGCCGCCGACGCCATCGCCCAGTCGGCCGACCACAACGTGGTGGCCGCCATGGGCCTCGACCTGCTCGACGTGGCCGACGCGATCCGCCCGTACCCGGCGGTGATCGAGCACCTCGAACGGGCCGGCCGTGACACGCTCCTCACCGGGCTCGACGGCCTGGAGGGCGGTCCCGAGGCCCGCGACGCGATCGAGCGCTATCTGCGCGTGTACGGGATGCACTGCTCGGGCGACATCGACATCACCAGGACGCGGTGGAGCGAGGACCCCACTCAGCTCGTCCCGCTCCTGCTCAGCAACGTCAGGAACTACGCGCCCGGCGAGCGCGCCCGCAAGGCGGAGCGGGGCCGCGCCGAGGCCGAGCGCACGATCGCCGACCTGCTGGAACGCCTCAGGGCGCTGCCCGGCGGCGAGCGCAAGGCGAAGAAGGCGGCGCGGCGGATGAGCCTCATCCGCCACTTCATCGGCTACCGCGAGTACTCCAAGCACGCCCTCCTCCAGCGGTACGAGCTGTACAAGCGGGCCCTGCTCGCCGAGGCCGCCCGGCTCGCAGAACGGGGAGTGGTCAAGGAGCCCGAGGACGTGTTCTTCCTGTCGTTCGACGAGTTCCGGGAGGTGGCGCGGACCGGGCGGCTCGACCACGCGCTCATCGAGGAGCGGCGGACGGCGTTCGAGGAGTATCAGAAGCTCACGCCGCCGCGCGTCATCACCTCCGAGGGCGAGGTGATCTCCGGCGAGTACGACACCGGCGCCCTGCCGGAGGGCGCGCTGGCCGGCATCGCGGTGTCGTCGGGCGTCGTCGAGGGGCGGGCCCGGATCGTGCTGAGCATGGACGAGGCCACGGTCGAAGAGGGTGACATCCTCGTCACGGTCTTCACCGACCCGAGCTGGTCGCCGCTGTTCGTCTCCGTCAAGGGAGTGGTGATGGAGGTCGGGGGAGTGATGACCCACGGCGCGGTCGTCGCCAGGGAGTACGGCCTGCCCGCGGTCGTCGGCGTGGAGAACGCCACCCAGCGCATCGAGGACGGGCAGCTCATCCGGCTCAACGGCAGCGAAGGGTACGTCGAACTGCTCTGACCTCGCTCTCAATGGGCCGAATGCGGGCGGTCCCGGGCATTCCGGGGCCGCCCGTTCGCATGTCCGCCGGCATCGTGACCCTCCTTGACAGATCCCTGCTTTGCGGTCAAATTAGGCAAGGCTTACCTAACTTAATCATTCAGGGAGGGATTGCCGCAATGGACGGGATCGACGGCAGGGTCGCCTTGGTGACCGGCGCGGCCCGGGGCATCGGGGCGGCCGTCTGCGCCGCTCTGGCCGCCGCCGGCGCCGAGGTCGCCGGGGCGGACCTCCTCGCGGGCGTGCCGTACCGCATGGACGTCCGCGACCCGCGCGACGTCGAGGACGTCGTCGCCGCCGTGGAGCGGGACCTCGGACCGATCGGCATCCTCGTCAACATCGCCGGCGTGCTGCTGCCGGGGACCGTGGCGGACACCGGCGACGACGGCTGGCGGCAGAGCTTCGCCGTGAACGCCGACGGCGTCTTCCACGTCTCCCGCGCGGTCGCGCGCCGGATGACGCCCAGGCGGCAGGGCGTGATCGTCACCGTCGGCTCCAACGCGGCCTGCGTGCCACGCGTCGGCATGGCCGCCTACGCCGCCTCGAAGGCGGCGGCCCGCATGTTCACCCGCTGCCTGGGCCTGGAGGTGGCCCGGCACGGCATCCGCTGCAACGTCGTCTCGCCCGGCTCGACCGACACGTCCATGCTGCGCGCGCTCTGGGCGGACGCCGATCCCGGCGAGGCACTCTCGGCCACCCTCACCGGCGACCCGGGCGCGTTCCGCGTCGGCATCCCGCTCGGTCGGGTCGCCGAGCCCGAGGACGTCGCCGGCGCGGTCGTCTTCCTCTGCTCGGACCAGGCCAGGCACATCACCCTGCACGACCTCCTCGTGGACGGCGGCGCGACCCTTCGCGCCTGACGAGATTGGATCTCCATGCATCTGCTGACAACCGCGGCGGATCCGCTGGCGGGTTACGACCGCGCGGAGTCGGTGCTGTTCGCCTCCTCCCGCGGCACGCTGCTCACCCGCGGGGTGCGCGGGGTCGCCGAGGGCGACCTGGCCACGGTGGCCGGGCGGGTGGACGGCCCGGCCGCCGGGGCCGTCGGCTTCGACGGCACGGCGCACCTGATCCTGCCCGAGTCCGAGACCTGGTCGCCGCCGCTCGCGCCGAGCCGGGCGCCGCTGCGCAGCGGGGGCTGGTGGAGCAGGCGGGTGCCCACGCCGGCCGACTACGTCAAGGCGGTGCGGCAGGTCCTGGCCGAACTGGGCGCGGGCCGCCTGGACAAGGTGGTGCTGGCCAGGACCGTGGAACTGCGCTCCGACGCGCCGGTCGACCTGCCGGGGCTGCTGCGGCCGCTGCTCGGGCACGGCTACTCCTTCGCCGCCCCGCTGCCCGGCGGGCGCACGCTCACCGGCGCGAGCCCGGAGCTGCTGGTGTCGCGGCGGGGACGCGAGGTGGCCAGCAACCCCCTCGCCGGCTCGGCGGCGCGCTCCGCGGACCCGGCCGAGGACCGGCGCAGGGCCGCCTCCTTGACCGCGTCGGCCAAGGACCTGCACGAGCACCGCCTCGTCGTGGAGGCCGTCGCGGACGCGCTGGCGCCGTACTGCGGCGCTCTGGAGGTGCCGCGCACGCCGGAGCTGACCGCCACCGAGACCATGTGGCACCTGTCCACCCGGATCACCGGCACGCTGCGCGACCCCGGCACGTCCGCGCTGACGCTGGCCGCCGCGCTGCACCCGACGCCCGCCGTGTGCGGGACGCCGGAGGCGGACGCGCGGCGGATGATCGAGGCGCTGGAGCCGTTCGACCGCGGCTTCTACGCCGGGCTGGTCGGCTGGAGCGACGCCACGGGGGACGGGGAGTGGGCGGTCGCGATCCGGTGCGCGGAGGTGGCCGAGCACACGGTGCGGCTGTACGCGGGCGCCGGGATCGTCACCGGCTCCGACCCCGACCAGGAGCTGGCCGAGACCTCCGCCAAGTTCCGCACGATGCTGCGCGCCCTGGGGGTGTCGGATGCGCTGGTCTGAGCCTCCGGTGGACAGCAGGGAGGTGTCCCGTGCACTGGTCTGAGCTTGCGGTGGACAGGAGGGAGGCGTCCCGTGCACTGGTCTGACGACGAGGCCGCCCGCTACCGGGCGAAGGGGTACTGGCGCGGCGAGACGTTCGGGCGGATGCTGCGCGAGCTGGCCGAGGCGCACGGACCCCGGCCCGCGCTGATCTCCCCGGAGGCCCGCTGGACCTTTCGCGACCTGGACGAGCGCGCCGACCGCCTCGCCGCGGGCCTGGGCGCGGCGGGCATCCGGCCCGGCGACCGGGTCGTGGTGCAGTTGCCGAACGTGCCCGAGTTCCACCAGGTGTGCTTCGCGCTGTTCCGGCTCGGCGCGCTGCCGGTGTTCGCGCTGCCCGCGCACCGCTCGGCCGAGATCTCGTACTTCTGCGAGTTCACCGAGGCCACCGCGTACATCTGCCCCGACGCCGGACACCGCGCCTTCGCCCCGAAGACACCCGCGTTCGTCCTGGGAGAGCTCCCCGAGCAGGACCCGGCCGACCTCCCGGGCCCGGATCCGGGCGACGTGGCGTTCCTGCAGCTGTCGGGCGGCAGCACCGGCCTGCCCAAGCTCATCCCGCGCACCCACGACGACTACATCTACAGCTTCCGGGCCAGCGCCGAGATCTGCCGGTTACGGCCCGGCAGCGTGTACCTGTGCGCGCTGCCCGCCGCCCACAACTTCCCGATGAGCTCGCCCGGCGTGTTCGGCGCGCTGAGCGCCGGGGCCGCGTCCGTGCTGGCGCCCGACCCCAGCCCCGGCACGTGCTTCCCGCTGATCGAGCGCGAACGCGTCACGATCGCCGCCCTCGTCCCGCCCCTCGCCCTGCTCTGGCTGGACGCCGCCGCGGGCACCACGTACGACCTGTCCAGCCTGGAGGTGCTCCAGGTGGGCGGCGCCAAGTTCGGCCAGGAGGCCGCCAAGCGCGTACGGCCCGAGCTCGGCTGCCTGCTCCAGCAGGTCTTCGGCATGGCCGAAGGGCTGGTCAACTACACCCGGCTGGACGACGACGAGGAGACCGTCCTCTCCACCCAGGGCCGCCCCATCTCGCCGGACGACGAGATCCGCATCCTCGACGACGACGGCCGCGAGAGCGACCACGGTCACCTGCTCACCCGCGGCCCGTACACGATCCGCGGCTACTGGCGGGCCGACGAGCACAACAGGACCGCCTTCACCGACGACGGCTTCTACCGCACCGGCGACATCGTCCGGCGCACCCCGAGCGGCCACCTGATCGTGGAGGGGCGCGCCAAGGACCAGATCAACCGGGGCGGCGAGAAGATCGCGGGCGAGGAGGTCGAGAACCACCTCCTGGCACACCCGGCCGTCCACGACGCCAGTGTGGTCGCCGTACCGGACCCCTACCTGGGCGAACGCGCCTGCGCCTACCTGATCTGCCGCGGCGAGCCGCCCACCAGGGCCGAGCTGCGGGCCTTCCTGCGCGAGCGCGGCATCGCCGCCTTCAAGATCCCTGACCGGTTCGAGTTCGTCGATGCCTTCCCGCAGACCGCGGTCGGCAAGGTCAGCAAGCGTCACCTCCGCGAAAGGACATGACATGCCGATCCCTCCCATCAAGCCGTACCCGATGCCGGACCGGACCCCGCCCAACCGGGTCGAGTGGCAGCCCGACCCCCGCCGCGCCGTCCTGCTCGTCCACGACATGCAGAACTACTTCCTGCGGGCCTTCACGCCCGGCCGCTCGCCGCTGGTGGAGCTGATGGCCAACGTCCTGGCGCTGCGCGAGCTCTGCGCCGAGCTCGGCGTGCCCGTCGTGTACTCCGCTCAGCCCGGTGACCAGAGCGCCGAGCAGCGCGGGCTGCTCCGCGACTTCTGGGGCTCCGGGATCGGCGCCGACCCGCAGGAGGCGCGCATCGCCGACGAGCTGGCGCCGGGTGAGGGCGACGTGCTGCTCACCAAGTGGCGCTACAGCGCCTACCAGCGCACCGGGCTGGCCGAGCTGATGGCCGGACAGGAGCGCGACCAGCTGATCATCTGCGGCGTGTACGCCCACATCGGCGTGCTGATGACGGCGTGCGAGGCGTTCATGCGGGACGTGCGCGCGTTCGTGGTCGCCGACGCGGTGGCCGACTTCTCCAGGGAGCACCACGAGATGGCGCTGACGTACGCGGCCGAGCGGTGCGCGGTCACCACCACGACGACCCGGATCAGCCGCGCGCTGTCGCAGGCGGTGGCCGGTGTCTGAGACCGCCGAGCGGCTGCGGGCCGAGATCGCCGAGCTGCTGTTCGTGGCGCCGGACGAGCTGGGCCTCGACGACGACCTCGTGGACGCCGGGCTGGACTCCATCCGGGTGATGACCCTCATCGAACGGTGGCACCGCGCGGGGATCCGGCTCGGCTTCCCGGACCTGGTGGCGAAGCCCACCATCGCGGCCTGGGCGGACCTGCTCTCCAGGCCCGCCGACGGGCGGCCCGCATGAGCGGCCTCGCTGACCTGGAGGAGCTTCCCGAGTGACCCGCCCGACCCTGCCACCCACCATGCCATCGACCATGCCGTTGAGCGGGGCCCAGGCCGGGATCTGGTTCGCCCAGCGCCTGGACCCCGGCAACCCCGTCTACAACGCCGCCGACCGCATCGACCTCAGGGGTGCTCTGGAGCCCGAGCTGTTCGAACGGGCGCTGGAGCGCTGCCTGGCCGAGGCCGAGCCGCTGCGCCTGCGCTTCACCGACGAGCCCGCCCAGTACCTGCGCTCCTACGACTGCCTGCGTGGCCGCCTCACCGTGCTCGACCTGCGGGGCGAGCCGGACCCCGAGGCCGCCGCGGACGCGTGGATGCGCGCCGACCTGCGCACGCCGGTGGACGTGGTCACCGGCGACCTGTCCCGCCACGCGCTGCTGCGGCTGGCCGACGACCACTTCGTCTGGTATCTGCGGGCGCACCACATCCTCATCGACGCGTACGCCTTGTCCCTGCTGGTCGGGCGGATGGCGGAGATTTACACCGCGCTGGCCGACGGCCTGACGCCGGGCGCGGGGCCGTTCGGGGCGATGGCGCCGGTGCTGGCCGAGGAGCAGGCGTACCGGGCGTCGGAACGGCACTCCCGCGACCGGGCGTACTGGCTGGAGCGGCTCTCCGGCGCGCCCGAGCCGGTCGGGCTCGGGGGGGCTCCGGCGATGTCCGCCCGCGAGGTCGTCCGGCGGCGCGCGCCGCTCCCGCCCACCGGCCACTGGGACGCGCTCGCCCGCGAGACCCGCGCCACCTGGGCCGAGGTGGCCGCCGCCGGGCTGGCCTGCTACCTGGGGCGGCTCACCGGCACGACCGACGTGCTGATCGGCCTGCCCCTGATGAACCGCTCCGGCGCCGCGCTCCGCGTCCCGTGCCTCACCGTCAACGTGCTGCCGGTCCGGCTCGACGTACGGCCCGGCCGCACGCTGGGCGAGCTCGTCGGCGACGCCGCCCGCCGCATCGCCGAGGCCCGCCGCCACGGCCGCTACCGGATCGAGGACCTGCGGCGGGACCTCGGGCTGGCGGGCACGTCGCGGGCGCTGTTCGGGCCGCTGCTGAACATCAAGCCGTTCCCTTCCGAGGTGAAGTTCGGCAGCGCGACCGCCGCCGTCACCAACCTCGCCGCCGGGCCGGTGGACGACCTGGCGGTGGCCCTGCTGCTGGACGGCGACCGCCTCACCCTCGAACTCGACGCCAACGCCGCCCTGTACTCGGGCGAGGCCCTGGCGACGCATGCGCGGCGGCTGGCCGCGTTCCTGGCCTCGCTCGGCACCCTGGCCCCGGACACGCCCCTGGGGCGGCTGTCACTGCTCACCGCCGAGGACCGCGCCGCCCTGCGCCTGCCACGCGTCACCGTGCCCGCCGCACGCCCTCCCGCCGATGCCGATGCGTCGCGGGCGCGCGCGGTGCGACCCGCCGCGCCCGCGCCCACCGTCGTGGAGGCGTTTCTGGAGCAGGTACGGCGCACGCCGGGCGAGACGGCGCTGACGTGCGGCGGCGAGGCGCTGACGTTCGGGCAGCTCGGCGAGCGGGTGGAGCAGCTGGCCCGGCAGCTGGCCGCGCAGGGAGCCGGGCCAGAGCGGGTGGTGGCCGTGGCGCTGCCCCGCTCCGCCGAGCTCGTGGTGGCGCTGCTGGCGGTGCTGAGGAGCGGCGCCGCCTTCCTGCCGGTCGACCCCGGCTACCCGCCCGCCCGCCGCGACCTCATGCTCGCCGACGCCCGCCCCTCGATCGTCCTCACCCCGGACTGGCAGCCAGAGCCGGGCGTCCCCGAGGCCACGGACCCGTCACGGCCGACGGGAGATGCCAAGGGCGCATTGCCCGTCCCGGCCCCCGGCGACGCCGCCTACGTGATCTACACCTCCGGCTCCACCGGCCGTCCCAAGGGCGTGGTGTGCACGCACGGCGGGCTGGCCGCGCTGCTCGCCGCCCACCGCGAGCGCCTGTTCCCTGAGGGGGAGCGGCTGCGCGTCGCGCACACCGCGTCGTTCTCGTTCGACGCCTCCCTCGACCCGCTGCTGTGGATGATCGGCGGCCACGAGCTCCATCTGCTCGCCGACGACACGTACCGCGACCCGGAGGCCCTGACCGCCTACGTCCGCGAGCACCGCATCGACTACCTCGACCTGACCCCGTCCCACCTCAAAGAGCTCCCCGCCGTGCTGGCCGAGCCGCCGCGGATCGTGGTGGTCGGCGGCGAGGCGGTGCCGGGCCCGCTCTGGCGGACGCTGCGCGAGCGTACGCTCGCCGTCAACCACTACGGCCCCACCGAATCCACGGTCGACGCCTACACCTGGCTCGGCGGCGACGGCGCGGAAGGGCCCACCCCGGGCACCACCGTGCACGTGCTCGACCACGCCCTCCACCCGGCCCCGCCGGGCGTGGCCGGCGAGCTGTACCTGGCGGGCGCCGGGCTGGCCCGCGGCTACCTCGGCCGCCCCGGCCTGACCGCCGAGCGGTTCGTGGCCGGACCCGGGGGCACGCGCCTCTACCGGACGGGGGACCGCGCCCGGTGGGCCGCCCCCGGGCGGCTGGAACTGCTGGGCCGGGCCGACGACCAGCTGAAGGTGCGAGGCGTCCGCGTCGAGCCCGCCGAGATCGAGGCCGTGCTGGAGACCCACCCCGCCGTGACCGCAGCGGCCGTAGCCGTCCACGGTGACCGGTTGGTCGCCTACGTGGTGCCGGCCGCAGACGGCGCCGACGGGCCGGAAGAGCACGCCGCCGACAGGCTGAAGGAGCACGTCGGCGCGCGGCTGCCGGCCGCGATGGTGCCCTCGATGATCGTGCCGATGGAGGCGCTGCCCCGCACACCCAACGGCAAGCTCGACCGCGCCGCGCTCCCCGCCCCGCGCACCGGGCCCGCCACCGGCCGGGATCCGGCGAACGCGGCCGAGCGCGCCATGTGCGACCTGTTCGCCGAGGTGCTGGGACTGCCGTCGGCCGGCCCCGAGGACGGGTTCTTCGACCTCGGCGGCCACTCCCTCCTCGCCGCGCGCCTGGCGGTCAGGGTACGGGAGACGTTCGGCGTACGGCTGCCCATCACCGCCGTCTTCGAGACCCCCACCCCGGCCGCCCTCGCCGGCAAGCTCGGCACCACCGCGGCCCCGCGCCCGCCCCTGCGTCCCCGGCCCCGCCCGACTCCCATGCCGCTCTCGTCGGCGCAGGCCAGGCTCTGGTTCCTGTACCGCGTCGAGGGCCCGAACCCGGCGTACAACATCCCGCTCGCGCTCCGGCTGACCGGCCAGGTGGACCGGACCGCGCTGCGGGCGGCGCTGGAGGACGTCGTGGCCAGGCACGAGATCCTCCGCACGATCTTCCCCGAGCACGACGGCGTCCCCCGCCAGGAGATCCTGGAGCGGGTACGCGTCCCGCTCCCCGTCTGGCAGCCGGACGACGGTGACGCGGCCATGCGGGCGATCGCGCGCCGCGGCTTCGACCTGGTCTCGGAGCCGCCGTTCCGGGCCCACCTGCTCCGGCTCGCCCCGGACGAGCACGTGCTCATGCTCGTCCTGCACCACATCGCGGGCGACGGCTGGTCGGCCGGACCGCTGGTGCGCGACGTGCTGGCCGCCTACGAGTCCCGCAGCGCGGGCAAGGCCCCCGAGCTGCCGCCGCTCCCCGTCCAGTACGCCGACTACACGCTCTGGCAGCGCGACCTGCCCGCCACCGGCCTGGCGTACTGGCAGAAAGCGCTCGCCGGCCTCCCCGACCAGCTCGAACTCCCCTTCGACCGGCCCCGCCCGCCGGTGCCGAGCGGCGAAGGCGGCACCGTACCCGTCGCCCTGGGTCCGGCCGTCATGGCCGCCGCCGAGGCGCTCGCCCGCCGCGCCCGCGCCAGCGTCTTCATGGTGCTGCACGCCGCCCTGGCGGCCCTGCTCACCCGGCTCGGCGCCGGCACCGACATCCCCATCGGCACCCCCGTCGCCGGCAGGAACGACAGCGCGCTGGACGACGCCGTCGGCTTCTTCGTCAACACGCTCGTCCTGCGCGCCGACACCTCGGGCGACCCGTCGTTCGCCGAGCTGCTGGAGCGCGTGAAAGCGGCGGACCTGGCCGCGTTCGACCACGGCGAGCTGCCGTTCGAGAGGCTCGTCGAGGCGCTGAACCCGCACCGGACCCGCAACCGGCACCCGCTGTTCCAGGTCATGCTGGTCCACCAGGACCTCGCCGAGGTGCCAGTGGTGCACACGGGGACGGCCAAGTTCGACCTCACCCTCAACCTCGACCCGACCGGCACCGGCTTCCTCGAATACAGCCGGGACCTGTTCGACCGGGCCACCGCCCGCGCGCTCGTCACCCGGCTGACCCGCCTGCTCGACCAGGCGCTCGCCGACCCGTCCCGGCCGATCGGCCGCCTCGACCTGCTGGACGCCGCCGAGCGCCGCACCATCCTCCAGGAGTGGAACGGCGACCTGGTCAGCGAGCCGGGCGCCACCCTGCCCGGCCTGTTCGAGGAGCAGGCGCGCCGCACGCCCGGCGCGACCGCCGTCGGCGAGCTCACCTACGCCGAGCTGAACGCCCGCGCCAACCGCCTCGCGCACAAGCTCATCGCGTACGGCGCCCGCCCCGGCGGCGTCGTCGCGCTGTCGCTGCCCCGCACGCCCGACCTGGTGGCGGCGCTGCTCGCGGTGCTCAAGACCGGGGCGGCCTACCTGCCGCTCGACCCGTCGTACCCGGCCGACCGCGTCGACTACATGATCGCCGACGCCGGTCCCGTGTGCGTGGTGGACGAGGGCTGGCTGGACGACCTGGGGGAGTGGCTGGACCACGACCCCGAGCGTGACCTGCGGCCGGGCGACGCCGCGTACGTCATCTACACCTCCGGCTCGACCGGCCGCCCCAAGGGGGTGGTCGTCACCCACCACAACGTCGTGCGGCTGCTGTCGGCCACCGACCGCTCATTCGGGTTCGCGCCGTCGGACGTGTGGACGCTGTTCCACTCGTACGCGTTCGACTTCTCGGTGTGGGAGCTGTGGGGCGCGCTCCTGTACGGCGGCCGCCTGGTCGTGGTGCCGTACGAGGTGAGCCGCTCGCCCGCAGACCTCCTCGACCTGCTGGAACGCGAGCGCGTCACCGTGCTCAACCAGACCCCGTCGGCGTTCTACCAGCTCGCCGCCGCCGACGACGGCCGCGAGCTCGCCCTCCGATACGTGATCTTCGGCGGCGAGGCGCTCGAGCCCGCCCGGCTGTCCGCGTGGCGGGCCCGCAGGCCCGGCGCGCCCCGGCTCGTCAACATGTACGGCATCACGGAGACGACCGTGCACGTCACCCACCTGGAGTTGGTCTCCGGCGACGAGCACGGCAGCCCGATCGGGCGGGGCATCCCCGACCTGCGCGTCTACGTGCTGGACGACGCGCTGCGGCCGGTGCCCGCCGGGGTGGCCGGCGAGATGTACGTGGCCGGGGCCGGGCTGGCCCGCGGCTATCTCGGCCGCCCCGGGCTGACCGCCGAGCGGTTCGTCGCCGATCCGTACGGGGCGCCGGGCTCGCGCATGTACCGGTCGGGCGACCTGGCGCGCCGGCGGATTGACGGCACGCTCGACTACGTGGGGCGCGCGGACCAGCAGGTCAAGGTGCGCGGGTTCCGCATCGAGCCCGGGGAGGTCGAAGCCGCGCTGCTGCGCCATCCGTCGGTCGCCCAGGCCGCCGTGATCGTCCGCGAGGACCGGCCCGGAGACAGGCGCCTGACCGCGTACGTCGTGCCACGCGGCGACGCCCGCGGGCTGCGGTCCTTCGTCGCGCGGTCGCTGCCCGACTACATGGTGCCCGCCGCGATCGTCGAGGTGCCCTCGCTGCCGCTCACCGTCAACGGCAAGCTCGACCGCGCCGCCCTGCCCGCACCCGCCGTCCCCTCGGGCGAGGGGCGGCCGCCGGATGGTCCGCGCGAGGAGGCGCTGTGCGCGCTGCTCGCCGAGGTGCTCGGCGTGCCGCGGGTCGGGGTGGACGACGGGTTCTTCGACCTCGGCGGCCACTCGCTGCTCGCGGTCCGGCTGGTGGCGCGGATCAAGGAGGTGCTCGGGGCCGAGGTGTCCATCGGCGCGCTCTTCGAGGCGCCGACCGCCGCCGGGCTGGCCGCGCTCGTCGAGGGCGGGGCCCGGGTGGATCCGCTCAGGGTGCTGCTCCCGCTGCGCGAGGCGGGCTCGCGCGCGCCGCTGTTCTGCGTGCACCCGGCCGGCGGGCTGAGCTGGTGCTACGGCGGCCTGATCCGGTACGTGCCCGACCGCCCGATCCACGGGCTCCAGGCGCGCCGCGACCGGCTGCCCACGTCGCTGCGCAAGCTGGCGGCCGACTACGTGGCCCAGCTCAGGCTCGTGCGGCCCAGCGGCCCGTACCACCTGCTCGGCTGGTCCACCGGCGGGATCATCGCGCAGGAGATGGCCGTCCAGCTGCGCCTGGCCGGGCAGGAGGTGGCGCTGCTGGCGATCCTGGACGCGTACCCGGCCGAAGGGATGCGCGGCCTGCCGCCGTCCGACGAGGCGGAGGCGCTGGAGGCGCTGCTCACGATGGCGGGGTTCGCGCCTGACACCGAACTCACGATGGAGCGGGTGCTCGGGCTCCTGCGCCGGGAGGCCAGTCCGCTGGCCGGGCTCCCGGTCGCGACGCTCACCGAGCTCAAGGACCTGTACCTCAACACGAACCGGCTCGTACGCGGCCTCGACACCCGCGTGTACGACGGCGACGTGCTGTTCTTCCGCGCGACCGTCGACACGGTCGACGACACGCTGACCGCGGACGCCTGGCGTCCGCACGTCACCGGTGCGATCGACAACCACGACGTGGCCTGCAGCCACAAGGACATGACCCAGCCGGGACCGATCGCCGAGATCGGCGCGATCGTCGCGGCCCGACTCGAGGAGCTTGGCTCGTGAACCCCTTCGACGACCCCGACGGCGAGTTCCTCGTCCTGGCCAACGACGAGGAGCAGCACTCCGTCTGGCCGTCCTTCGCCGCCGTCCCCGACGGATGGGCGGTGCGGTTCGGCCCCGACACCAGGGCGGCCTGCCTGGCCTACGTCGCGGCGTGCTGGACGGACCTGCGCCCGCGCA
This sequence comes from Nonomuraea sp. NPDC049695, assembly GCF_040674955.1. Classification (NCBI taxonomy): domain Bacteria; kingdom Bacillati; phylum Actinomycetota; class Actinomycetes; order Streptosporangiales; family Streptosporangiaceae; genus Nonomuraea; species Nonomuraea sp. NPDC049695. Next base: position 12,464 of record NZ_JBFANV010000084.1, on the reverse strand, counting down.
GCCTGCGCCGATGAGGGCAGCCGTGCTCGCCGTGTACGTCACGGCGATGTGCTTGAACGGCCTGGACGCGACGATCGTCAACCCGGCGCTGTTCGCCATCGCCGCCGAGCTGGACGTGCCGCCGGCGGCGAGCAACGCGGTCGAGTCGGCGTTCCTGGCCGCCCTCGCGGTCGCCATGCCGTTCGCCGGCCGGCTGTGCGACCGGTACGGGGCGCCGCGGGTGTTCCTGGCGGCCCTGGCGCTCTTCACGGCGGCGTCCGGGCTCTGCGCGCTGGCCTGGGACCTGGGGTCCTTGGTGGTGTTCCGGGTGGCGCAGGGCGCGGGCGGCGGCGTGCTGACGCCGGCCGGGATGGCGATGCTGTTCGGCGTGTACGCGCCCGAGGAGCGGATGCGGCTGTCGCGGTACATCGTCGTGCCGACGGCGCTGGCGCCCGCGCTGGGGCCGGTGCTCGGCGGGCTGCTGGCCGACACGCTGTCGTGGCGGTGGGCGTTCCTCGTGAACCTGCCCTTCGGCGCGGCGGCGCTGCTGGTGGGCGTGCGCGCGCTGTGGCGCGTCCCAGTGCCACGCTCCGGGCGTGTGCCGGGCATGCCCGGCCTGTTCCCGGGCCTGCTGGGCGAGCGCGGGTTCCTGCGCGGCATGGTCGCCGCCTCGCTGGCGGCGGCGGGGCTGCTGGGCATGCTGTTCGTGTTCCCGCTCATGTACCAGGACGTGCTGGGGGCCTCGGCGGCGGACGCCGGCCTGGTGGTGTTCCCCGAGGCGCTGGGGCTCATGGTCGCCGGCTTCGTCGTGGACCGGGCCTGCGCGAAGTGGGGCGACAGGCGGGTGATCGCCGCAGGGCTGCTCGGCGGCGCGGCGCTGTTCGCGGTGCTCGCCCTGGCCGAGCCGGGGGAGTGGGGGCTGCGGGCCGCCATGTTCGGGGTGGGACTGGTGCTCGGCCAGGCGGTGACGGCGGTGCAGGTGTCGGCGTTCGCGACGGTCGGGCCGGAGGCGATGGGCCGGGCGATGACGCTGTTCCAGTCGGTACGCATGCTCGGCGGCGGCCTCGGCGTGGGGGCGTGCGCGCTGGCGGCCTCGCACGCGGGGTACCGCGCCGCCCTGCTGGTGGCGACGGCGTTCCTGCTGGGCGCGTTCCTGACCGCCGCGAAGACGCCCGTACCCGGGGAATCTGCCGCGAAAATCCCTTCCTGAGCTGGGCAGGCGGCGGCGAACCCCGATCTGGCGATCATGGTTGGGTATGCGACCCATCGGCTGGCGATCTTTCAGCTCGTGACCGCGCCGCCGTACGACCACGCCGATATCACTACCTACCTTGGCAACCGGGTGGTCCAGGAGACATCGAACTCCGCCTGGAGATCGCAGTCGGCGAGACGACTGCCAGGCACCTATTCGAACAGGGACGTGTCTCCCGTGCCCCGGCGGAGAATCTCGGGTTCGTCCTGCGAGAAGTCGACGACGGTGGTCGGGGTGGCGCCGCATTCGCCGGAGTCGATGACCGCGTCCACCACGTGGTCCAGCCGTTCCTTGATCTCCCAGCCCTGCGTCGAAGGTTCGGTCTCGTCGGGCAGCAGCAGGGTGCTGGACACCAGCGGTTCGCCGAGCTCGGCCAGCAGCGCCTGGGTGACGACGTGGTCAGGGATGCGGACGCCGACCGTCTTCTTCCGGGGATGCAGCAGCCGCCGCGGGACCTCCTTGGTCGCGGGCAGAATGAACGTGTAACCGCCGGGAGTCGCCGCCTTGACCTGGCGGAACAGCGCATTGCTCAGGTGAACGAACTGGCCGAATTGGGCGAAGTCACGGCATATCAGGGTGAAATGATGGTCGCTGCCAAGGCCCCGGATCTCCCTGATCCGGTCCAGGCCCTCCTTGTTGCCCGGTCGGCATCCGAGGGCATAGCACGAGTCGGTGGGGTAGGCGATGAGCCCGTCCGCCCGCAGGATCTCGGCGATCTGGCTGATCAGGCGAGGCTGGGGATTGTCAGGATGAAGATCGAAGTATCTGGCCACGCCTCGGATCCTAGGGGCCGGCACCATGGCACGACAGGCGGCCCCAGGGCAGTACGGTCTCGCCGTCCGGCAGCGTCTCCCTTCGCGCAGGGCGTGGCGGTCGTCGGCGAGCTGCCGGTGAATGTCAGAGCTTGACGCGGGCTGCGACCGCCAGGTGGTCGCTGCCGGTGGCGGGCAGGGTCCAGGTGGCGACGGGAGTCGCCGCGCGGGTCATGACGTGGTCGATCCGGGCTATGGGGAAACCAGCGGGCCAGCTGAAGCCGAAACCCTCCTCAGCCGGCGTCATCCGGGAGGTGACCGGAGCCAGGCCTCGGTCATCGAGGGTGCTGTTGAAGTCGCCCAGCAGAACGATCCTGTCCAGATCTTCCGCGGCGATGGCCGCGCCCAGTGCGGCAGCGCTCTCGTCCCGCCAGCCGGTGCCGAAGCCGTCCGGCAGCCGGATACGGACCGAGGGCAGGTGGGCGACGTACACGGCCACGTCGCCGGATGGCGTCCGCACGGTGGACCGCACACCTCGGCTCCAGTCTCCTCTGACCTCCCCAGGCCTGATGTCCACCGGCCGAGAGTCCGCGAGGGGATACCTGGACCAGAGTCCGACAGTGCCCACGACCACGTGGTGGGGGTGGCCCGACGCGAGGGCGGCCTCGTAGACGGGCAGGGCGTCAGGCGTCAACTCCTCCAAAGCGATGAGGTCGGCTCCGGCCTGGGCCAGGGCTCGCGCGGTTCCCCATCGGTCGTTGTGCACCGCCCGGCCAGGGGCCAGGCGATGGTGAGCAGCCCGCCGTACGAAGCGGCCAGTCGCTGATCATCGGCGCCGCCACTACCGCGTCGTGAGCCGCTCCTCCCTGGTGGTCATCCAAAGCGCAGGCAGGAGCGGCCCACAGCCGGCGTCAATGCGACCCTGTGCATTCATGAGAAGATCCACATGATGACTGGTCTGATGAGCGGCTGCGGCCGCCGAGAAAAGGCGACGGCCACAGCCATGATCACCACGGCCTCGCTGCGGGCATCAAGCCCAGCAGCTTCGGCGACCCCTGCCCGCCCTGCCCACGAGTGCGATGGCCTACGGTCCGCCGGGACTCGCCGCGGCGATGTCCGCACAACAGACGGAGGCCCCGTGTGGTGCTTCACTTGCCGGCGCGCGGACGATCGAGCCGACCGAGGGCTGGCGCTCTTCACCATCGCCCCCTTCTCGTCGCGCACGTGGTGAGCATGTCAGCCGCACCGACTGAGGACCGCAATGCGCCCGCGGACACCGGGGCCTGTGTGCCGGCAAGCAGTGGAGGTACGGGTCGGAGCGTGCCCGGAGCCTCGCCGCGCCTGACAAAGCCCTCCGGCATCGGCGGGATCGCCGGGTTGCGGCTGCGTCATCGACGCGGCGATGGTGGACAGGTGTCCCAGGCAGACGTGGACCTCATCGACGCCTTGGACCCTCTCGCGTGGCGAACCGTGGCCGACTGGCTGCAGGAACGACCCAGCGTGGCCGGGAGATGCGCCCGCGTGCAGATCCTGGCCGCATTTCTCCGCTGGTTGCACACGGCCGAGCCGGGCCTGGATCTGCTCGCCGTCACCGGAGAACACGTCGACACCTATTGCCGGCAGGCCCGGTCCGGGGCGCTCACCGTCGGCGTACGCACTCCAGGAAAGCCCCTCGCAAGCGCCACGGTCACCGCGCGAGGCCGCGTGTTGTCCTCCTTCTACCGCTTCGCCTGGTCAGCCGGTGTCCTCTCGCAAGCGGCCACGCCGCCGGACACCAGCCGGCCGCGCGCGATGACCCGTGACGAACGGCGGCGGCTACGCCGCGGTGCCTCCTGCTTGGCAGCCGACGGTCGACTGACGGAGGCTGTGGCCGTGGCCCTGCTTGAAGCAACAGGGGCCAGCGCGGACGCTCTGGCGAGCTTGACCGGTCGCGACCTGCATGCTGTATGCGGTGACTCCGACAAGTCGCTCGTGCTGATCACCGTTCGCAACAGTCAGCGGGATGTCGTGACCTTCCCGATGCCCGAGTCGGTCATTGCCTGGCTCCGGGCGCGGAGTTCGCCTCGGTCGCCCGGGGAGCTGCTGATCGCGCGCGACGACGGTCGCCCTACGGACTCGGAGTGGTTGACACTCGCGTTGGTGGACGCGGCGCTCGCCGGCGGGATTCCTCCACGGAGGGCCAGGGCGCTACGCCCGCCCATGTTGCGCGCTGTGACCGCTACATCTCTCGTGGAGCAGGCGACCTACGCCGACGTATGTGCCTGAGGGTTACCGCCGGCCGGTTCTGGACTCGTGCCTGCCTAGAAATCTACAATGTAAAGGCGCCCGGCCGGAGGTCCGCGGCCGTCAGAGCAAGAACGACAGCGGCATCGAGGAGAGACCTGTCGGCAGTGGCGGACACGGCGGCGGCCGCGAACGCGGGATCGTGCGGCACGGCGTCTCCCGAGCCGATGTCGAGCATGGGATGGATGGCCCGCACGACGTGCGACACGTTCGCCATGTCCGTCATCGCGAACGGCTCCCGTGCCACGGGCTCCGGCCGCCCGAGCGCTCTGGCGTTGGCCGCGTAGAGGCGGGCGAGGCCGGCGTCGTCGCGGAAGTCGAGGTAGTCGGGCTCCGGCCGGGTCAGGCGTGCCTGGCAGCCGGTGGCCAGGGCCGCGCCCTGGAAGCAGGCCTCGACGCGGGCGCGCAGCCCGGCGAGGTCCTCCGCGGCGGTGGCCCTGATCTCGTAGGAGGCGGTGGAACGGGCGGGGATGATGTTGGGCGCCTCGCCCGCGGAGGTGACGACGCCGTGGACGTGCTGGTCGCGGGGGAGTTGCTGGCGTAGCAGCCCGATGGCGACCTGGGCGAGGGTCATGGCGTCGGCGGCGTTGCGGGCCTGGTACGGGGCCAAGGTGGCGTGGGCGGCGCGGCCGGCGTACTCGATGTCCAGGGTGCCGAGGGCGAACGAGCGGAACCTGACGGTCTCGAACGGCCCCGGGTGGACCATCATCGCCGCGTCCACGCCGTCGAACACCCCGGCCTCGAGCAGCAGCGCCTTGCCGCCGCCGCGCTCCTCGGCGGGGGTGCCGACGACCTTGACGGTCAGGCCGAGCTCGTCGGCGTACGGGGCGAGCGCGAGGCCGGCGCCGGTCGAGGCGGCGGCGATGAGGTTGTGGCCGCAGGCGTGGCCGAGGCCGGGCAGCGCGTCGTACTCGGCGCAGAACACCACGGTGAGGGGGCCGTCGCCGCAGGAGGCGGAGAAGGCGGTCTCGAGCCCGCCCACGGAGGCGACCACGTCGAATCCGGCTGAAGCGAGCACCTCGGAGGTCCAGGCCGCGGCGCGGTGCTCCTCGAAGGCGGTCTCGGGGTGGGCGTGGATGCGGTGGCTGAGGCCGATCAGGCTGTCGGCGTGCGCGTGGACGCGGTCGCGGATCGCGTTCTTGACGGTCACAGCCATCCGGCCGCCAGGGTGACGAGGCCGTCGGCGAGGCCGCCGAGCCAGCAGGCGGGGTCGTGGCCGCCGTTGTACTCGGTGAGGCTGACCTCGTATCCGTGGGCGGCGAGTGTCTGGGCAAAGCGGCGGTTCTCGTCGAGGAGCATCCATTCGAGGGTGCCGACCTCGATGTGGAAGCGGACCGGCAGGCGGGCGGCGCGCGCGTACTGGCGGGTGAGCCATTCGGGGTCGTCGTCGCTCCACCAGTACGAGCCGGATTGGGAGAGCACGTTGCCGAAGCGTTCGGGTGCGACGAGGGCGGCGTACGAGGCGGCGAGGCCGCCGAGGCTCTGGCCGGCGATCACGGTGCGGCCGGGGTCGGCGGTGGCCTGCCATTCGCGCTGGGCCCAGGGGAGCAGTTCGTCGGCGAGGTGGCGGGCGAAGGGCTCGTGGCAGGCCATCTCGCGCAGCCTGGCGGGCCGGTCGACCGAGTCGGGCATCACCGCGACCAGGGGTGGCGTGCGGCCGTCTGCGAGGAGGTTGTCGAGGGTGTCGGCGATGTGCCCGGCCCAGACGTCCCCGTCGAGCAGCACGACGACCGGGTACGGGCCGATGCCGTGCCCGGGCGGCGTGTAGACCCACACCCGCCGCCCCGAAAGCCGCCGCTCGGTGACCTGGCCTCGGGGGATGCCGGGCCTCCGCTCCCGGTACGGCTGCGGCGGGGCCTGCGGCAGCTCCAGCAGCGAGGAGGGCCGCCGCCCGGCCGATGCCGGGACGGTCACGGGGTTGCGGGGGTCGGGCACGGCCGTGCGCATGGCATGGAGCCAGGAGTCGCGGTCGGTGCCGGGGAGCTCGGCGCAGGGCAGGATCTGATAGCCGGCCCGCAGGCCGGCGTCGAGCTCGTACGTCAGGTGCAGCAGGTCGGTGCCGGGCAGCCGGGCCATGACATGGCCGCCGATGTCGCCGGCGTGGCGGTCGCGGTCGGTGATGGTGTTGATGAGGACGAGGGCGCGTTCGCCGGCTGATGTGGGCTGCCACAGGAAGGTCACCCTGCACCTTCCTGGCGTGTCCGCGGGTTCGATCAGGGGAGTGGCGTCGGGCTCCATCTATGACCTCCGGTCCGACAGCAGGGTCCACAGCAGGAAGGGGCCGCCCAGGATGCTGGTCACGACGCCGGCGGGGATCTCGGCGCCGTCGGCGGCAACGCGTCCGACCGTGTCGGCGATGACGACGAGTGCCGCGCCGGTGAGGGGCGCGCCGAGGAGGGGAAGACGGGCGGGTCCGGCGAGGCGGGCGGCGATGACGGGGGCGGCCAGGGCCACGAAGGCGACGGGGCCGGCGACGCCCACGGCCAGCCCGGCGAGGACGACGGCCAGGGCCAGCGCGAGCAGCCTGGTCGGGCGTGGGGCGGCACCGAGCCCGGCGCTGACGTCCTCGTCGAAGCGGAGCACCGCCAGGCGGCGGCCGAGTACGAGCGCGGCGGGCAGGAGGACGGCGAGCCCGGCGGCGACGGGCAGGGCGACGGGGTAGCCGCGTCCGGTGAGGCTGCCGACGCTCCAGGCGTGCACGGCGGTGGCCGAGCTGAGGCCGCGCCAGGCGAGCAGCGACTGGGTGAGCGCTCCCGCCAGGGTGGTGAGCGCCAGTCCGGTGACGATGAACCGGTGGCCCTGGCTGCCGATCCCGCCCGACACGGCGAACACCGCCACGGCGGCGGCGAGCGCGCCGGCCGGGCCGATCCACCAGTGCGCGAACAGCGTGCCGGACGCCGACAGAGCTCCGGCGAGCATGATGGCGATGACCGCGCCCTGGTTGATGCCGAGCAGGTCGGGCGTGGCCAGCCGGTTCCCGGCCAGCGTCTGGGTGAGGCAGCCGGACAGTCCCAGCGCCGCCCCGGCCACGGCGCCTGCCACGATCCGCGGGAGGCGGATCTCCCGCAGCAGCAGGACGTGGCCGCCCTCGCCGGTGCCGAAGAGGGCTTGGAGGGCCTGGCCGGCGGTCATTCCGGACTGCCCGGCCGTGATCGCGATGGTGACGGCCGCGGCGAGGAGGGCGGCCAGCAGCGCGGCCGCCAGCGCCGGGCGCACGGGGACGAGGACCGAGCAGGGCCCGGCCCGGAGGAGGATCGTTCTGCGGGGCCGTGCCCTGGTGCGAATCCGGCGGAGGATCGGGCCGCCGGTGCCTGAGGTGATGGCGTGCGAGGCGACGGCATGCGCGGTGACGGCGCGCGCGGTGACGGCATGCGCGGTGATGGCGTGCGAGGTGACGGCATGCGCGGTGATGGCGTGCGAGCGGGCGACGGCGATCAGGACCGGCGCGCCGAGCACGGCGATCAGGAGCGAGACCGGCGCCTCGTACGGGCGCATGATCAGTCTGGCCAGGACGTCGGCGGCGAGGAGGACCACGGCCCCGGCCAGTCCCGACAGGACGATCCGCGGGCCGATCCCGCGGGCCGTCCTGGAGACGTGTCCGGCCAGCAGGCCGAGGAAGCCGATCGGGCCCGCCACGGCGACGGCCGCCGCGCTGAGCAGGGTGACCGTGAGTGTCACCCACGCTCTGGTACGTCCCGGGCGGTGGCCGAGTGCGACGGCGAGGTCGTCGCCGAGAGCCAGCGCGGCCAGCGGGCGGGCCGCGAAGGCCGCCATGAGCAGGCCGGCCGCGATCGCGGGTGCGATGGACAGCACGCGTTCCATGGGGATGCCGGCCAGGGAGCCGAGGATCCAGAGGCGGTACTGGTCGAACGTGACGGGGTCGGCCACCAGGACCGCCGTGGTGATGCCGGCGAGCGTGGCGGACAGGGCGGCTCCGGCGAGGACGAGTTTCAGCGGCGACATCCGGGCGCCGATCAGCAGCACGATGCCGGTGGTCAGGAGGGCGCCGCCGAGTGCCCAGGTGAGGTAGGCGCCGCCGGTCTGCGCGCCGGCGGTGACGATGCCCGTGACGACGCCGAGTGCGGCGCCCGCGTTGACGCCGAGCAGGCCCGTCTCGGCGAGGGGGTTGCGGGTGACCGCCTGCAGGAGCATGCCGGAGACGCCGAGCGCGGCGCCGACGGCGAGCGCGGCCAGGGTGCGGGGCAGGCGTACCGTCTCGACGACCATCCGCAGGTGGCCGTCGCCGCGGGCGCCGAGGACGTACGCGATGACCTGGTCGGGGGCGACGCGGCCCGCGCCGGTGAGGACCGAGGCGGCGCAGAGGGCGAGCAGCGCCAGGGCACCCAGTCCGAAGGCTCGGGGTTGCGTCAACATAAGGTAAGGCTAACCTAAAATAGGCAAGCCTTCCCTAACTTTCTCCTGGAGCTCGTATGGCCCTCATCCGCAGGGTCGGCGGACTGCTCGTCGCCGCCGTCGCCGTCCTGGCCGCCGTCGCGTGCGGCGCGTCGCCCCCGGCCTCTTCCAGTGGTACGCCCGCCGCCGTTCGCGAGGTCAAGGACGCCACCGGCACCTTGATCAAGGTGCCTACCGATCCCAGGCGCGTGGTCACCCTGACCCAGGAGGACCTGGACGCCGTCCTGGCCCTCGGCGTGACCCCCGTGGGCATCACGAACGGCCAGGGCATCGGCACCCCGCCCGCGTACCTGGCCGGCAAGGTCCAGGGCATCCCGGTCGTCGGCAACCTGCTGCAGCCCGTCATCGACAAGGTCGTGGAGGTGAGACCCGACCTGATCCTGGCCGGCGACCTGCAGGACCAGCAGTTGCTTGACCAGCTCCGCAAGATCACTCCTGCGACGGTGGTGACGATGGCGCCGACGGACGACTGGAAGCTGTCGTTCATGGGCATCGGCAACGCGCTGAACAGGCTGGACGCGGCCAGGAAGGTCATGACCGCCTACGACGCGCGCGTCGCCGAGGCCAAGGGCAGGATCAAGCCTGCCGAGGTGAGCATCGTGCGCTGGAACCCGCAGGGGCCGAGCTGGATGGAGCGGCGGCAGTTCGCCGCGTTCGTCGCCACCGACCTCGGCCTGACCCGGCCGGCCGCGCAGGACAAGGACGGCACCGCCCACTCGATGCCGCTCAGCCTGGAGGCGCTGTCGGACATCGACGGGGAGTGGCTGTTCGTGTCCACGCTGACCGCCGACGGGCAGAAGACGCTCGACGAGGTCAAGGGGACCGCGGCATTCAAGGAGCTGAAGGCGGTCAGGAGCGGTCACGTGGTGTCGGTGGACGGCTCGGTCTGGAGCACACGCGGTGCTCCCTTGGCGGCGGGCATCGTTCTCGACGACCTGGTCAAAGCGCTGTCGGGCGGCTAGCTCGCCGAAGCCGCCGGCCGTTGGGCGTCCGGCACTCGGAGGCGTCACACGACAGCGACGGCGTCGATCTCGACGAGGAACCCGGGGCCCAGGCCGGCCACGACATGGACCGTGATGGCCGGCGGCGGGTCGGCCCGGTTCCACACCTCCTGGAAGGCGGCCACTCCCTCGTCGAACGAGTGGCCGTCCACCACGGCGATGCGCCAGTGCACGATGTCCGCCAGGCTCGCCCCCTCGCTCTCCAAGATGGTCGCGAGGTTGCGGAACACCTGCCTGGCCTGCTCCCCGACCGTGGGACCGACGACCTTGCCCTCGGCGTCGACGCCGTTCTGCCCGCCGATGTAGATGGTCTTCGCCGGCGGTTCGACCACGACGGCCTGGCTGAAAGCCGGGCTGCGGTGGACCCCCTCGGGGTTGATGTGCCGTACGCCCATGTGCCGCGCCTCCTCTGCCGCGAAACCGGTTTAAGTGGTTTCGAATGTCGACACCAGTTATAGTGGTTACATGCGAGCGAAGGCAACCGGACGGGTCCTGCACGATCCCAAGGGAGGGTCGTTCCGGTTCGACGCCGGCGCCGTCTGCCTGGACTTCGCCCACACGGGCGGCGAGGGCCGGTACGCGGTGTTCGAGACCCTCCACGAGGAGGTCGACCTCGGCGAATGGCTGGCCCAGCCGCCGCTGGGCGCGGTCATGACGGTCCCCGTGACGGCCCGCGAGCTGGCCGCGGCCAAGGCCCTGCGCCAGGCGATCTGGGACGCGGCGCACGCCCGGGCGGCCCAGAGCCCCCTCCCGGCCGAGGCGGTCGGGATCATCAACCGGGCCGCGGCCGAGGCGCCGCTGATCCCCGAGCTGGCCGCCGACGGCACGACCGCGGGGTGGGCGCCGCCGGTTCGGGCCACGCAGGCGCTGTCGACACTCGCGCGCGAGATGATCGAACTGCTGTCCGGGCCGCTCTCCGAGCGCATCCGCGAGTGCGCGAGCGACAACTGCCCGCTGGTGTTCGTGGACACCTCCCGCCCCGGCGCCCGGCGCTGGTGCGCGATGGAGCGCTGCGGCAACCGCCACAAGCTCCGGGCTCTCCGCGCCCGGCAGGCCACGGACCCCTGACGAGCCCATGCCATCCGGACTCCAGCGATCCGCGTCGCCGGCCGCCGAGCCATCGTCCCCCGAGTGCCCCGGACGCCTCCGTCAAGCGTCCGGCTGGAGTGCGATCCTCGCCAGGAGGGCGGCGAGTTCCACCGGCTGGGACAGGAACGGCGAGTGGCTGCTCCGGATCCGGTGGACCACGCCGGACCTTGCCGCCATCACCTCCTGGCTCCACGCGGGCAGGGCCTGATCGTCCTCGCAGAGGATGTACGCCGACGGGACGGTGTGCCACCCCGCCCTGGTCAGGACGTCCCTGAAGGACCTGGCGCTATGCGGCACCAGCCGTTTCGCGGCCTCCTCCGCCTCGGGCCGGGGCACGTCACCGTAGAACATCGCGATCGGATCATCCGGTACGGCCTCGAACTCGCCGGGTGCGGATGAACCGGGCACGCCATGGAATCCGAGGACACTCTCGCCGGCATCGAGCTGGTACGCCGCCAGATAGACGACGCGCGACACGTTCTCCGCCTCGGCGACGGCCTGGCTGACAGGCGCGCCGCCGTACGAGTGGGCGACGACCACGACCGGCCCGTCCATGAGCTCCAGCGCTCCGCGTACCGCCTGCGCGTCGTCGTGCACGCCGGCCGGCCCGCCCGCGCTCGGCAGGTCGATCGCCCGAGTCCGCCACCCGTCGGCGCGGAGCACCGACGCCGCCTTCTCCCAGCACCACGCGCCGTGCCATGCCCCGTGCACCAGGAGCAGGGTCGGGCGGGAAACTCCATCGGTCATGCGAAGACCACCTTCCGCCGGGCACGGGAATCGATACCGATGCGCGGGCCAGGCGAGCCTGCCCCGCCACGGGCACCTTAACCGGCTCCTGCTCCTTCCCGGTACGGCGTTCTCGACGGGTTCCTCCGGATCCCGTACTCGCTGCCAGGCAATGAGCCGTGCCCGATCCTCGTTCATCGGGCACGGCTCGGCGGTGTCAGGGGGTCACGATCGTACCCAGCCGGGCAGGCCGGGAACGGGGCCGGGAAGCGGTTTGTAGGTGGATTTCTTGGTCTGTGTGGTGGGTGGGATGGCGGGGCATCTGGCGCCTTCGGCCGGCAGTTTGAGGGAGACCAGGTAGCGGTCGATGCCGTTCACGGCGCAGTCGCCGTGGTCGTAGATGCGGTGGCCCCAGCCTTCGTAGGTGAACAGTCTTCCCGCGCGGCCGAGTTGGCGGGCGGTGCTCACGGCCCAGTTGTAGCCGGTGGCGGGGTCGTGCAGGGCGTTGGCCACTAGGAGTGTGGGGCTGGAGACGTTCAGGCGGTGCTGTGGGTTGGGGATGGGGGCCTGCTGTCCCAGGCAGGCGGCCATTGTGGCCAGGGCTTCGGGGCCGGCTTGCATGTCGGGGGCGATGCGGCGGGAGCTGGCCAGGTGTGCGGCGTATTCGTCGTAGGTGCGGACCGGCAGTAGGTAGTCCAGGCAGAAGACCTGGGTGGCGTCGTTGACCACTTGCTGGTCGGGCAGGGGGGTGAGCAGGGATGTTGCTGTGCCTTGGCCGCTGTCGACGGCTACGAGGAAGTCGGCCAGGGCGGCCCAGTCGGGGCCGAAGAAGGCGCCGGTGGCCTCGTAGATGAGCAGCAGTTTGGTGAGGGGGGTGTCGGGCTGGCCGGGGTAGTGCAGGTCGCCGTGGTCGGCGCGGGTGAGCAGGCCGGCCCAGAAGGTGCGGATGTTCTTGCCGTGCAGGGCGCA
>NZ_JBFANV010000083.1:0-46019 GCF_040674955.1 Nonomuraea sp. NPDC049695 | reverse complement strand
ATCAGGCTGCCCTCAGCTTCACCGACCTGCTGCGACAGGCCGAAGGCGAAGGTCTCCCACCTCCGCTCAAATCACAGCGCCTCACGGCGCACGCCATTGACTGGACACACCCGCCGCCAGTGTGATGACACCCGCCGCCCCCGAGACATGATGAGCGTTAGCCTCGGTACGCGGCAGCACGCCATCCTTGCCCGTCACATACGCCGCAAGCGCATCGCTGCCCGGACCGGCGTTCGCACCACCGAGCCGGTAAGCGCGAGCGCCCTCGCCACCCAGCGAACCCTTCGCGGCGGCCACCGCCTCCAGCACCCCCGCGTGGTGCTCCAAGGAACCGTTTCGCTGCGGCGGCGGCACGCCGAGCAGCTCGTACCCATACGTATCAGACGCCATGGCTCGCGATCACCTCGTTGGCCGCCTCGACGTCCGTGCTCCGGCTCGCCATCAGATTCTGACCGTCGCCCGTCGCGCCGTAGTCGGCCACCAGTTCCGCCGAGCCGTCGAACACGGCGGTCAGGAAGTCCTGGAGCGGGCCGGCGAACTCCGGATAGGGCACCGGGGCGGCACCGCCCCCCTGCGCACGCAGGTCTTCGTGCACCTGGGACTGCTCGTCGCTCAGCATGCGGAAACCGCGGCCGGACCTCTGCAGGCCGGCCGCGTCCCACACGATCTCGCCATCGCTCACGCTGCGTCACCCTTCTTTGAGACGGCGAAGCGCCTCGTCCAGACTCGATGTCACGAAGGCGAAGTCCTGGGCCGTCTGGGCTTCCATCTCGTCCAGCCGGCGCATGAACTCGTCCATGCCGGGGTTCTCCTCCGGCGACGGTTCGGCCCGGCTCAGCCTGTCCTGCTGCGCCGCCCGTACGGCGGAGAGGACGTGGCCGGCGAGATCCTCGGAGCCGAGGCGCATCGCCCGTGCGTCCAGCCTCAGCCTGGCCAGCAGGCCGTCCTCGCCCACCACGGCGCGTATCAACCCCTTGGCCGCCTGCCCATGGCCCATGAGCCCTTCGTCGCCGGACGCCGCCGCCACGCGTATCACCCCAGTTCCGTTCGGGGCCGCGCCGGAAACCGGTGACGGCGGCACCGCCGCGATTCGCCCCAGCCCCGCCACAGCCCAAGCCGTCCACCTCACCGCCGGATGTGACTCGGCCGCACATCGTGGCCGACTCGACGGTGCGACGACGTTACCCAGGTCGGGTGGCGGCTGAATCAGTCAACCGACTGGCCTTCAAGGGCGCACTGCCCGTATCAGGCGTCCCGGCTTCCGCTTATGGCCGACCGCGTGGCTTTCGCTTCCTCCAGGAGCTCCGATCTGCGGCTGCGCAGTGCGGCCACCTCATGCTGCAAACTCCGCAGGTCGGTCGCGTCCGCCCCCGAAGACCTGGCCGATTTCAGCCCTTCGTCCACCCGGCGGGCCGCGTCGTCCAGATGCCTGGTGACGTGCCCCTCAAGTTGTGCTTCGACCTTTCGCAACATCTCGGCCTTTTCCTCCAGGGCATACTTGCCGACGACACCGTCCATGCCCTGTGCCCCGGGGTGATTCACCCATCCGGCAGGGGCATTTTCCCGGAGGCGCTCACGTTCCTCCGCGTTGATCATCCCGTTCTCGTACCAGTTGTCGACTTTGGCACGGACGGCCGACTTCGCGTGCCGGAGTTCTTCGGCGGCGTCTCGTATCGTCACCTCGGCACGATCCATGCCCGCCCTGCTCTGATGTGCCGCCATCCTGGCGTGCACCACCTTGGCGCGGAGGGCTCCCTGCGTCGGCACAGCTCGCGGCTCGGCCCCAGGTTGCTTGCCGGCACGTTTCCTGGCCTGGGCCCGTACCAGTTCGGCCAGACGGGTGAGGATGCGGCCGGCGGCGTGCATGGCCGAGCGGATCCACCGCTGCACCCGCTGGCCGAAGGACCTCAGGCGTGCCAGCAGAACCCTGCCCTGGGGGGTCGCCGCGAAGGCCACCGCCAGCCCGGCCAGAGCGACGAGGACTCCGCCGGCCCATGTGAGCGTGGTCACCGCCACCCGCGTGATGCTCGCCGCCACCGAGACGTGATGGGCGTGCGCCTCGGTACGCGGCAGCACGCCGTCCTTGCCCATCACATACGCGGCCAGCGCATCGCTGGCCGGCCCGGTGTTCGCACCTCCGAGCCGATAGGCGCGAGCACCCTCGCCACCCAGCGCGCCTTTCCTCGCGGCCACGGCCTCCAGCACCCCGGCGTGGTGCTCCAGTCCACCGGTCTGCGGCGGCCGCGGCACACCAAGCAGCTCGAACCCGTATGTATCAGCCGCCACGGCGGGCGATCACCTCGTTGGCCGTCTCGACGTCCGTGGTCCTGTTCGCCGTCAGGCCGTGATCATTCGGCTTTCTCGAGCCGGGCGGTGCCCAGCCAGCCGGGGCCGGTGCCCTCCCTGGCGGGGTCGAACGCGGCCGGCGCGGGGCGCCCGTACTCCGCGGCCACCTCGCAGACGTCCCGGGCCTGCGTCGTCCACCCGTGCTTGGCCAGCCAGGGCTCCGGTTCGCCCTCGGGGCCGCCGACCCACATGTTCACCAGCTCGGCGGAGATCCCCGCCCTGGCCGCCCGCAGCGCCGGATTGTCCGGGAGGTGGTCGAAGGTCACGACGCTGCCGGGCGCGGACACGCTGGTCACGCGGCCGAGCAGGCCGTCCGCGGCCTCGGGGGTCAGGGCGTACAGGATGCCCTCCATGAGCCAGGCGGTCGGGACGCCGGGCTCGAATCCGGCCTCGCGCAGCGCCCGCGGCCAGTCCAGGCGCAGGTCGGTCGCCACCTCCACCAGCTCGCACGTCGGCTCGGCGTCCTTCAGGACGGCGGACTTGAACGCCAGCACCTCGGCGACGTCGATCTCGAACACACGCGTCCAATCGGGCCAGTCCAGCCGGTACGCGCGCGCGTCCATGCCGGAGGCCAGCAGCACGACCTGCTCGCAGCCCTCGTTCGCGGCCTTCAGCAGCACCTCGTCGAAGTAGCGGGTGCGTGCCGCCACCTGCTCGGTCAGGAGGGCGGCGAAGCCGGGCCAGCCGGTGGGCGCGGTGTCCCAGTAACCGTTGCCGTCGGCCGCCTGCTTGATGCGCTCGGCGTACGGGTCGTCGAAGAGCCGATCCTCACGGCTGCTCTCCAGCGCACGAAGCGCGGCCACACCGAGGCTCGTTTCGGCGACTCCCGCCAGGGACGGCGAAGGTGTGCTCATTTCTTCTCCAATGCGATCGGACATTCTTCTGTATGCGCCGGGTTTGTTCATGCGCCGGGCGCGGCGCTCGTCAGCCCAGCGCCGCTTCGACGCGGGCCCGCAGGCTGGACAGGCGGGCGACCGGTTCGTTGCTGAACACCAGGCGGACGTGGCGGGTGGCGACGGCGCCGCCCCAGGCGGTCATGGGTGTGGCGGCGACGCGGCCCCGTGCCAGAAGGCGGTCCGACAGCTCCTGCGCCGTCAGGTTCAGGGCCTGGGCGTCCAGCAGGCAGGACCAGCCGCCGGCGGCGCGCACCACGGGCAGCCCCGCCAGTTGCTCGATCACCATGTCGTGGCGGGCCTGGTATTCCGCGACCGCCTCGCGCACGCCCGCCCCCGACGGGTCGCTCAGCGCGGCGGCGGCGCCGAGCTGGGCGAAGCCGCTGGCCACCGTCGTGTTGTAGACGGCCGCCAGCCGGACCCGCTCCATGATGCCGGCGGGCCCGGCGATCCAGCCGATCCGCCAGCCGATCATCCGGTACTCCTTGGACACCGACCCGATGACGATGGTCCGCCCGGCCAGGCCGTCCACGCGGCACGGGTTGATCCGGGGATGGCCGTCGAAGACGATGCGCTCCATGGCCGCGTCGTAGATGAGGTACGCGTCGGTCCTGGCGCACACCTCGGCGATCGCCTCCCAGTCGCCCTGGTCGAAGACCACCCCCGAGGGCATCGACGGGCTCATCAGCAGCAGCGCCGCGGCCCGGTCCACCTGGGCGAGCGCCTCCCGGTCGAGCCGCCAGTAGCCGCCTTCGACCCGCAGGGGGACCAGCGACGGGTACGCGCCCGCCAGCCGTACCCGCTGGAGCAGGCCCGCGTAGGTCGGGTCGGTCAGCAGCACCGGGTCCCCCGGCTCGGTGGCCGCGAGCAGCACGGGCATGACCGCCGCCGTGCCGCCGGAGGTGATGACGATCTGCCGGTCCGGGCCGTAGCCGACGCCGGTACGCGTGCACAGGTCGGCCGCCACCGCCTCGCGAAGCACGGGAAGGCCGGTGAGCGGCAGCCAGCTGTTGCCCTGACCGCCGAGCACCGCGTCGGCGGTCGCCCGCGCCGCTACGGCGGGCGGGGCGATATCGGTGTCGAGGTTCTCCAGCCGGAGCACGTCCGGGTCGTCGCGGGCCGCGGCGGCCACCTGGTCCAGGCCGATCGGCTGTACCTCGGTAAAGCGGGAGTTCGGACGCACGCAGCCCTCACCTCGGCAGTCCACGACGCTCCTGACGGACGTCGATGGTAGGAGGCGGCCGGGGCCGCGTGCATCCGTCACACGACTGGTCGTCGGTGGTTCCCGCCTACTCGGCGCCGAGCAGCGCGGTCCTCGGCAGCGCGGAGGGCGTGCCGCTCGCCGGGGCGGCCGTCGGCACCGGCAGGGCGTGGCCGGGGATGCTGATGTCGCCGGCCGGCAGCTTGCCGTCCACCAGGTAGTCGGCGCCGATCTGCTGCGCCGCTGGGTTGGTGGAGATGAACGGACCGGAGAACACCGTGTGCTTGCCCGAGTCCAGCTCCGTGACGAGCACCGAGCTGGGCAGCGCCTGGTGCATCTTCAGCGCGCCCTCGTACGGGGTGGCGGCGTCGTCGACCGAGTTGAACATGAGGATCGGCGGCAGGCCCGCACCGGTGGGCAGCACCCGCTGCTGGCTCGGGACCGCCCAGCTCGCGCACGCGGCGCCGCTGGTCCACATGTTGAGGTAGGCGAACTGGGAGGTCTGGGCCGACCTGCCGGCGTCGCGCTCGTACTCGATGGTCTCGGCAGGGAAGGGGGCGTCGCGGCAGATGACGGCGTTGTAGCTGGCGTTGTAGTTCTCGTTGGCCGCGTCGGCGGAGGGGGCGGCGAAGGCGACCAGCATGCTGTCGTCGTGGTTGACGACGTAGTCGCTGAGCGCCTGGGCCAGCGGGATCCACAACGACTCGCTCATCGCCGAGCCGTAGGCCAGCGAGAGCAGCTCACTGCCACCGACCTGGCCGTGCGGGGTGGTGCGGAACTCGGTCAGGGTCGCCTTCCAGGCGGCGCGCGTCTGGTCGAGCGTGGTGCCGAGGTGGAAGACGTCGTCGTACTTGGCGACCCAGCTCAGCCAGGCGTCGTGCCGCTTCTCCATCTTCTCGTTCTGGGCGAGGGTCGCCTTGTACCACAGGCGCTCGGGGGTCGGGTCGACGTTGCCGTCGAGGATCATGCGGTCGACGCGGCTGGGGAAGAGCGTGCCGTAGACGGCGCCGAGGTAGGTCCCGTAGGAGAACCCCAGGTAGCTGATCTTGGATTCGCCGAGCTGAGCCCGGATCTGGTCCATGTCCTGGGCCACGTCGCGGGTGCCCATGTGACCCAGGAGCGGGCCGGCGTTCTTGGCGCAGGCGGCGGAGAAGTTGTCCCAGAACTTCCACAGCTTGGTCCGGTTGGCGCCCGCGTCCGGGTCCGGCTGCGGTCCGGCCCAGGTGGACGGGTCGACGCAGCTGATCGGCGAGCTGTGCGCGACGCCGCGCGGGTCCAGGCCGATGACGTCGTACGCGGCCAGCACCTTGGCGGGCAGCCGGGTCCTGCCGGAGGCGTCCGCCCGGGTCAGCCGGCCGATGTACTCGGCTCCGCCCCCGCCCGGGCCGCCCGGGTCCACGAGCATGACGCCGCGCCGCTTCGCCGGGTCGGTCGCCGCCGACTTGGAGATCAGCAGCGTCGTCGTGCCCGCGCCGGGGTTGGCGTAGTCGATGGGCACCTTGACGTTGGCGCAGGTCAGGTGGGGGTACGGGGTGGCGAGGTCCGCCGGGCAGGCTCCGAAGACGAGCGCGGACGACCTCTCGGGCGTCGCCGCCTGCGCCACCGCCGTTCCGCTGGATGCCGCGACGGCCAAGGCGGCCACGCTGAGAGAGATGAGCTTACGCATTGAGTCCCTTGCGTACGGATCAGAGTTGACGGCCTGAAGGTAGAGCGGCGTGAGCGCGAGCACATCGGTCGCGTGACGGAGGGACACATGACCGGCGGCTGACTTCGGACCGGTGTGGATCAGTCAGGCGACCAGTCATCGTTCGGCTGACGTGCGCATAACGGCACGTCAGGGATACAGGTACGCTTCCCGGCCCCCGAAATGCCGCTGTTGACGTCATCATCCGCTGCTGCCTACACTCGTTTGCAATCACCTGTTTACACTAGGAGATGCCTTGCGGCCCGGGCGCCCGATGCCTCATCGAAGGCCTATAGAGCTTTGGAGAACCCATGACGGACCTGGCACGGCACCTCCTGGATCGGGAGATCCAGGAGCGGCCCGGAGGATACTTCGTCCCGAACCTCAGCCCTGTCGGCCTGGAGCTCACGCCGCACGAGCTCGGCGACGGAGTCCACGCCCTGATGGCGAACACCCCGCAGAAGGACAACAACGGCGTCGTCATCGGCAGCCGGGCTGCCTCGTGATCGCCGCCAGCGTGACGCCCGCCATCGGCGGCCGGATCCGCGACCTCGCCGCCGAACTCGCCGACGTCCCCCTGCGTTACCTCGCCGACACGACCTACCACGGCGATCACACCTTCGGGAACCTCGCGTTCCCGGGACCTGGACGGGCAGCTACCTGTGCGCGTCCGGGTCGGCCCACATGATGCTGCAGGGCGGCCCCGTCCCCTACCTCGCCAGCCTGCGTGCCATGCAGGACGCGCTGCCGGACCTGGAGACGATCGTCCCCGGCCACGGGCCCATGGGCGACGGCCGCCAGGGCATCATCACGCTGATCGGCTACCTGGAGCGGCTGCAGGAGGAGGTCGACACCGCCTTCCGCGCCGGCCGGTCCCTGGAGGAAACCTATGACCTGTGCAGCGATCCCTGGGCGGGCGGGCTCGACGGTGACTTCACCGCCAGGCTGGACGCCTACCCTCAGCCCACGACGGCCAAGGCCGACTTCCTGGCCTTGTGCCGGCAGCTCCACCGTCTGTGCATCCTGACCACCTACCGCATCAACGAAAGGCAGGCCGCATAATGCAGTACGTCCTCGTCAGGCAGGAGTTCGCCGACTACGACACCTGGCGCAAGGCTTTCGACGACTTCACCGAACGACGTGAGGCCGCCGGACTTCGCCTGGTCCTGGTCGCCAGAAACGCGGCCAACCAGAACGAGATCGTCGTTCTGTTCGAAAGCACCAACGCCGATGAAACAGCCCGGCATGCCGGGTCCGAGGCATTGCGCGAAGCTCATCGCCGGGGCGGCGTCATCGAGGGCAGCAGCCAGATGACCATCCTGCTCCCGGCCGAATAAACCACTCGCCGCTGGCGCCCGGCTGTCCCAGGGGATCGGACCCCACCTCCTACCGATCGCCTGGGACAGCGCACGGCCGGAGTCACCGGTCGACGTTTTCCAGCGGAACAGCACTGACGGTGAACGGCAGATCCGGATTCGCGGAGTAGTAACGGTCGAACTGGGCGTTGACCACGAGAAGCCGGTCCCCGAACGCCGCGGAACTGGCGACATGATGGAAGGTCGGATCGGTGTACGAGCGGACGACGATCGCGCTGTTCCCCGTCACGTCCAGCAGGTCGAGCTGGTCAGGGCTGTGACGGGTGACGAGCAGCCGATCGCCGAGGAACGTTATCCCGTCTCCACCGAAGAGCGGCCCGTGCCCGACCGCAAGCTCGCTCACCTGACGATCGGCGAGGCCGACCCTGAACAGTTTGCCCGTGTTGGTCTGGACGGTGAGCAGCGAGCGGCCGTCGCGCTCCAGCGCGATCCCGTTGAAGTTGTAGCCGTCCTGATACCGCACGACAGTGTGGGACAGGTCGATGAAACGCTCGGCACCGCCCGCCACGGCGGAAGACTTGACCTCGGCGGCCGGAATCCTCCAGAGCACCGGCGTGAAGGAGTCGGTGAAGTAGGCGTTCCCCTCCCGGTCCAGCGCCACGTCATTGATGAAGACGCCGTCGGTGATGCCGGTGTCGAAACGGCGCACCAGGGAGCGGGTGAGGGTGTCGTACACCCACATCTGCCCGGTGACTCCCCCGGCCACGTACAGGTGACCGCTGGGCTCGAGCCGGAGTCCCTGGGCCGTGGTCCGGCCGTCGGCACCGGCCGGCAGAAAGGTCTCCAGCTCGCGCCGGCCTTTCCGCCCGCGGTAAATGGTTCCGTCGTACGCGCTGCTGACGTAGAAGACCTCACGCGTGGCGTCCACGGCCACGCTTTCGGGAAACACCAGATCGCCGGGAACCTGATACAAGAAGGTCGATCGGCCGTTCGAGGCGGACACGGGACCGCCGGCGAATGTCGCCAGCGCCAGAAAACCCGCCCACCATACGACTCCGGCTCTTATCACTGTCACACCTTCGCTTTCGCAGGAGAAACTTGTCACGGCAGACGCTATAGAAGCGCGCCGCGACAAATCCGTCACATGACCGGTCCGTACGCGGAGCGGCTTACTCCTATGCCGACGCGGCCCTTCGCCACGGCGCGCCAGAGAATAACAGTCGAATGACCGATATCGCCCTCTCCGAACCCCGAAATACCCTTGTTTCCTTCGCCGTTTACGGCTGTGCGAAAGGTGGCATTCATGAGCGAAGAATTCCCGATGCCGCGAGCTTGTCCGTTCGACCCGCCGCCGCGATATGCCGAACTACGGGAGCACACTCCGGTCAGCGCGGTCTCGATTCCCGGAGGCAGATCGGCATGGCTGGTCACAGGGCACGCGAACGTACGGGAGACGCTGGCGAACCCGCATGTCAGTTCCGATCGCACGCATCCAGGATTTCCGCTGGTCATGCCCGGGTTCGGGGAGAACCTCAAGGGGTCGATCCTGACCATGGACCCGCCGGAGCACAACAGGCACCGGCGCATGGTCACCCCCGAGTTCACGGTCCGGCGGGTGCAGGGCCTGCGGCCGCGCATCCAGGAGATCGTGGACGGGCAGATCGACGAGCTCCTGGCCGGCCCGCGCCCCGCCGACCTGGTGGAGGCGCTGTCACTGCCGGTCCCCTCGCTCGTGATCTGTGAGCTGCTCGGCGTCCCGTACTCCGAGCGGGGCTTCTTTCACGCCCGGACCGCCGAGATTCTCAGCAAGGGCACCACGGCCGAGCGGCGTACGGCGGCCATGGGCGAGGTGCGGAAGTTCCTGCACGAACTCGTCACGCACAAAGTGGGCAATCCGGGAGAGGACCTGCTGAGCCGCCTGGTGGTGAAATATCAGGAGGCCGGCCTGTTCGACCACCAGGTGATGTCCGCCATGGCGCTCACCCTGCTCATCGCCGGGCACGAGACCACCGCCAACATGATCTCGCTCGGCACGGTCGCGCTGCTCGAGAACCCGGACCAGCTCGCCGAGCTGCGGGAGGATCCGTCGTTGATGCCGGGCGCGGTGGAGGAGCTGCTGCGCTACTTCACCATCGTAGAGTCGGCGACCTCCCGGGTGGCGACCCAGGACATCGAGGTGGACGGCGTGCTCATCCGCGCGGGCGAAGGGTTCATCGCGTCCGGGGCCTCGGCCAACCGCGATCCCCGCGTCTTCGAGGACCCGGACACGCTGGACATCCACCGCTCGGCACGGGGTCACCTGGCCTTCGGCTACGGCCTCCACCAGTGCCTGGGACAGAACCTGGCGAGGCTGGAGCTGGAGATCGTCTACACGACGCTGTTCCGCCGGCTGCCCGGGCTGAGGCTGGCCGTGCCCTTCGAGGAGCTGCCGTTCAAGCACGACGCGAACGTGTACGGGCTCCACAGCCTACCCGTGACGTGGTGAGAGTGTCACGGTGACGGCAGCCGGGGCGCTCCCGTCCTGGCAGGCGTGCGGGTGACGCACGACATCATCAGCGCCGCCCGCCGCCCGAGCGCCGGGACCAGCCCGGCCAGCGCGAACCCCGCCGTGCGGACCAGGTGCGTGACCGGCGTGTCGAAGGTGGCCAGCCGCATCAGACGATCGGTGAAGCGGACGACCTGCCGGGCGGCGGCCATCCGGCGGCGCCGGTAGCCGGCCAGCATGGTGTACGCGTCCGCGCCGCCGTGGACAGCGGCGAGCGTGGCGGCCAGGTCGTAGGCGTCCTGGATGCCGGTGTTCATGCCCATCCCGCCCGCCGGGCTGTGCACGTGCGCGGCGTCGCCTGCCAGGCCAGCCAGGCCGCGGCCGAAATCATCGGCGAAACCGTGGTACAGGAGGACGCCGGCGCTCTTATGCACGGTGGTGACCGTGGCGTGCGGCAGGCCGCGGCGGCGCAGGTGTGCCTGCACGTCGGCGAGTGCGGGCGGTTCGGGGCGTCGGCCACCGGGAGAGCGTACGGAGATGATCACCCGCCACCCGCCGCCCGGCATCGGGGCCATGAAGAGCAGCCCGTGACGGCTGGGCATGGTGTGGGCCAGGGCACGGGTGGGCCCGCCGGTCAGGTCCACGTCGGCGGACAGGAACGCGGTGTCGTAGGTGTGCTGCGGGAAGCCGATGCCGAGCTCCTCGCGTACGGTGCTGTGCAGGCCGTCCGCCCCGGCGACGCATCGGGCGCGCACGGTGAACGGCCGGCCCTGCGCGTCCTTGCCGGTGACCTCGCAACCGTTCCGGTCCTGGCGCACGCCGGTCACGCGGTGGCCGGACAGGATGGTGTGCCCCTGTGCGGCGAGGCGGTCGCGCAGGACGGACTCCGTGACGGCCTGCGGAACGGTGAGAAAGTATGGAAAGGTCGTAGGCACGGTGCCGAGGGGGATGTGCATGAGCGTGCGCCCGCGCACCTCGACGCGGAAGGCGCCGACCCGCGTGCCCCTTTCCAGCAGCTCCGTGGCGACGCCGAGCTCGTCAAGCACCTCCAGGGCGCCCGCTTGCACGACCAGGCCGCGCGACTCCTTGACGGGGCCGTGGCCCTCGTCGAGCAGGACGAACGGCACACCCGCGCGGGCCAGCCCGAGTGCCGTGACCAGCCCGGCCGGTCCCGCGCCGACGACGCAGGCGAAGGTTTCGTGATCGGTCATTGTGTCCTCTCCTTGTCAGTGATGGCCGCACCGCTCCAACACGGTGACGGCAGCCGGGGCGCACCCGTCCTGGCGGGGGTACGAGTGACGCAGGACGCCATCAGGGCCGCCCGCCGCCCGATCGGCGGCACCCGTCCGGCCAGTGCGAACGCCGCCGTGCGGACGCCTCCCGCACAGTGCTGTGCAGGCTGTCCGCGCCGACGACGTGCCGGGCGCGCATGGTGAACGGCCGGCCTTCCGCGTCCTTGCCGTTGATCGTGTAACCGTCCACGCCGCTCACACGGTGGCCGGACAGGACGCTGTGGCCCCGCTCGGCCAGCCGGGCGCGCACGGTCACGGCGCGTGAGTCGGCGACCGGTCCGTGGTTCTCGTCGAGCAGGACGAACGGCACGCCCGCGCGGGCCGGCCCGAGTGCCGTGACCAGCCCGGCCGGTCCCGCGCCGACGACGCAGGCGAAGGTCTCGTGATCGGTCATCACGCGCTCGGTCCATCGGCGGCGGCGAGTTCGCGTACGTCGCGCGCGGCGGCGGCGGTGTCGATGCGGGTGAGCTTGCCACCCTCGACGACGGGCACGCCGTTGACCAGCACCAGGGAGGCGATGTCGCTGAGCCCGGTGAACAGCAGGCCGGCGAGAGGGTCGTGCATGCCGGCCCGGTCGACGGTGTTCAGGTCCCAGCACGCGATGTCGGCCGCCTGCCCCACGGCCAGCGAGCCGAGGTCGGGCCGGCCGAGGCAGGCGGCGGAGCCGCGGGTGGCCATCGCCAGCAGCTCCCTGACGGTGGGCCACTCCCCCGGGTCGGTGCGGTGGGCCCGGTGCGCGAACGCGGCGATCCGCAGGTCTCCCAGGAGGTTGGCGCCGTCGTTGGTGAGGGAGCCGGTGGTGCCGAAGCCGAGCGTGATTCCGGCGTCGAGGTAGCGGCGTACGGGGGCCAGGCCCCAGCCGAGCTTGAGGTCGGCGGCCGGGATGTGGGCGATGCCGATGCCTGCCGCCGCGTACTCGGCGATCTCCTCCGGCGGCGGCGTGACCCCGTGGGCCACCCACAGCCGGTCGCCGGCGAAGCCGTGCTCGGTGAGGATCCGCCACGGCGAGGTGCCGAACCTGGCCTGGGCGAACCGGGTGTCCTCGTGGTGGTGCAGGTGGGTGTGCAGTCGTACGCCCGGATGGGCGGCGGCCAGGTCGGCGAAGGCGCGGAACATCTCCGGCACGTCGGAGACCACGCCGGTGGGGGCGAGCACGATGCGGGTCATCGCGTACGGCTCGGGGTCGTGGTGGGCCGCGATCAGTTTCTCGGCGTGCCGGATGACGGCCTCGACCGGTTCGGCGAAGATGTCGCCGACCATGCCGCCGCGGGCGTGGGAGAAGGTCACGCTGCCGCGGCCCGCGTGCAGGCGCACGCCGACCTCGGCGGCGGCCTCGATGACGGCCTCGACGTACGGCTCCGGCTCGTCGCCTGGGAAGACGGTGTGCTGGTCGGCGACGGTGGTGACGCCACCGAGCACGGATTCGGCCAGGACGGCGCGGGCGGTGGCCCTGATGTCGGCGGCGCCGAACCGGCCCTCCTGCCAGCGCCGCAGCACCAGCTCGTCCTGCAGGCGGAGGAAGTCCGGCATGCCGGAGCGCTCCAGCGGCGGCAGGGTGCGCATCGAGGCCTGGAACAGGTGCTGATGGGCGTTGATGAGCCCGGGCAGGGCGAGCAGGCCGGTGCCGTCGATGACCCGGTCGACGCCGTCGGCGGGCAGGTCGTGGCCGATGGCGGCGATGCGCGGCCCGTCGATGAGGAGGTCGGCATCGGTCAGCTCTCTGTTCTCGGTGTCGAACGTGGCGACGTACGAGAGCCGGCGCAGGAGGATTTTCACGATCACTCCGTACTGTAAACAAGTGTTTGCACACAATCGTATGCATACGGGTGCTGATATTGTCAACCGACATGGAGGAAAAGAGCGCGGAGGAGTGGGCGCCGGTCATGCGCTTCAGCGAGCGTTCGGCGCCGACGCGGCGGGCGATCCTGGAGGCCGCACGGGCCAGGTTCGCCAAGGACGGCTACGACCGGGCCACCATTCGGGCGATCGCCGCCGACGCCGGGGTCAGCGCGGCGATGGTGGTGCGCTACTTCGGCAGCAAGGCCGACCTGTTCGCGCAGACCACCAAGGCCGGCTTCCTGTCACTGGACCTGGCCCACGTACCCGCCCAGGAGATGGGGCGCCGGTTCGTCCGGGCCGCGCTCGAACCGTGGGAGCGCGGCGACGACGAGGCGATGGCCGCGCTGCACCGCTCCGCCATGACGCACGAGGATTCGGCGAAAGCCGTGCAGGGGCTGCTCACCCACCAGGTCCTGCCCGTACTGAAGGCGGTGTTCCCCGACGATCCCGACATCGAGACGAAGGCCGGCCTGGTGCACGCGCAGGGACTCGGCGTCATCGTCGGCCGCTACCTGCTGCGGCTGGAGCCGCTGGCCTCCATGGACTTCGAGGCCCTCGTCGCCTGGCTGGGCGACAGCGTGCAACGCTATCTGGACACCTGACTACGGCTCGCCCCGGAGCGGCACACCCTTGCTCTCCAGCTCGTCCAGCAGGGCCAGCCCGTCCTTGGCCCACTGGATCTCCATGCGCGCCTTGGCGATCTGGCCCCTGAAGGTCAGCTTGCGGAAGGCGACGATGGCCTCGTGCTCCTCCTCCGGCCGCTGCGCCAGACGCTCGCGCAGCAGCGAGACCCGCCGGTTGTCCACATCGTCCAGCACCTGCTTCCAGATCTGCAGGGCGCGGGTGTAGTAGTTGAGATGCTCCTGCATCTGGCGGCGGGCCGCCTCGTACGTGGACTGCTCGAAATGGGCGGCCTTGAGCCGGTACACATCCCGCTCAGGCTGGTAGGGGGTGAGCTCGCGGATCCACCGCTGAAACTCCTCCAGGCCGGCCTCGTTGATGGAGTAGACGCGCTTCTTCGCGTGCTCCCCCCGGGGGACGGTCTCGACGTCCACGAGGCCGTCCCGCTCCATCCTGCGCAGCTCCGGGTAGATCTGGCTGTGCGGCGCACTCCAGACGTAGGCCACGCTGCCGTCGAAGTACTTGACCAGCTCGTAGCCGGTCATGGGCTCGGCGGTCAGCATGGCGAGCAGGGCGTGACGAAGCGACATGGACATCTACTATCGGTAGCGTGACAGGTATGAAGAACAGTATCAATGAACGTACCTCTCGTCCTGGCGCCTTAGCCGCGGTGCCGTGCCGCCGGGTCGCTCGTGCGCGCGCGGAACGGTAGCGGGCGAGGGGCGGTCTTCGCCGCCGTCGTCGTGGTCCTCGCGGCGGTCGGCGTCTGGCTGGCGGCGTGGCCGGACTCCCCTGACCGGCCGGAGCGTGCGCCGCGCGCCACCGCTTCTTCGAGCACGCCGCCGGCAGCCCCACCGAGCGCGCCGCCGGCCCCTTCTCCATCGAGCACGGGGCCGTTCGACGTCTACGACTACCTGCCGCTCCGTGCGGAGCAGCTCGCCGCCACTGCCGACCTGGCCGAGCGGTTCACCGCCGTGTACGGCACCTTCCGCTACGACGAGGACCCGGCGGCGCACGTGGGCCGGGTCAGGGCGTACACGACCCCCGAACTCGGCGACGTGCTGGCCACGGAGCTCACCGCGCCGAGCAGGGTCGGGCGGAACCGCGACGGCCAGGTCGTCTCCACGGCCACCGGCAAGCTGAAGCAGGTCAGGCGGATCTCGGGGCAGGCCGTCGTCTTCGTCGTGACCGAGACCCGCCGGCTCACCACCAAGCGCGGGAACGAGCGGGAGACGGAGGAGCTGGCGGTCACGGTGAGCCGGGCCGGCGGGGACTGGCGCGTCTTCGACGTGCGCCCGGCCGCCGAGGGTCAGGACGGGGACTGCCCGTCCTCCGCGCCCGGGGAGGGAGACCCGTGCCGCGAGCAGGGCGGCTGAGCATACCCGTTGCCTGGCGGCGGGCGGCGGGACCGTGCCGCGACCGGGGCGCTGTCAGCCGAGGTCTCCGGTGAGATGGCGTTGCACGACAGGCGCCTGGATGCTGACCACCCGGTCGCGGCCGAGCGAGGCGAGCGGTTCCACGCGCAGCACGTACCTGGCGGTGGCGAGCCCGAGCAGGTGGGCGCCCGTGAGGTTGGCCCGCAGCTCGGCGTGGTCCGCCCCGATGGCGTGCGCCAGGGGCAGCATCACCTCCTCGGACATGAACGCCGACACCATCGCCGACGCACTGGGCGACGCCGCCGATCCGCGCACCACCGCCAGAAGGCGTGCTCCCGTGTCCGGCGTCTCCCACAGCTCCAGGTACCGGCGCAGCAGCCGCTCCCCCAGCGCCTCGACGTCGCCCTCGTACACCAGTGGGAGCAGGGACCGAGTCGGCGGATCGACCCGCAGGGCGGCGTCGAACAGGCCGTCCTTGCTGCCGAAGAACTGCAGGACCAGCGCGGGGTCCACGTCGGCCGCCGACGCGACGCCCCGGATGGTGGTCGCCGTGTAGCCGCGCTCGGCGAAGTGTTGCTGCGCCGCCCGTACGATGGCCTCGCGGGTCCCCGAGGTCCCCGGGCGACGTCCGGGGGTCCGTCTCCGGCTGGTCTCGCTCATCCCAGCAGAATAACTCATCGCTGTTGAGTTTCCGTCGCAAAGGTTCCGGTACTGTCAGTACCGGTCGATCAGTATGGGGGTACCGATGCCGGGAGGACGCAGGCCCGATCCCGAGCTGGACGAGGCCATCAGGGCGGCCATGGCCGAGCTGCTCTTCGAGCGCGGGCTGGACATGACGTTCGACGACGTGGCGGCGCGTGCCGCGGTGGGGCGCACCACGGTCTTCCGCCGCTTCCCGACGAAACGCGAGCTGCTGGTCGAGGCGTTCTCCCAGGTCAGCCTCAAGCGCTTCCACCTGCCCGACACCGGCTCGGTCCGTGACGACCTGTGCGAGTTGCTGACCGTCATCATGCGGGAGTTCGGCAGGCCGGAGCTGCGCAGGCTGCTCAGGCAGGGGCTGGGCGAGGCGTGCCGCGACTCGGACGTCACGGGGTTGTTCCGGGACGTCATGAACCGCCGCCTGGAGCTGATCTCCTCGCTGGTGGATCGGGGGGTCGAACGCGGCACGTTCCCGCCGGGCACCGACGCCAGGCTGATCGCCGACCTGATCTCGGGAGTCATCTCCATCCGCGTCGCCGACGGCAGCCCCCTGCCCACCGCCGAGGAGATTCCGGCCCTGGTCGACGGCCTGCTCTACGGCTTCGCCGCCTCATAGGGCGGAGGCGGTTTCCGGTCGGGTGACTGATTCGGCCCGCCACCTCCGGCCTCTACCGTGAGAAGCCGATGGGCCGAATCGATGCCGGCGTACGGGCCGGGTATCGGCCACTCCCTCGCCTTCCCCATCATGATGGGAGCGTGACGTGCGTCCTCCGCCTGCCGAAGTGTTCGACCGGACCAGCACGACGGAGGCGCCGGCCCGTACAACGGCGCTCATGGGCAGGACGCTCCTGCGAGCGCTCGCCGCGAACCTCTTCGCGCGGTCCGTGGTGACGGGCCAGCCTGCTCCAGGCGCTGGTGTACCGCGACTTCCTGGTCCAGGACGAGACGCACGCCTACGTCCCCGGGCCCGCCATGTCCGCCGGAGCGGCCGGCCTGAGCTGGAGCCGCGACCTGCGCCGGATCGCCGCGCCGCACATGGTCCGGCTGAGCCGGCGCGTCGGTAACTCGATCCACCTGGCGGGCGTCACGACGGCGGAGTTCGACCGGCACGCTCCGGCATCTGCGGCACACCCACGCCCGTATCGAGGCGGAGCTCGCCGACCTTCGGAAACCGGCCGTATCCGTCACCTGACTGGTCTTCGGAACCAGGAGCGCATCCGATGGACCGGGGGTGCGGCCGTCTGCATCATTGCTTCCACGTCCGAAGCCAAATGATCTTCGGCGCCTGATCCGGAAGGCACCCACATGATCCTCTCCACCACCGTCCGCGCTCTGACGCTGGGCATCACGACGGCCGCCCTGGCCCTGGCCGTCGCGGCGTGCGGCAGTGGTGCCGGCAGTGCTCCCGACAAGGCCGGGCTCGTGGGCAAGCTGGCCGCCGATGAGAACTTCAAGGGGGTGCCGGGGGACGTGACCGACTGCATGGCCGAGGTCGCGCTCAAGCTCGGCGACCAGGACGACCTGAAGTCGTACATGGCGGGGAAGATCACGCTGGAGCAGGTCAAGGGCCTGGGCAAGGACGACAAGGCGGCCGAGGCCGAAGCGGAGAAGTGCACGAACCTCGCGGACTGAGCCGCCGGCCGTACCTCACCGCCCGCCGCCATCGGGCCGCGGAGAGTGGAAGCCGCGGCGGTAAGCGGCGGGCGAGATGCCGACGATCGTACGGAAATGGTGCCGGAAGGACGATGAGCCGCCGAATCCGCTCCTGTCGCCGACCTGGTCGACCGTGAGGTCGGTGGTCTCCAGCAGGAGACGGGCCCGCTCCACCCGCTGCCTGGTCAGCCACTGACCGGCGGTCATGCCGGCCTCGTCCCTGAAGCGGCGGGTGAAGGTGCGCACGCTCGTCCGCGCGTGGGCGGCGAGCCGGGCCAGGGTCAGGGGCTGTTCGAGCCGCTCCAGCGCCCAGGCGCGGGTGGCGGCGGTGGTGGCCTGCGCCGCTTCGGGGATCGGCCGCTCGATGTACTGCGCCTGCCCGCCGTCCCGCCAGGGCGGCACGACGCAGCCGCGGGCCACCCGGTTGGCGGTCTCGCTCCCGTGGTCCAGCCGGACCAGGTGCAAGCACAAGTCCACCCCTGCGGCGGCGCCCGCGGAGGTGAGCACGTCGCCGTCATCGACGAACAGCACGCTCGGATCGACCCTGACCTGGGGAAACGTACGCTGGAAGCTCTCCGCTTCGCGCCAGTGCGTGGTCGCCGGACGGCCGTCCAGCAGACCGGCGGCGGCCAGCACGTACGCGCCCGTGCAGATCGACACGACGCGGCTGCCCGGCCGGATGCGCGACAGCGCGCCGGTCACGGGCCCGGACAGCCGGCCGTGCTCGCGCACCGGCCCCAGAGCGGTGGACGGCGGAATCACCACGGTGCCGGCGCCGGCGAGGGCTCCCGCGTCGTACGCGGCGCCGATGGTGAAGCCCTCGCTGCTGGCCACCGGCTTTCCGTCCACCGTGCAGACGATCACCTCGTAGAGCGGCTCCCCGCTCGCCCCTGTGGCCTCGCCGAAGATGCGGGACGGAATGCCCAGCTCGAACGGGATGACGCCGTCGAGCGCGAGGACGACCACACGATGCATGGCCAGATCCTGGCACAAAGTGGCCTTCCGGCCAATGGTGCCCGCTTCCCTCCGGCGGCAGGCTGGCGGCGTCCAGCACACCGAGAGGGGCACATCGAGCATGAACGACACGACCGCGCGGATGCGGGCCATCGTCGTGGCCGCCTGGGGGAACGCGGACGGCCTGCGCGAGACCTGGCTTCCCCGGCCCGCGCCGGGGCCCGGCGAGATCCTGGTGCGGGTGCACGCGGCCGGAGTCAACGCGACCGACTGGAAACAGCGCGCCGGCGGCGGCCTCGGGTTGTGGGCCGACCCGCCCGTCGTCGGCTGGGACGTCTCCGGGACGGTCGAGGCCGCGGGCCTGGGCGTGACGCTGTTCCGGGAGGGCGACGAGGTGTTCGGCATGCCCCGCTTCCCCCACCAGGCCGGGGCGTACGCCGAGTACGTGACGGCTCCCGCACGGCACTTCGCCCGCAAACCACCGCAGATCGACCACATCCACGCGGCGGCCCTGCCTCTCGTCTCGCTGACGGCCTGGCAGGCGCTCTTCGACACCGGACGGCTCCAGCCGGGACAGCGGGTCCTGATCCACGCCGCCGCCGGCGGTTTCGGGCACGTCGCCGTCCAGCTCGCCAAGGCGTACGGCGCCCACGTCATCGCGACCGCGCGCCTGCGGAAGCACGCGTTCCTGCGCGAACTCGGCGCCGATCACCTCATCGACTACACCACGACCGACTTCACCACCGCCGTCCGGGACGTGGACATCGTGCTCGACCCCGTCGGCGGCGACTACGGACCCCGTTCCCTGGGCGTGCTGCGCGAGGGGGGAACGCTGGTGTCGCTCGCCTCACCGGCCGACGACGCGCTGAAACCGCACGCGGCGGCCCTCGGCGTTCGTGCCGGTTTCATGCTGGTGGAGCCCGACAACGCCGCCCTGGCCACCGTCGCGGACCTGGCCGCCACGGGACGGCTGCGTGCGGCGGTCGAGCACGTCTTCCCTCTGTCGGAGGCGGCCACGGCGCACAGACTGGGCGAGACCGGCCGCACCACCGGCAAGATCGTGCTGCGGGTCCTGGGATAACTCGCCGGCAGGACCTTCACGGCGGCGCGACGACGAACACGCGCACGTACACGCCGCCGTCGTCGGTCCCTTCGGTGGTGTGCGAGCGCAGGCCGGTCAGGGCACCGATGGCCAGGTCCGCGCCGGCGCCGAGCCGGTCGAGCGCCCTCGGGTCGAGCGCGGTCCGGTGGTGCCGCCGCTCCGTGCCGGGCGGCTGGTTCCGGCATGGCGCGGGCCACATGGCAGAGAACGCGAGCTTCACACACGCGGGGCAACAGGCCGATTCCTCACCCAAGGGGCCGGGGAACGGGAAGATGTCGCCGGCCACCGCGTGAACCCAGACGCGAGGTGCCGCTGGACAGGCGGCGCGAGCCCACTCGCCGGGCGTCGCCTCCACCACCGCATGGCGCATGGTGGGCGTCTCGGGGTCCTGTACCTCGCCCAACGCGTACTCGATCATGACGTCACCCTCGCGTCCATCAACGTCATCGCCTGGTTCAGTGCCCCCGCGTTCCCGCTCATGAGCGGCGGACGATCGGCCGTCCACGCTGTACGCCGGGCGATGCGGGAGATCATCGCGGCGCGCCGCGCCCGCCGCCGGCTCACGCAGGACCTGGCCGAACGCACGCACGGCGCCGGGCCGTACGGTCGAGTACCTGCCCGTCTCCTGGAGGAGACCCGCAAAGCGCTGGAGGGCAGCGGCCTGGAGCCCTGCCAGATCGGTCGATGCTCGCTCCGCCGCGAACGGGGCTGACCGCCCGCCATCGCAACCGAACGTACGCACGGTACCCCCTTCGCAGGGCCAGTCACGTGACAGATGTGCGCAGGCGCCCGGGGCGATTAGCGTCTGGCTGCCTGTCAGGCCCTGGCCGGGCCGCTCTCATCGCCGGGTGCCCGCGCGGGCTTCCCGCCGACGATCGGATACCACGTGCTCGCCGACCTCCGCACGGCCCTGCCCGCGCAGCGCCGCGCCACGGCCCTCGCCGACCACCGCGCCTTCACCGTCCTGCTGACCCTGGCCGCCGTACTGCGGCTGGTGACGATGCTCGGCTACCGCCCCGCCACCCTCTACTGGTACGACTCCTTCACCTACCTCGACACCGCCGTCCACCCCGCCCCCTCTGCCACCTTCCACCCCATCGGCTACCCCTCCTGCTGCGCGCCCTGCTGCCCTTCCACAACGTGGACCTGATCGCCGCCGTCCAGCACGCGCTGGGCCTGGCCACTGCGATCCTGCTGTACGCCGTACTACGCCGCAGGTCGGCACCCGCCTGGGTAGCCACCACCGCCACCGCACCTCTCCTGTTGGACGCCTCCTTCCTGCGCCTGGAACACGCGGTCCTGTCCGACACCCAGTTCATCTTCCTCATCACCGCCGCCCTGACCGTGCTGCTGTGGAACCCGAAACCGTCCCTGCGTGCCACCGCCGGAGCGGGCCTGCTGTTCGCCGCCGCCACCCTCACCCGCACCATCGCCCTGCCGCTGCTCCTGCTCGTCGTCCTCGTCCTGGCCGCCCAGCGCATCGGATGGCGCCGCCTGACCGCGCTCACCCTGGCCGCCGCCCTGCCCCTGACCGGCTACGCCACCTGGTACGCCGCCTGGCACGGCCGCTTCGCCCTCAGCGGCGCCGACGGCGTCGCCCTCTGGGCCCGCACCATGACCTTCGCCGACTACACCCGCATCCAGCCCCCATCCGACCAAGCCCGCCTGTGCCCCAACGACACCAAGATGGACGCCGCCTCCGAATACGTCTGGGCCCCAGGCGCCTCCCTCAACCGCCTGCCCGGCGACCGCTTCACCCACAACGACCTGGCCCGCTCCTTCGCCCTCCGCGCCATCCTCACCCGACCCCTCGACTACCTCGCCGACGTCGCCACCGACACCGCCGTCGCCTTCTCCTGGACCCATCGCCCACCCCGCCCGCGTCACCCCCGCCTTCGGCTTCACCCACGGCCACCATGACCTGCCCACCCAGCCACTCATCGACAAGGTGAAACGCGAATACGACCCCGCCATCCGCGGCCAGACCTCCGTCTCCCCGTACGCCGACCTCCTCATCGCCTACCAGTACGCCGCCTACCTGCACGGCCCCCTCCTGGCCGCGATCCTGCTGCTCGGCGCCGCCGCCGCGATCCGCCGCCCCCGCCTGGCCCTGCTGCCCTGGACCGTAGCCATCGGCCTGCTCGTCGGCCCGGTCGCGGTCCTCGACTTCGACCACCGCTACGTGCTGCCCGTCATCCCGGTCGCCTGTCTGGCCACCGGCCTCTACGCCATACCGTACCGTATGGTATGGTATGGCTAGGTTATGCGTCGTCCCGCGAATCCGAGGAGAGACATGTACGCCTTGCCCGACCCCATCTGGCCGGTCGCCGTCCTGGCCTTCATCCAGGCCGGCGACGGCATCATGTGCATCAAGCCCATGCCGTTCATCGCCCAGTGCTTCGAGGACGTGAACTGGCCACGGCGCTACTGGTGGATGATGCCGCCACTGAAGTTCGCCGCCGCGGCCGGCCTGATCATCGGCATCTGGCTGCCGTACCTCGCCGCCATCACCTGCGCCGCGCTCGTGCTCTACTTCATCGTCGCGATCACGATGCACATCATCGCCCGCGACTTCGGCCGCAACCTCTTCCTCAACGCCACCTGCATGCTCCTGATCTGCATTGCGACCGGCGTCTACAGCTTCCTGCCATGAGGCAGGCCGGCGCTCAGGCGCACCCGTACCGGCCCGTCGCCTGTGCTATTTTCGCCGGATGAGCACGGCACGTGACCGGTGGCTGGACGAGGGGTTGAAGGTTCTCGCGGAGGAGGGTGCGGCGGGAATCCGCATCGACCGGATCGCCGCCCGGCTGAAGCTGTCGAAGGGCTCCTTCCACCACCACTTCGACGGCGCCGAGGGATACAAGAAGGAGCTGCTCGCGCACTTCGAGCGCCTCTCGCTCGAGACGCTCGACCGTGCCATCACCGAAGCGGCCGGCCCGACCGACGCCCGCACCGTGCTCGCGCACCTGACGCGGCTCGTCCGCCCCGACGGCACCGGCCTCTACCGGCCCGAGCTCGAGATCGCCCTGCGGGCCTGGGCCACCTGGGACGCGGACGTCCGCGCTGTGCAGACCCGCCTCGACGAGGCCCGGCTGGCCGCGCTCCAGAGAGTGTGGCGACCGGCCGTGACCAGCGACGACGCCGCCCGCACCGCGGCCCTGCTGCCCTACCTGCTGGCGGTCGGCGCGACCGTCGTCTTCCCGCCCATCGACGCCGACCGGCTCCGCGGCCTCTACGAGCTGCTGCTGCCCCTCGTCCCGGACACCTCGGAGGCGGCGAGCCGGTAAAGGAAGGCATTTCTGCCAACCTTTTCCGGCACCGCCGCGTTGACGCCATGTGAGTGATCCAACCGAAGACGCCGCGTACGCCGCCTTCGTCGAGGCGGCCTGGAGCAGGCACATGGCAGTCGCCGTCCTGCTCACCGGCGACCGTCACCGGGCCGAGGAACTGCTCCAGGACTGCCTGGTCCGGCTGTACGTACAGTGGCGGCGCGTGGGCTCCGCCGACCCGCACGCCTACCTGCGACGCATGCTGGTCAACGGGAACGTCAGCGGATGGCGGCGGCGCCAGCGGGAACAGCCCCGGCGGACCACCTTCAGCCCCGGGACCCGGGCCGCCCTCTTCCGGCTGCTCGCCGGGCAACCCGCGATCAAGTCGATAGGAGATGTCACCGATTCGCTGGGCCGCCCGGGGACAGCTCTGGCGCTGACCACGGCGGACAGGGGGGACGGTGCGGGCGAGTCACGACTGGTCGTGGACCGCGGCACGGCGGAGCTGCTCTGCTACGAGTTCCGTCCCCAAGGGAAGTCGGAACCGGCCTTGCGGGTCACCTATGAGGACATGGGCTGGGTCGATGGCCTGGGCGAGCGCCCTGACGGCAATTGACGCCTGTGAGAGCCCCTACTGGCCGGGCCGTGACGCCAGCCAGCCGCGGGACGACGGGAGCCATACGAGAACGAGCATGCATGCCGCGCACCCCGCGGCCGCCAACGACAGGGCCGAGCGGAGGACGACGACGCTGTCGACCGCGTCGTACACCCACAAGCCAAGAACCGGCAGCGTGACCAGGGCGAGCGCCACGTGCGCCCTGCGCTGCCGGGTGGCCAGCAGCAGGCTCAGCGCCAGTACGAGCAGGCCGGCGCTGGCGACGACGTGGCCGCGCATGACGAGTTCGGCGTGGACGGCGCTTCTGTAGAGGTCGGCGGCCAGCAGTCCGGGCGCGCCGGCGTCGGGCACCTCGTCCGGGCCGCCGATGATCGTGCCGGCCAGGGCGGCCACGCCGGACAGGGCGGCCAGCGCGGCGAGGAGCCCGCTCGCGGCGATCGTCACCGGCCGCGCCGTGTCCGCCCGATGCCTGGAGCGCGCCGGCCGCGCCGCGTCCGTCCGATGTCCGGGGTAGGCCGGCCTCGCCGGCGCCACGAAGCGATGAGTGGCCATCAAAGGGTCTCCTTCGAGCACATAAGAGTTCATGGCAAGCCTGGCACCGGCGTACGGGCGATCGAATCTGCCGCGCGACTGGCCTGCGCCCATACGCGCCCAAACGCGCCCATCCGTGCCCGGCGCCCTCTTGACGTGTCCGGCCGATAGGTGCTTCTTTAGGTAAAGACATACCTAAATCAATAAGCAGGTGCCCGGCGATGACAGAGTCCCGACCAGCCCACGGCAGAGCGATCAGCATCCAGGAGTACCGCGAGCTGCTCCCGAACATGCGCTCCGTGACGGAGTCCAACGAGGTGGCCTCCGTCCTCACCGCCGACGACTACTTCAAGGTCGTCAACAAGCCGGACACCCGTCCGGCCTTCTGGAAGTTCGCAGACGTCCGCGCCACGCTCGACCGGCTCGCCGAGGAGCCGCTGCGCGAGGCCGAGCGGCGCTTCTGCACGACGGTGAACGCCGACACCGGCGAGCTCGTCGGCGCGACGCCCTTCATCTTCATCGGCTGGCAGCTCATCCACCCCGGCGAGGAGGTTCCTCCGCACCGGCACAACTCGGTCGCGATCTACCACATCCTGGAGGGCAGCGGCTACACCGCCGTCCAGGAGGGGGGCTCGACGTGGGCGAAGTACCACTGGGAGAAGGGCGACACCCTGGCCTGTCCCGCGTGGGCGTACCACGCGCACTACGCCGAGGGCGACGCCGACACCCTCATGTACGTCGTCCAGGACATGCCGATGATGGCCGCGAGCCGCACCCTGTTCTGGGAGGAGCCGCTCGGGCAGGAGAACATCCGGCACATGGTCACCGGCACGAGCCCCTCGTGGAGTGTCACCCGTAAGCAGGACGACGCCGATGCCTGAGATCGTGCGGCAGCCGGTCGTTCTCGGTGAGCAGGGCGCCGGAGGGTTCCTCGTCAGTGACGGCAGCGGCGGCGGGGAGCGGCCCGCGCTGGTGCTCACCACCGCGATCGCCGGCGTCAACGACTACGTCCTGCGGCAGGCGGACCGGCTGGCCGCCGACGGCTACGCCTGCCTGGTGCTCGACTACTACGCCCGGCAGGGCGGCAAGGCTCCCGACCTCAGCGGCCTGGACAAGGTCATGCGGGCGGTCGCGTCGCTGTCCGACCCTCAGGTGCTCGCCGACATGAGCGACGCGGTGACCTGGCTCAAGGACCGCTGGTACGGCGGCGTCGGCGTGCTCGGCTTCTGCATCGGCGGCACATACGCGCTGCTGGCCGCCTCCCAGATCCCCGACCTGAGCTGCGCGATCACGTTCTACGGCATGTTGCGTTACACCGAGCTCACCGAGAACAAGCCCGTCTCCCCCCTGGAGACCGCCGCCAAGGCGGCCTGCCCGGTGCTCGGCCACTTCGGCGAGACCGACCATCTCGTCCCGCCGGCCGATGCCGCCGAGCTGGCCGAGCGGCTGCGCGGCAAACCGGCCGAGATCTACACCTATCCGGGCGCCGGTCACGCCTTCCATGAGGACTTCCGGCCGGAGGTGTACCGGCCGGTGGCCGCGACCACCGCATGGGCCCGTACCGGGGCGTACCTCTCGTACTACCTGCCCCCGCGTACGTGATCGACTGGGTGCGCCTGGCCCCCGCGGGCGCGCTGCCCCCGCACGAGTCGGTCACCGTCGAGGTCGACGGTGACCGGATCGCCCTCTTCCACACCGAGCACGGCTTTCGCGCGCTGGGCGGGTCGTGCCCGCACATGGGCGGCCCGCTCAGCGAGGGAGACGTCGGCGACGGCGCCGTCACCTGCCCCCTGCACGGATGGCGTTACGACCTGACCACCGGAGAGCGGCTGGACCGCCGGGGCCAGCCCGTCCCCACCTACCCCGTCGAGGTCCGGCAGGGCTGGCTCTGCCTCGGACTGCCCGCGCAAGACAGGAGCTGAACCCCTTTGAAGATCGACAACGTGGCCGCGAGGCTGGTCGTCGTGCCTCTGGGCGCTGCCAGGGGCGGATCGGGCGCGACCAGCGTCCAGGTGCTGCACGTCACCGTCCACGACACGGACGGAGCGAGCGGAACCGGCTTCACCTACGCCCTCACCGGCGGCATCGAAGGCGCCCACGCCATCGTCACCTCCCTCTACACCCCGGCCGTGACCGGCCTCGACCCCCTCGACTGGGAGCGCACCTGGCACCGGCTCTGGGCGGCCACGCACCGCGTCGGCCGGGGGGTCGCGCTGCCCGCCCTGTCGGCGCTGGACATCGCCATGTGGGACCTGCGCGCCCGCCGCGCGGGGCTGCCCCTGTTCCGGCTGCTGGGGGCGCACCGCGACACCGTCCCGATCTACGGCAGCGGGCGCGCCACCCACCAGATGAGCGACGACGACCTCGTGGCCGGCGCGCTGTCGTACGTCGAGGAGGGCTATCGGGCGGTCAAGCTGCGCGCCGGCGCGCACGGCGTCGAGGCGGACGTACGGCGGGTGGCGAAGGTCCGTGAGGCGGTCGGCCCCGAGATCGTCATCATGGTGGACTGCAACGAGCGGCTCACCGCCGCCGACGCCCAGCGGCTGGGCCACCGCCTCTGCGAGTACGACGTCGCCTGGATGGAGGAGCCGCTGCCGTCCGACGACGTCAGAGGCCACGCCCTGCTGGCGGCGCGCTGCCCGGTGCCGATCGCCGTCGGCGAGCACCTGCTCGGCAGGTACGAGGCCAAGCAGTACCTGGACGAGGGCGCCTGCGCCGTCCTCATGCCGGACGCGCCGCTCGCCGGCGGGATCAGCGAGTGCCTGCGCATCGCCACGCTCGCCGAGGCGTCCAGCGTCGCGATCAGCCCGCACTTCCTGCCCGAGCTGCACGTCCACCTCGCCGCCGCCGCCAGGTCCGCCACGTACGTCGAGCACTTCCCGCTGATCGACGACCTGCTCGCCGAGACGCTCACCGTGCGCGGCGGCGTGGCCGTGCCACCGGACCGGCCCGGCCACGGCATGCGCTGGGACGCGGACGCGCTGGACCGCTACACGGTGAAGGGCTGACCATGAGACTGGCGATCTTCGACGACTGGCGGCTCGGCCTCGTCGGCGCGGGCGGCGACACGATCAGGGACGTCACCGCCGCCGTCCCCGAGCGGCGGGACGCCGACCCCCACGGCGCCGGCTGGTGGCTGCGGCTGTGCCGGGACCTCCCCGCGCTCAGGCCCGCCCTGGACGAGGCCGCGCGGCAGGCACCCGCCCGCCCCCTGAGCGAGGTACGGCTGCGCGCCCCCGTGCTCAACCCCGGCAAGATCATCGCGTGCGCGTCGAACTACGCCGCCCACGTCGCCGAGATGCGCGACGTCGTGCTCCCCCGTCACGCGAGCGCGCCGCCCTCGTGGCTGCTCGACTTCGACGTCTTCCTCAAGGCGCCCAGCTCCGTCAGCGGCCCGGCCGACCCGATCGTCCTGCCCGCGCTGGCCGCCGGCCGGGAGATCCACCACGAGAGCGAGCTGACCGTCGTCATCGGGCGCGGCGGCAAGAACATCGGGGAGGACGCGGCGCTCTCCCACGTCCTGGGCTATCTCATCGGCCTCGACATCACCGAGCGCGGCGACGGCGACCGGTCCCGCCGCAAGAGCCACGACACCTTCACCCCGCTCGGCCCGTGGCTCACCACCGCCGACGAGGTCGGCGACCCCCAGGCGCTGGACATCGAGCTGCGCGTCGGCGACGCCGTACGCCAGAAGGTGTCGGCCAGGGACATGGTCACGCCGGTCGCGCGCATCGTCTCGCACGCGTCGGCGATCATGACGCTGGACCCGGGCGACGTGATCATGACCGGAGCGCCGCCAGGGGTCGGCCCCATCGTCGCCGGCGACCTCATCTCGGTCTCCATCAGCCGGCTGGGACACATGACCGTCCCTGTCCGCGGGGCCGGCTCACCCACCTGAACGCGCACGGCCCCGGAAAGGGGATGTCCGGATGAGCGTCGTCCTCCCTGCGGTCTCACGCCGCCCAGCCCTCCTCATCACGCTGCTGTGCTGGTCGGCCATCGTCTTCGACGGCTACGACCTCATCGTCTACGGCAGCGTCCTGCCGGTGCTCGAATCCGAGCCCGGCTGGGCGCTGGACGGCACGACGCTGGGCGTCATTGGATCGCTGACCTTTCTCGGCATGCTGGTGGGCGCTATCACGGCCGGCGCGCTGAGCGAGCGGTTCGGCCCCCGCGCCTGCATGCTGGCCTCCATCACGCTGTTCTCCCTGTGCATGATGGGCTGCGCGCTGGCGGGCTCGCCCGCCGCGCTCGCCACGAGCCGGCTGCTGACCGGCATCGGCCTCGGCGGGCTGATCCCGACCGCCTCGGCGCTGCTGATGGAGTACGCGCCGCCCCGCCACCGCACCCTCACCTACGCGCTCGCGCTGTCGGGCATCTCTCTCGGCGGGGTGCTGGCGGCCATGCTGTCGGCGGCGCTGCTGCCCTCCCCCGGCTGGCGGGCCCTGTTCTGGATCGGCGCCTGCCCGATCGTGCTCATCGTGCCACTGGCGTGGCGCTACCTTCCCGAATCGCTGAACCACCTGGTCCGGACGGGCCAGCACGAGCGGGCCGCCACGCTCGCGCACCGGTACGGCCTGACCGTCCCGGAGCAGAGGACGTCATCGGAACCGGACGCCCGGTCCCTCTTCCGCGGCCGCGACCTGGCGGCCACGCTGTGCTTCTGGGCGGCCACCTTCCTGGCCCTGCTCACCTGGTACGGGCTCGGCACGTGGCTGCCCCGCATCATGCTGTCCGCCGGATATCCGCTCGGGCCGGCGATCGGCGCCCTGCTGGCGCTGAGCATCGGAGGAACGCTCGGGTCGTGGGCCACCGCCGCGGCCGGTGACCGGTTCGGGCACCGCGTCACGGTCGTCGCCTCCTTCCTGCTGGTCGCGGTGTCCCTGCTGGCGCTCAGCGTCCCGCTGGAACCGCTGATGTTGTACGCGCTGCTCGCCCTGGCGGGCGCGGGAGCCGTCTCCAGCCAGGTGCTGGTGAACAGCTTCGTCGCGGCGTACTTCCCCGCCCGCCCGGCCGCGGCGCTCGGCTGGTCCCTCGGCATCGGGCGTACCGGCGCCATCGCGGGGCCGCTGGCGGTGGGCGTCCTCATGGACGCGCAGGCGTCCTACACGTGGAACTTCTACCTCTTCGCGGCCTGCGCCACGCTCGGCGCCGTCGCCGCGCTGCTCGTACCGCGAGCACTGGGGGACGGCACCGGTCGTGTGACTGATGCACGGCGATCATCGCGTGCTCAATAGTGTGACCCGTCGCAAGATCCGAAATCCCCCCGAGGAGAACACCTCATGTCGATGATCAAGCGTTTCACCGCCGCCCTCGTCACGGTCGCGGCCATCTCAACGACGGGCGCGCTCATGGCCGGCCCGACCTCCGCGGCGTCCGTGCAGGACAGGACGTTCGGCGCCTGCGCGGAGCTGGAGGCGACCATCTACGGCTTCGCCAAGGTGGGCAACGACTGCGAGGTCGCCATCCAGGGGACCGTCGTCCTGACGGACGGCACCACCATGCCTTGCCAGTGGATCCCGCCACACGTCAGCAGGGGCTTCTTCTGGGACGGCCTCGTCCGGGGCGACTACGCCAAGGACTGCCCCGCAGAGTGACGACGACCGCGATGGCAGAACGATCTATCGCTGTGGCAGGGCCGCTGTCGGGCCCGTACTGGCCGCTCGCCCGGGAGATGGGCCGGGCCGTGGGCATGGCGGTGCGGGAGCACGCAGCGCAGGACGTACGGCTGAAGGTGTTCGACGACAAGGGAGACGTGGGCGAGGGCGAGCGGGTGGCGCGCGCCCTGGCCGGGGACGCCTCGTGTGTCGGCGTGATCGGCCACTACCACAGCGACGTCACGCTGGCGGCGGCGGAGGTCTACGACGCGGCCGGACTGCCGGTGATCGCTCCGGTCGCGTCCCATCCCGCGCTGACCGGGCGCGGGATGCGGCACGTCTTCCGCTTCACCAACCGCGACGACCGTACCGCCCGGGCGATCGCCCTCCACCTGCACCATCGGCTCGGCAAGCGGTCGGCGGCGGTGGTGGCCGCGCGGACGGCGTACGGCACCAGCATGGCCGCCGAGTTCGAGCGCGCCTTCACCGCCCTGGGCGGCCGGATCGAGGACCGCTACGACGTTTAAGCGTTCAAGCTTCCGCCGCCGCAAGCCGACGTCGTCTTCTACGGCGGCTCGTCCGAGGGGGCGCGGCTGGTGCGCCACCTGCGCGAGCAGGGCTCGAACGTCCTGCTGGCCACGGGCGACGGCTGCTGGGACCTGGACGGCTTCGTCCGCGCCGCCGGAGCGGCCGCCACCGAGGGGGAGGGCACGCTG
Organism: Nonomuraea sp. NPDC049695; assembly: GCF_040674955.1. NCBI lineage: Bacteria > Bacillati > Actinomycetota > Actinomycetes > Streptosporangiales > Streptosporangiaceae > Nonomuraea > Nonomuraea sp. NPDC049695. The sequence goes on along the minus strand of NZ_JBFANV010000083.1, from coordinate 15,829 downwards.
GTGTCGTCGGCCACCCCGCAGATCGGCGAGGTGCGGGGATCGCGGGAGTTCGCGGCCCTGTCGAGCGCCGGTACGGGCCCGTCGCCGGCTACGCGCTCAACGCCTACGACGCCGCCCGCATGCTCCTGCGCGCGGTCATGACCGGCGGCGACCGGGAAGGAACGACGGCGGCGCTGCGGGAGCAGCGGTTCGACGGCATCGCCTACCGTGCGCCGTCGGCATGGGACCCCTTCGGGGACAATTTCGCGACCGTCACCGCGCTCCATGTGGTGGACGACGGCGGCTTCCGCCAGGTGGCCGAGTATCCCGTCGTGTGATTAGGCAGAGGTGCCGCCGAGGTCGTCCCCCGGCGGCACCACGAGCTTTCCCCGCGCGTCAGTCGTTCACGTCGTCAGGGTCCTCCTCGACGTTGTCCTCCGCGCCGTTCCACGGGTCCACGTTGACCTCGTCCTCGCCGTGATCGGCCGTGTCCTCCTCGGGGATGGGATCGAGCGCCGTCAGCTCGGCGGCGACCTTCTCCCATCGGGCGTCCGGGTCCAGGGAGGCGTATTTCGCCACCAGGGCGTCGGGCTGGGCGGAGGCGAGCGTCGCCGACAGCGCGGTCTCGTCCTTGGACTCCAGAGCGCGCTGGGCGGGGATCTCCTCCCCGGCGGTGACGCCCTTGGCCTCCCCGCTGCCGATCACCCCGCGGTCGTAGGGCAGGATCGCCTGGGCGGCGATCGGCTCCCACGAAAGGCTGTCCGCCTTGCGCGTGATCGGAATGAGGTAGGTGTGACCGGTCTCGACCCGCGGCGCACCGTCGATGACGATCTCCCTCCGGGTCGCACCGCTGAACGACCAGCCTGCCACGTCAAGCGTGAAGCTGGTCGGAGGACGGGACCACGAACCGTCTGACTTCTGGGTCCAGAGGGTCTTGCTCACCGTCATGCGTACGCTTCGCCCGATGTAGCCTTCTCCGGCGGCGGCGGCCACTGCGGACGGTGTGCCCTCCGTCTCGTTCGACGCTGTGGCCACCACCACATGGTCCGCGTATCCCGCCCAGTCCGCGAGCCTGGCGAACGGCAGGCGGGGCGACCCTTCGGCGACGATCAGGTCGGGCTCGGGCTCGTCGGTGTCGTCGGCTGCGGCACTCGCTCCGGCGGCGGGGTCGAGGTGGCCGGTCGCAGGGAGGTCGCCGGTGGCGGCGGAGGCCGCCCCTATCGTCCCGGCCAGCGCGAGCAGGAGCACACCGGCCATGACACTTGTACGAGTTCTCATTCGATGCTCCCGGCTCAGTAGGTCTTGTTGATCATTTTGCGGTTGTGAGGGCCGAGCGTTTCCGCTCCCGGCACTCCCGCCCTTGGAGGGGTGATCATGCATCCCAGCCGGGGGTCCTGGTTGTCGACCTCGGGGTAGGCCCTGTTGCCGTGGGTGAGGCCGACGGCGTGCCCGGTCTCGTGGCAGGCGTATACCTTGCCGGGAGTGGCCGATTTGAACATGACGTAGTGCTGGTCGCACTTGACTTTGTCGACCCTGTTCTCGCACCAGGTCAGCCCATGAATGCCGGCCGGGAATTTCTTGGGCGAGGTGTAAATGATGTCCGTTTCCGCAGGGCCCGAAAGAATCGGCTTCTTGTGGAACTTGAGCCTCAGGTCCGTCGTGCCGTCGAAGTCTTTCTTGAGAACCGCCTTGAGCCGGTTCCATCCCGAGGCCTCGATCTCGTCTTTGTCGTGCCAGACCGTGAGAACCTTGTTGTCGGTCTGACAGAACCTCCTCGGCTTGATCGTTTTGCCGTGGCAGTCCCACGGCGTGTTCTTCGTGGGGAACATGTTGTCGAAGTCCTGCGGCTCGCAGCCGGCAGGGCCGTCGAAGCACATCGAGGGCGGGTTCTGTGCGTCGGCGAGCGCCGTGGAGGTCGAGCCCGCGCCGGTGATCCCCAGCGCCACCAGGCACAGTGTCCCCACGACCGGCGCCCAGCGGGCACCCCGGAAAATTCCCCCGTCGCTGTTCGGCATGTTTTTCCTTCCAGCTTCATCGCCGTGCGGTCGCAGGCGACACGAGAAACGATCTCCCGGCATCCGGAAGATCGAATCCGTCGGATGACTGGCCGGAAAAAACGAACGACTTACGCTGAGTTATTACGGTGAATGGCGCGGAAATCGACCGGCGTCAGCCGGTGAGGCGGCCGCCTTCGTCGAGGTCGAGCCTGGCCAGCTCCGCCCGGGAGGCCACGCCCAGCTTCGGATAAGCCTTGTACAGGTGGTAGCCGATCGTGCGCGGGCTCAGGAAGAGCTGCGCCGCGATGTCCCTGTTGCTCAGCCCCGTGGCCGCCATGCGGATGATCTGCAGCTCCTGCGGGGTGAGCCGGTCCAGCACGCCCTCGGACGGGCGTCCCTCGCCGGTCTGGCGCTCCCCCGCCGCGCGCAGCTCCGCGCGGGCCCGGTCGGCCCAGGGGCGGGAGCCGAGCCGTTCGAAGATGTCGAGAGCCGAGCGAAGCTGGTGGCGGGCGTCGGGAGCGCCCAGGCGTCCGCCCAACCCGCCGGCGCGATCACGGCAGATGACCTCGATGCCGGAGTGGGCCCGCAGCCAGGCGGCGAAGGTGTCGCTCAGGCGATTGGGCAGCAGGTCGATGGGACGGCGGCTGTCCATGCCGACCACGACGCCGCCGCAGCGGTGCCCCTTGCGGAAAGCGAAGTCGTCAACGCCCAGCACCGCGCATGCTGCAGGGTGGGGCAGGGGCATCGCCATGATCAAGCGCAGCAGGTCGTCCGGGATGCCTCCGCGACCAGTTCCTGAGTGAGTCTGGAGCCGGGCCGGCCACCCAGCGCCAGCCCGATGGCCTCCAGCGTTCGGCGCAGCAGCAGCGTGCGGTGCCCATGCGGCACCGTCAGACCGGCGACTTGCTCGGCGAAGGTCCTGCGGGAGCACAGCGGGTTGTCGCAGAAGAAACGGCGTACCCGTGCGCGGATCACCGTCTCGCGTCCCCAAGCGCGGTATCAGCCAGCGAATGCTGAACGCTCATAGCGGCTGTGAACCCAACCCGACAGCTCGCCGCACCCCGGGCAGCACGTCATGGCCTGCGCGCACGAGGCGGAGATCCTAACGCACCACCCCTGCCGGGCAATCTGCTCAATACGGAGGTCGGACAGGTGTGGAAGGAGAACATCGAGATCATGATCCTGCACCTTCATCATGATCATCAATGGGGCCGCTTCACGCCAACTCGCGGACTTTGTGCCAGAGCCTCACTGGCTCTGGCCCGTAATCGGTGGTGGCAGTAAGTAATCTTCAGAGCCTCGTGCGGGAGCGGTGGCCAACGACGCCGACCGGCCGCGCCTCACACAGTTCCTTTCTCCTCTTCGCTCGCCAACTCAACCCCGTGGAGGACCGTCCGGTTGCTCCTCCTGTCCGCCGGTCGCGGGATCCAGGCCGGGCTGGCCTTCGGTGTGTGGGGTGCATGAAGAGAAGCGACTGTGTAGGACGCCGAATTTACGCGGATCAGTGTCTGGTGACCCGGTTGCGTAGCTTGGCTCGCTCCCGTTGCTCCCGCACATAGAACGCGGCCGAGTTCGGATCCTGTTTGCGGCGCCGCCATGCCACAAATTCACGCCAGACATCATCGGGAATGTGCTCGATGCCGCGATAATCTCCTGGCGGGCGCCGCCCGGCCTCAACCGCGCGTCGTGAGACGGGTTGCAACGACATGATGGGGAGATGCCGGTAGAAACGCACGACACGGTTCTGCTGGGTGAGCCGGACCATGGTCGGCAGGTACGAGCGATACCAGTCGGTTTCAATGATGCCTTCGAGGATCTGATGGTCGCCGGGCTGGGGCCAGTTGGGCACAGCCCGTACCTGCAACCACCAATCCGGTGGCGTGCGAGCGATGATTCCTGTGACGATCTCAAGCATATGAGGGTTACGTGGATCCGCTTCAATAAAAGGCAGGCCATGGTATTTGTCGAAAATATCCATGTCGGCACTGCGATCCTTCGGAATCTTCTGCAGGATCTCCTGGCTTGCCGGCAGCGTGCCATCATGGGCGCCCGCCAACGAGCGCCAGCCCACCGGCTCGTTGTTCTCCAGAAGAGACCACTCGCTGGTGTATCCATCCCATCGCACAGCGAAGTCCGCCGGCGGGTACACGTACCACCCGAAGCCGGACGCTGTTGTCATCGGTGAGCAAACTCGTGCCGCCTTGGCCTCCATCGAGCCGCGCAAGTCGGGGGAGGCGAGCATGGGCGGACGCACATCTGGATAGAGGTTGAAAAACTCGACCTTCACATCGAGGTTGGTCATGGCTTGCCTTTCGCGTGGGAGAGGTCAGGGGAGCGCGTCAAGATGCGCATATAGGTCGATGCGGCGAGCGGCGATCAGCGTGTTGACTTCGTCGAGATCCGGGGGGCACGGGTCCAGGAGCAGAACGGGAAGGCCGGTGCGACGCCGCACCGCTGCGGCGAGTTCGGTCCGGAGCACGCGGGACGAAAACGGCTGGCTCGGAACGGCGATAAAGTCGGCACCCTGCCACTCCTGCGCCGGGGCGGCGATGTCAGTGACCAACGCTCCGCGAGCGACGGTTTCCGCGGCGGCCTGGGTGTCTGTGAGGACGACATGACCGGCCTTGCGGCAGAAGCGCAAGATCGGCCGGCGGGGCACAGTCCTCTTCTCCATATCCGTGGAAACGACGCGCCGATGGACGAGCAGAGGGCCTATCGAGATCGGCAGGTGTGAGGGTTCGGCACCTGGCGATGCCGGCGGAAGCCCTGAATCTGTGACCAGCTCGGCCATGACGGCGGCCACGAACGCCGGATCACGCAGCCGTAGGGAGGCGAAGCTGTTGACGTTACGACGGGTACGTAGCGCGAAGACTGTGTGGTGCCCGATGGGGCCCTGGTACTGTGCCAGTTGTTCGAACCAGGTGCGACTCGCACGTGCGTCGAGCTCGGCCTGCCAGGTCAGCTCACGTCTTCGGATTTCGTACTGTCCTGGTTTACCTGTGGCGATGGCGTTGGCGAGGCAGCTCGCGTCGGCCAGCGCGAGCTCCGTGCCCATACCCGCGGAGAAGTGCATGCTGTGCGCGGCGTCACCGATGAGGATTATCTTGCCGTCCCGCCACCGGCGATTGTGGATCGAGGTGAAGGGTCGCCACGGGTACGTGTGCAGACGGACCGACTCGCCATCCAGCAGGTCGTGCAGCAGATGCGCCAGCTGGTGTTCCAGCGATGGCAGGTCCGCCCGGTCCAGGCCTTCCACGGCGAGAGCCGCGGGGTCGGCCTCGAGCACCAGGGTGCTATGTCCGGTGCTGTGCGGGTAGGCGTGCACGACCAGGGTTCCCTGCTGGAGGGAGAACAGCGCGAACATGGCGGGAAGCCGAGCCGGTGTGCTCAGCCACAGGTAGTGGCTACGTCCCAGGTGCAGTTGCGTGCCGAAATCGCCCAGGGAACGCATCGTGCTGTAGGCGCCGTCGGCCGCGACGACGAGGTCGTACTCCGGAGGGGTCCTCGCCAGACGCTCGGGAACGATGTGGATGTTGGGACGCTGCCCTATCAGCCGCATAAGCCGGTTGAGCAGAACACTGCGGCCGAGCCCGACGATATCGTGTCCCCCAGAGACGATATGGCTGACGCCTACCTGTACCCGCACCTTGTTCCACCGGCGCATCTGGGAGTCCAGCCCAGCGAAGAGCTGCCGATGAACGTCGAGCACGCGTTGCTCCAGCACGACGCCGGCCCCGGGCACCGACGTGCGCGGCTCATACAGGTCGATGATCAACTCCGGCCGGAGACCTGCGAGAAGGTAGGCGAAGTAGGCGCCTGCCGGCCCGGCACCGGCTACGGCCACGCGTCTCATGACCCGCCTTTCAGATCGAGCAATTTGTCGGCCACGAGTGTGCTGGCGAGTTCGGATGCCTGCTCGGGAGACACTCCGTAGAATGAGACGCGCAACGATTCACCGGCCAGGAAATGGCTGCCGCCCGCGAGGCGATAGCCGCGCGCGGCCAAAGCGGCCAGAGCTGCCTGTTCGGTGACGTCGGCTGTCAGTGTGAGCAGGGTGTGCGGTGCCTGTACACGTACGCGAGGTGATCCGGTCAGTTCGCACAGGGACGCGTGGAAGGCCGCTGCCGCCTTTTGCGCCGGGACAACGTTGGCCGCTTTGAGCTCGGCCAGCCCACCGCGTGCGAGAAACAGGGCCCACGCACGTTGCCAGGTCGGTGGCGGAGCGGCGCTGGCGATCTCAGGGACGGCGTCGGCGAAGAAAGTGGAGCTGTGAACCACGCCTATCCGTGCGCCGACGCCGGCGAGTTTGTGCAAGGACAGCAGGAGGTCGGCACCACGTACGGGTGGGGTGCCGGGGCCGAACCATTGATAGGTGGAGTTGATCACGACGCGTTCTCCGGCGTCGCAACGCCGTTCCATGGCAGCGTGTAGTCGAGGGGACAGCGTCGCCCCGTCGGGATTACGACAGGGAGAAGTGACGATGAGCGTCGTCCCTGTTTGAGGAGCCGGCAAGTCGTCCCATCCGACATGGTGCACTGGCCGACCTGCGCTCTCGAGCATCGGCATCATGCCCATGAAGGTGGGTCTCTCCACGAGCAGGCGTGCGGCCGTGCGGCCGTAGGTGAGGGCGGCCGCGCGTACTCCCGCCACAATGGTGAGGTGGTCGGGTTCCAGCCGTAGCTCACGGCCCAGCTCTGCGCGTAACATGTCGTCGCCTTGAGGGGGCTGCCTGCGCCAGGGCTCATGCGCCCTCGCCGCCTCCGCCGCGCAGCAGCCCCACAGCTCTCGGGTTTTGACCGGCCACACCGGTTGGGCTCCGCCGAAGTCGATCATTTTCGCAGTTCCCTCGCCAGCCATACACTGCGCGGGTCCACCTCGCCCCAGACGGTCGGCGTCATGATGTCGGTTCCGAGCTGGATCGCCATGGCAGGACCTGCGGTGACAAGGGTGAGACCCGGCGCCAGCTCCCTGTGCCGGCGAGCAGCCTCGCCACCGGTGGAGGCGAGCCTGTCCCAGCGTTGTTCGGGTACCAAGCGCCAGCATCTGCCTCTTCCGGTGTGACCGGGTGCGGCGCCGTCCGAGGTCGGCGTCCCGGAGCGGGGGCGCAGATCCGCGCTGTAGTACCTGCGTGCCACGGCCGCTTCGCGTATCGCTTGGTCAGGGGAGTTTCCGCGGGCCAGTTCGTCGCGCAGGCACAACTCGGCGATGCGTTCCGCCCGGCGAGCGCGATCCTCGGCCAGCACCTGGAGATGGCCCTGCGCTGACCCGGCCAGCGGTGAGGATCCGGCTGCCGCCAGAACGCCTTGAGGCAGGTCATGGCCTGGGTAGGCATCTTCCAACGCACTGAGCAGCAGGCTGAGCGCTTCGCTGACGTGGGCGGCTCGGCAGAGTTCTACGGTCGAGGTCCAGTCCGGTGTGCCGGTCTGGAGCAAGAGATGGAGGTCATTGACGTCCTTCATCGACAACAGCCCGTCCCCGACGGCATGCGCCGTCAGGAGCGCTATCGAGGTCTCCCTGTCCGGGACCGTGACCGGGACTCCCAGTGCTTCACCGCGGCGCCATCCGATCAGGGGCAGCAAGCCGGCGTGACCGACTGAGAATGGTCCTATGTGCATATCCACTCGAGCGACGGGCGTGGCGTTGTCCGGCAGGACAAGGGGGAGCTGACCGTAGAGCATTCCAGCGTCGTCCCACTTAAGCCATGGATATTCGCTGGTGTCCCACTGCCACCCGCGATCGCGCAGCCAGCCCACCATGGCGAGGGCGATGGGCCACGTGGGCGCCTGCAAGTCGATGTCGCCCATGTGGCGCAGGTCAGGGCGCGGGTACAGATCGCGATAGGCCAGCCCCTTGATGACCCGGCAGCCGCATGCTTCGGCTTGTTCGAGCACGGACATGGTCACCGGCAACGCCTCGGCGATACGCAGGCTGTCCTGTCGTCGATCTTCGTCGAGCAGCTGGACAAGTGTGGCCAGGCTTGCGGTGAGTTCGGCGTTCTCCAGATTCGCCAGCAGGAGGTTCACTACTCGCCAGCGGATGGCGATGTCGGCCAGAACGGTCGGATCGTGCCCACTGAGGTGGTCGACCGCTTGCTTGGCCGTGTCGGGGTCGAGATCGACGTGAGACAGGAGGCTAAGAGCATGCCATGGGGAGGTCATCACGACATCACCACGCAGGCGGGAAGTACATGGAGGTGCCCAGCACGGCCGTCTCCCAGTCATCCAGGTCGATCCCCGAGCCTGTGAGCGTCCCTCTGACGCTGCGCAGGTCGATGGGTCGGTCGAAGTCGGCTTCGAGCACGTCGAGAAGCGGCGAGGCCGTAGGATGGATCATGCTCGCGAGCTTCCGGCCGGTGGCCGGGTCGCCGAGGTGCCCCATGGCCGCCAGGCGGCCGGCTTCGGATCGCGCGGCCGAGCCGAGCTGTGGCCACAGTGCCAGCAGCACCCTGGTGCGTATGTCCGCCAGGACGTCACCGAAAAGGCGGTTCTCCACGCGCCGCCGGGATGTCACCGCGATCAGGTCGGGCAACTCGCGCGGATCATTCCACACATGGTGCGCGTCGTCCCCGGTGAGCAGGAGGTCCGATTCACGAGCGGCGTCGGCTGGGCTGTCGGAGGTGTGCAACAGGCTCATCACGACGTTGATCGCGCGGAGGTCATGCCGGATGGTTCCCGGCGCGGCGTCCTTAGGATCTGATGCGCCTTTGGCCGCGGTGGCTCTGGCGTAGATGTCGCCAAGATCCGGGCGTACGTCGGCCAGGCGCAGAAGGATGCTCGGGCCCAAGGCGAACAACAGGTCCAGGCATCGAAAGCGGTACGCCTGGCTGCTGCGCACCATCGCCAGCTCGTGCATGGTGTCGATCTGGTGCGATGTCAGTTGCAGACAACGCCAGCCGTCGGGCCGCAGTCCCGCGGTCGCGAAGCGTTCGAGAATGGGGCCGACGAGGTGGCGTCGTACGGCATCGGGGCCGATGAGACAGAAGACATGTCGGTCCCAGCATGCAGGCATGGTCTTGTACCTCCCTTATGCGCGGGGCAGTCTGGTCATGGCTGCGTACACCGGCCGGGCTCGAGCTCCACGCGACGTCTTGGCCCGGACCGCGCCCAAGCCGTAAGCGATGGAAGTGATGCCGAGTTCGGGTGCTGCCGCGGCCGGTTCGTAGAAGCACGTGGCGAAGTACGTCAGTCCCGCTTGCGAGCGGGTGTAGTCGGTTCCGGTGAGCAGCGCCGTCCATTCCGGGCCGTCACGGGCGAACAGCGCGAAACCGAGCGGGTGGGTGTCCTCGTACGCCTCGAACACCAGCAGTTCCGCCGGGTCGAACACGGCACGCACGCCGGTCAGGAAAGCTTGCTCCCGCTCGGGGCTCGGCGTCCGGCCGTACTTGCCGACGAGCTGGGACCTCATGCGGGCCAGGGCGGATTCGTCGTCCGTCAGAGCTCGCCGAATGACGCGTACCCCGCGGCTGGACAGCGCGCGCAGTTCCCTGCGGACTTCTCCGCGGCGCTTGCGCGGCATCCTCTCGAGGTAACCGGTGAGGTCGTGCCAGGTGACGTTGAGGTCGCAGCGATGCGTGAGCGGGGCCACCCACCATCCTCGTGCACGCATCGCGGAACGGAGAGCGGCATAGTCCGGGTGCAGGTACGTCATCACGATCGACCGCAAGCATGCCTCTTCCGCCCACGCATGCACGGCGTCCAGATATCGAGTGGCTGTCGTGACATCGGACGTGGATGTCCCGACAGGAGCGGTGTCGTACGTCGGAGTCATCAGCAGCAGACACGGGTAGACCGCTTCAACCGGCACGTCATGCCACGGGGCAGGGCCATCGGTCAGGAGGCCTTCCGCGCGTGAGGCGCCGCTGAGTATGGCATACGGTTCGAGACGTCCGTGCAAGCGTGGCTCGGCCAGGACGGCTCCGCACATGGCGAAGAGGGTCTCGGCCGAGCGGCGAAGCGCGAACGTCCGCAACGGCGCTCCAATGCGGTCGTCGGTCAACCGGATCCAGCGCTCACTCCGGCTCGCTCTCGTGGTGGTGTACGCGTCCCAGCCGGGCATCACCCCATCGATCACCTCAAGCGAAGTGACGCCATTCGTGAGCACGAGTCATCGCCTCCGCGTCCAGTAGGCCCAGGTCTGGTACGGCACGCTGACGGTGTCGCCCTTCGCTGCCTGCTCCGAAACAATGGCTGAGATCTTCTCCCGCACCATCGAGCGGTCGTGCTCGGCGAGACCGGCAAAGACGCTGGAGGTCAGTACGAGTTCGGCAAGCCCATCCCGTTCGATGACGTGGTGGTGAACCGCGCGCGCCCTACGTATCGGCGTCCATCGAGCGGCAGGGAACAGGTGCGACATATCACCTGGATCGAAACCTCTGGCGCGACGTGGATCGCGAGCGCGGCTGATCTGCTCGATGCGGTCGAGCCACGGGACGGTGTTGTCAAAGATGTTCCACAACATCAGCACCGTCCCCCCGGGACGCAGGACACGATGCGCTTCCTCTGCGGCCAGGCGCGCCTGGAACCAGTGCCACGCCTGGCCGGCCGCGAGGAGGTCGGCCACATGATCTTGTAGGGGGAGCTGTTCGGCTGCCCCGCCGATCGCGTGCAGCTTGGGACCTATGGGAATATGAGCTCGCATGCTGCTCAGCGGTTCGATCGCGATGATGTGCAGGCCCTCGCTGGCCAGCTGAACGGCCAAATGGCCGGTTCCGCTGCCGATGTCGACGGCGAGGCCGCCCCGGCCGGTGCCCGTCTCTCTCAGGACCCGGCGCAGCAAGGGCCCACTGTAGCCTGGGCGCAGACGATCATAGGACTCCGCAACCCGGTCGTAGGCCGATGCCGCCCCGCCGCCGCTCAACGCGGCATCTCCTTCCCTGTCGGGGCTTCAGGAACGGGGAAGGGATGGATGCCACGCTCGTTCATGCGGCGTAACGCCTCTGTGACCCCGGCATACCCACCGTCGACGCCCACCATCACGGGCACCTTCGGAGTGTGGGCCGCTGCCAAGGCCGTGAACGCTCGCCAGTCCACGTCGCCGTCACCCGGCGGTCCGCCGGAGTCTGTGGTGCCGTCGTTGTCGGAGACATGGAGGTAGCGGATGCGGCCGCTCAGCTCGGAGAACCATTCAGCGAGGGGAACGTCGCCGAAGACGTGCGCGTGACCGATATCGAGGCAGATCCCGATCTCCGGCACGGCGTCGGTCAAGGCGAGGAGCAGATGGGGATCGGGGTCCCACATGTTCTCGATGAGGATCGGTACATCCGTGCCAGCGGCGACAGCCTCCCAAAAGGGGATGTTCGCCTCCAGCCACCACTCCGTGTATTCCGGCAAGGTCGTACACGGCAGGAAGTTGGTATGAAACACCACCAGCTCGGCGCCGACACGTTCGGCGGCCGCGACGCTCTGCTGGACCCGGAGACGGGCGATCGCCGCCACATCGGGGTCGGGGCTGTGAACATAGAGGTCGAAGAAGGCGCCGTGGACATGGACGGGGCCCGGCACCTTCCTCATAGAGACTGCCAGGGCGTCGAGTTCGTCATGGGTCAGAGTCGACAGGACGCCAGGGTGAGCGAGATGAACGAGCTCGATACCCAGATGCTCCTGCTCAGCCAGTCGGATCACGTCTTCGAAGTACGGATCTCTGGGCTGGATGACCACCGGGGCGGCCCGGGATTCTGGATTACCGAATTGCGTCATCGGAATGATGCGATCGGGGCGTCTCCTGCGGGGTGACCAGATGTCTTGCCAGGAAATCACGCCAGCGATGGGCGATCTGGCTGCCGGCCGCGCCCCTCAGGACGAGGTCGTCGAGATCCGCGTCATGCTCGAAGGGACTTTCGACGCGGTGGCGATTCCCGATGCGGCGGAGCCCGTCGAAGAGGGTGACGTCCATTCCGGGCAGCGAGTCGGCCAGCAGATAAGCCGCGTAGTAGAAGATCGTCCGGCCTCCGCTGTGGCTGGGAGCACGCGCCTCGTAATTCTCCACGGAGAAGGTCGGGAAAGCTCCATCGCCGATCTTCTTGGGGATGCGATGCATGGGATAGACGAATGTAGTCTCACCGATGGGCCGGAACGGCACGGGTAGCGGCAATTCTCCGATGGACACCCGGGCGAGCGCCTCAGCAACCACGTCCTCCCGATTCGCGCCGATCGCCACCGTGTCGGCTCCGGCTTTCGCGGCGTAGGCCGAGAGAACCTTGCGCAGCAGCCAGGTGCCGAGGAACTCCAGATCGGCGTCGGGGAACGTGGCGGCGAAGTCGGCTCGCAAGGCATCCAGGGAACGCACGCCCGCCAGCATGGCGGCGTGGTCGGCGTCCACCACCTCCAGTGTCAGGCCGAGGCTCGCACACAGTTGTCTGGCGTTCTCCAATTGCGTGTCCCAGTCGGGAATGCCGAGCATCATCACGGGGTGAATGTCAGCGACTTCCAAGCGACCCGAGTCGATGAGAGAGGCGAGGAGGACGTTGGAGTCGCCGCCTCCGGACGTACCCACGACGACGCGACGGTTGAGGCCTGCCGGCCATGCGTCAAGGACCTCGCACACCGCCGTCCGGACAAGGTCCATGCACTCCTCCGGGCCCAGATAGGTCTGTACGGGTTCGAAGGCCCCGCGCTCTGGGCTGGGGAACAGCCATTCGGTGGAGGCGGACGCCGTCCGATGCTCTCTGCGCGGCCCAAACCGCATGAGCCCTGGCAGGTCGATGTTCCGGGTCACGCGCAGAATCACGGTGCGGCCGTCGAATGCCTCGTCATCGACCCTGGTGGCGGTGGGCACGAATCGCACTTGGCGCGTGGATGGCCCGTGCTGCACAGGTTCGGTCACATAGGAGAAGACGGCGCTCAGCGGAACCCCGTGGCGGCGCAGCACTGACTCGACCGTTTCACCCGGTGAGCTTTCGAGCGCAAAAGTTCCATGGTTGGTCTCGAGCCGAATGTCAACCGACATGCTCCATACCCCCTCGACGATTGGCCGGGAAGGCGGCGGCCCGCCTCCCCGGTTGGTGCGGTGATCAGGCCCAGGCGAGCGCCGAGTGGCAGCAGATGACGGATTCGATACCGCTCGTTGTCACCTGCGCGGGGTACTGCCCCATCACGCCGAGGGCGAGGGCACTGGCGGGCAGGAACCGGGCGTCCCGGACGATGCCGGAGGCACCGACTTCCTGCAGATCGTGCGCTGACTGGGAGTGCAGCTTGTCCATCTCTCCTCCTCTTGGTTGGGAGATCTTCCGCTATGGGTACGCCTGCCAACCCGCGAATGTATGCCTGGGTGCCAGGCGTCCGGAAGACTCGCACCTCGGGTGGCCGTGATGTTGACTAGGTGGGCGTCGGAAGTGAAGACGACCAGTCAGGCGACGGATTCGCGCCAAAATCCTCCTATGTACGGTCGAGGCGATCGCGACGGTGCGCACGCACAAGCGACGCTCCGACACATGCAATGGGGGAAATCCTTGGACCATTCCATGGCTTTCGATCTGCTGTTTGTTCGCGTCATACCCGACCTCAAACGCCGAATCATGGGAACCGCACATCACGCAACCGACATCGACGACGTCATCCATGATCTTTATTTGAAGTTGCGATCCAGCGCGGCACATGAGGCCGCACTGCTCCATCCGAACCCCCGCGCCTATCTCATTCGCGCGGCCCTGAACCAGATGTACGACAACCTGCGGAAGGCGAATCGGCGCCAGCGGCTTGCGAATGCCTTCTTTGCCGGCGCTGAGGACGCATGGGATGGCGGCCTGGCAAATCGCGAGGACGCCCTGCTGGTCAGCGCCGCGCTTGGCGAGCTGACCAGGTCCGAGGCGGCAGCCGTGGTGCTGATCGACCTCTGCGGACAGACGATCGATCAATCGGCACAGATGCTGGGACTGCACCGCGGCACCGTGCACCGCAACCGGCAACGGGGACTGAGGCGCCTGCGTGCCCTGCTGGGCAACCTCGGATACCCCCCGAGGGCAGATAGTTAGGGCTTTCGCGGTGCCGTCACGTACGTGAGTTCTCAGGATATGAGGACGAGATCCAGTAGAACGGTGATTGATGTGCTGGCCAAGACCCGTCTCCGGCTTGTCGCCAGCGACACACCGGCCCCGAACGCGCTCCCGCAGACACTTACCGCTTAACCTGCAGAAACAGGATCACTCGAAGATCGATTCATACACCACGTCCTTGGACGTGACCGTCTTCGGCCACACCAGCGGAGGCGAGAGGGGCTATGCCCGACGCCTGCTGCACCTGCTGACGCCCGCCACCTCGGCGATTTCACCCTGAACACGATGTATCGGCAACTATCGCGCTGGCCCGCCAGCCAACTCGTCCGCAAGATCAAGCCAGGCGTCTACACCGCCGAGCCGTGCTCCACAGCACTCTTGCCAACAGCTCAAAAACCCTTAACTACCTGGTCTTGGGGGAAGCCCCTCGGCGCGTGAGGACTGATAGCGAGGTCGCCTTCTTGCCGGACTCACACATTCAACCGAGCCGGAACGTACACCTGATGTGGAGAACAAGGTGCTGCATGTCTCCAGGGAACTCGGTGACGATTGGGCCCAACTCATCGGGCGCGCTCCCCATACGGCCAGCCAGCGCTGGCTGTCCTTCGGTCAGAGCCGGGTACCGGAGTCCTTGACCTTCCGGCTGGTGTCGCCCGGCGGGACCGACCTGGCGATGCGCGGCCTAATTCAACAGGAGCCGGGGTCACGCCCCTTCAACGACCCCTATCTGATCGCATCGGGCCAGGCCACTCAGGATGGCCTGGCCGTGACAGGACCTCATCCCTGGCAGACTCGGCGCGCTCAGGAGGTCTTTCCGAGCCTCGTGATGATGTATCCCAACTATGACGCCTTTCCCGTCGGCCCGCTGGCGGCCGACAGCGGCGCGCTCGCCTCATTCGCTGACCAGGTAGGGGATTGGGCGCGCCGGCAAGGCTTCCGAAGTGTGACCTACCTCTACCTGACGCCGGAGGCAGACGCGCTCAGGGCCGTTCTGCGCGACAAGGGTTACGACGTGTTTCCCCTGGCAGCACGCTCGAACATGACGGTGACCTGGTCAGACATCCCTGAGTACCTCGCACAACTCCCTCGCAAGAGGCGCGGTGAGGTGCGCCGTGAGCTACGCGCCCTGGAAGCCGCCGGAGTTCGGGTCCGGCCACGACCGCTCGCCCCAGAAGAGCCCGGGCTGGTCCGCCTCCGCTCTCAGCTCATGTACAAGTACGCCAGCGTCGCCGACGAACAGCGTGAGCGGCACTGGTTCGCCCGAGTCTGGGAGCTGTTCGGCGACGACGCGACCGTCTTCGTCGCCGAACACGCCGCATCTCCGATCCAGTTCACGCTCTTCGTTCAGGACGGAGCCGTGTGGACCCCGTTGCTGACCGGGACGGACTACGCACATGGCGCCTCCCGGCTTGCATACTTCGCGACCGCCTTCTACAGCCCGGCCGCCCTGGCCCCTCAACTGCGCATCCGCCGCATCAACTACGGTCTTGGCGCCTCGGAAGCCAAGCGGCACCGAGGCTGCCACGCCGTACCTCTGTACGCCGCCGTCACCTGCGGCCATCCCACCGGCCCGAGATCCGGCGAGGGCAGCACGCACTCGACACAAGGAGAGTCTCATGCTGAGTAAGCACGTACTGACGGAGAATGGGCAGGTCCTGCTCATAGAGAACGTCTCACCTGCGGACACCGAACGCGTCGCTCGCGAATTTTATGAGGGGGTGGGCGGTGCGGACTTCTTTTACCGGCTTGCCACTGCGTTCCATCAGCTGGTGGCCGACGACCCCCTGCTGTCGCCGCTGTTCCCCGGCAGCGTGGAGCGTCAGGCCAATCGCCTGGCACGCCACTACATCCGCATGTACGGCAC
>NZ_JBFANV010000082.1:0-46647 GCF_040674955.1 Nonomuraea sp. NPDC049695 | reverse complement strand
TCCGCCGAGGCGTTCTTGGAGAAGGTGACGATGTCGTCCTTGCCGTCACCGTTGAAATCGGCGGGCGAACCACCCAGCATCGGAAGACCGCCGCCCCCGCCGCCCCCGCCGCAGTTGCCGCTCGTGTGCCGGCGCGTCTGGCCGTCATAGTTCATCGCCACGCCGTCGATCACGACCGGCTGGTTGACGCCGTCGGCCTCCTGCTCGTAATGCAGGTGCGGACCGGTGGAATTGCCGGTCGTGCCGACCTTGCCGAGTTCCTGGCCCGCGTTGACCTGCTGGCCCTTGGTTGAGGTGATCCGGTCGAGGTGGGCGACCAGACTCGTCCAGCCGCCGCCGTGGTCCACGCGGACGTAGTTGCCGTACCCCGGATGGCCGGACACGGTCTCGATCACCGTCCCCGCCGCCGAGGCGAGGGCCGGGGTGCCGAGGTCACCGCTGCCCGCGATGTTGAAGTCGATCGCGTTGGCGACCTCACCGGAGTGGTGGTAATAGTCCCGCACCTGGCCACACGGCCACGGCGCGTGGAAATCGGGGCGGGGGCCGGCGGCTAAGGCCGGCTGGGCGGCGACGACGCTCGTCGCGATCGTCGCCGCGGCCATGATCACCGTCACGAGCCTTTTTCTCATCTGATCTCCTCTTGCTGGAAAGGATTTTCATCGGACGGCCGAAAAAGAGCCCGGCGGGCAAGTCGTCGCGCCAGGCGGGGTATGCCAGGTCAGAGCGTGGTCATGGCCGTACGGCCGCATGGAGTCACGCCGAGCGGAGGCGCCGCTCGACGGGGCGCTGACGTCCGGCCAGGTTGCCCGGCATGCCGCGGACGCGGGCCGTCCCGATGTTGCTGAAGACGCTGCAGTCGCCGTACGCGGGGCAGGCTCGGTCGTCGCACCAGCAGAACGGCCACAGGTCGCGGTGGTCGCTCATGGCCGGAAAGGTCCCCGTCGGGACGGGTGAAGGCGGCACGAGCGGTCCGGCAGTAGCCCAGTAAGCAGGGCATGCGGACATGACACGTCGAACGATCGGGTACACGACTTCTCCTGGCGGATGTGGGCGCCCACGGGAGGGGCGGGCGTCCATGGGAGGAAGGGAACAGGGAGAAGGGGTTAGCAATCGAAGGGCATAACTGGTCCACTTGACGCCACCCAACGGCGGGGCGAGATGAGAAATCGATGTCAGCTCTCCCGATATCGCCCTCGGAACCTCGTGTGGGTACGCAGTGCTGGCTGCGGCGTCAACCGGGGCCGTTTATTTGAACAAAGTGGCAAGAAGGGCGCCTACCGGTGCCATAACGTGGAGCGCTCAAAGAACACGTCGGTCCAGGGCTCACGCGTTTCCCATTAGCGACCGACCTCCGACGGTCCCCTGATACGGTCCAGGTCCGGGACGGTGGTCAGCGAGATCAGGTCGTTCCCACAGCCCGAATCGCTGAGGTGGGTATTTCGTGTGGCTGTGCGGAACGTAGTCAGGAACGGCGCCGGCCGCAGCGGCGTGCACTGCCAAGAACGAAGCGGCGGCGGCCGGTGTGACACCATGCAGACCTATCCTCCGGAACAGCTTCATCGGCTTATCAGCGGTCACCGATCGCGACCCGACCCCAATAGGCTGACTCGGCCTTCCGATGGTCAGGTCGGCTTTGAGGCGTTCAAGGAACGCAAGACGCTCCTTATCCATATTTCGCCCTTGATATACTCGCCGGACATCGACGTATGCGAGGGTAGCGAATAAGCGTTGGCAGATGGTTGTGACATCGTTGTGCGCAGCAAGACTCCGGGCTTCGCATGCAACCTCACCCTAGCGGTGCTGATGTCAGGCGGAAATCGGCGATCACCTCCGCCGGCCTGCTGCCATTGGCCGTACGCCCTCAGTCGGGCGGCGGTGATCGGGGGAAACGATATCCGTGCACGGCGTGAGTCAAGCCGTGCGCTCCACCTCCATCACCAGCGGAAAGTCCGGGAATTCGGCGAACCTTTGGAAAATCACTGAAGTGTGGCGATCCGCGGCGGCGACGCCCTACGCCGGCCGATCGCCGTATTCCCGTCGAACAGGAGATCCCCCATGCGACGCCTCCTTGTCGCGACTTTGGTACTCAGCGTCATCAATGTCGTAAATCCGGTGGACGGGCAGGCTGCGGTAGCGACAGATCGTACGCCCGGCGGCTGGTAAGCGGAATTACCCTGTCCCGCTCGAACACCCGGTTTCGGGCTCTGAGCTGGGATCCTGCTGCGCGATCAGTTCGGCGGCTGTCCGGGTGGTTCGGTGCTATGCGGGCTTGTGGCGGTGCTGGTCCGCTCTGATGCGTCCAGAGGGGCTGAGCTGCTGGTGCTCCGTCGCGAGAACCAGGTGCTCCGCCGTCAACTCGAAGTCCGGCCGCGATGGGGTCGTGCCGACCGGCTCTGGTTCGCGGCATTATCTCGACTGATCCAGCGCCGCCGGTGGGCCGAGGTGCTCCCGGTAGCACCGCAGCCGCAGGCGCCCAGAGTGCGGGTGATCCCCGGGACGGCGGACTCCACCGTGGCCAGGACGGTCGAGTCGGGGGCGGCGAGCTGCCGCGGGTCACGATGGGTCACGCTGGTTGCTCTTCGCCTTCAGCGCCGTGGGTCGATATGGATCTTGGGCCCGGGGCCGGCGCCCGGCGGGCGGTGTCCGGCCAAGATGTCGGCGGTCTCGGCCAGGCCGACCGTGGCGGCCACGAGCGGGCGGGCGTCCACCGAGCTGTCGGCGTATGCGGCGATCGCCCCGGCCAGGCCGGCCGAGCCGCCGAGGATGCCGACCGCGGTGACGTCCTTGAGCACCAGGTCGCGGGTGTCGAGGGTGGAGGGGGTGCCGGCCAGGCCGATGTACACCACCCGCCCGGCCGGCTCGACGAGGTCGAGCGCCAGGGACGGCAATTCGGGCGCGTTGGAGGCGTCCACGACGGCGTCCCAGCGCAGGCCGGGCAGCGACGATCGGATCCAGTTGCCCGCGAAGCCGAACGACCGGGCCAGACCCAGCTCCGCGGGGTCGCGGCCCACCAGATGGACCTCGATCCCCTCGGCTCGGGCGAACAGCGCCACCAGCAGGCCGATCGTGCCCGTGCCCAGCACCAGCAGCCGCGCACCGGAGCCGAGTCCCGCGCCGCGCACCGCGCGCAGCGCGTTGCCCCCTGGTTCGACCAGCGCGCCCAGCGTGGGATCCACGGCGTCCGGCAACACATGCAGCGCGGACACCGGTACCGCGAGCCGCTCAGCGAGCGCACCGGCACGGCCCAGGCTGATGCCGACCTCGGCCATGTCGCCACACACGTGGTGACGGCTCGCCCTGCAACGATCGCAGCGTCCGCAACTGAGCATGGTGTCGCCGACCACCCGGCGGCCCAGCCATTCCGCCGGGACACCGTCGCCTAGTGCGGTGACGCGGCCGCACCACTCGTGGCCTGGGCGCAAGGGATACCAGGAGCGGCCGGTGCGCAGGTAGCTCATCTCGCCGGTGAACAGCTCCATGTCGGTGCCGCACACGCCCACCCGCTCGACGTCCACCACGACCTCGCCGAGGGCGGCCACGGGCGGTTCGACCTCCTGGATCTCGGCCTTGCCGGGGCCGGTGATGACCAGCGCGCGCACTAGCGGGGTCCTACGACCTGCTGGCGCTGGCTGCCGAGGCCCTCGATCCCCAACTCCATCACGTCGCCGGACTGCAGCCAGATCTGGGGGTCGTGGCCCATGCCGACGCCGGGCGGGGTGCCGGTGTTGATGAGGTCGCCGGGTTCCAGGACCATGAACTGGCTCAGGTGGTGGACGATGACGTACGGGTCGAAGATCATGGTCTTGGTGGTGCCGGTCTGGCGGCGCACGCCGTTGACGTCGAGCCACATGCCGAGGTTCTTGACGTCGGGGAGCTCGTCCGGGGTGACCAGCCACGGCCCGGCCGGGTTGAACGTCTCGGCGGACTTGCCCTTGCTCCACTGGCCGCCGCGCTCCATCTGGAAGGCGCGCTCGCTGACGTCGTTGACCACGCAGTAACCGGCGATCGCCGCGTGGGCCTCCTCGACCGAGTCCAGGTAGGAGGTGCGGCGGCCGATGACGATGCCCAGCTCCACCTCCCAGTCGGTCTTGGTGGCGCCGCGCGGGATGCGCACGTCGTCGTACGGGCCGACCAGCGTGTTCGGCGACTTGGTGAACAGGATCGGCTCGTCCGGCACGGCCTGGCCCGTCTCGGCGGCGTGGTCGCTGTAGTTCAGGCCGATGCACAGGATCTGGTGCGGCCGGGCGATCGGCGCGCCGATCCGCTCACCGGCGAACTCGCGGACGTCACCGCGCGCAACCGGGCCGGCGAGCAGGGCAGGGCCGCCGGCGGCGAAGAAGCGCTCGTCGAAGTCCGGGGTGACGTCAGAGACGTCGATGTAGTGAGTGTCGTCGATGCGGACGACGGGCTTCTCGGCGCCGGGCGCGCCGATGCGCATCAGATACAAGGGAGGTCCTCCGTAGACCAGTAAGAGGTGGGCAGGCCGCGGACGCCGACCTTCGCGGTGAACAGGCGGCCGTCGTGGGGGGCGGGCTCGGGCAGGTGCTGGATGGAGGTGGTGATGACGAGGGTGTCGAGGTCGGGCCCGGCGAAGCAGACGCTGGAGGTATGTGGGGCGCCGGTTTCGACGGTGTGCAGGAGGTCGCCGACCGGCGTGCGGCATTCGACGCGGCCACGTCCCCAGTTGGCGATCCACAGGTTGCCGTCGGCGTCGGCGCACATGCCGTCGGGTTTGCCGTCGGTCACTCTGAACGCCTCTCGGCGTGGACCGGTGTTACCGGTGTCCGGGTCGTAGTCGCGTACCCAGATCGTGCCTGGGACGGTGTCGACGTTGTAGAGGCGGTCGTCGGTCCAGGCCAGGCCGTTGGAGAGCACCAGGTCGGTGTCGAGGAAAGTCACGCCGGTCGAGTCCAGGCGGACCAGCACTTCCTGACCGTGGCGGTCGTCCTGAGCCAGGCTGCCGACCAGGAAGCGTCCGACCGGATCCACCCCGCCGTCGTTGAGTCTGCTGCGTATGCCGGCGGGCAGCACCCGGGCCAGTTCCGCGCGGCTGCCGTCGGTGCCGAGGCGGATGAGGGTGGCCTGCCCGGCCACGATCAGATCGCCGTCGGCAGAGACGGCGACAGCGCCCACGGTGGTGTCCACGGCATGCCGTACGGTGGCCGTGACCTTGCCCTCGTCGAGCATCCCCTCGTGCACGGTGCCGGCGACGATGTCGACCCAGAGCAGGCGCTTCCGTACGGGATCCCAGACCGGGCTCTCGCCCAGGGCGTACACCTCGGCCGAGGCAGGGGTTGCGGTGACGATCATGCGAGGTTTTCACCTGCGACGATGGCGCGGATGGTGGGCAGGTCGCTGACGAGCTTGTCCAGCGGGGTGCGGTAGGTCAGGCCGCTGACGCTGATCGCGCCGCTCGGCACCGTGGGCGAGGTCAGGTAGGCGGGGACCGCGATGCAGTTGACGCCCGGCTCGTTCTCCTGGTCGTCGATGGCGTAGCCCTGGGCGCGGATGCGTTCCAGCGCGGCGTGCAGCTGCTCTACAGTGCCGACCGAGCGCTCGGTCGGTCGTTCCAGCGTCCGGTCGCCCACCCAGGCGCGTACGGCGGCCTCGTCGGGGAGGGCGTGGGCGAGCAGCACCTTCCCGACGCCTGTGCAATGTGCCGGGTTCCGGCCGCCGACCACCGACGTCAGCCGTACTGCGCCGGCGGGCGGGTCGAGCTTGGAGCGGTAGACGACCGAGGTGCCGTCGAGCACCGCGTAGTGGACGGTCTCGCCGTAGCGGTCGCACAACGCCTGCAGGATCGGGGTGACGCGGACGTGGTCGGGTCGCGCCTCATGGTGGGCGAAGGCCAGGCGCAGGAACTCATCGCCCAGCACGTAGCGCCCGTGACCGTTCTGCGCGGCGAACCCGGCCCGGCGCAGCGAAGCGAGCGCCCGATGGACGGTCGGCTTGGGGCTGTCCACCATGCGCGCCATCTCCTCCAGCCCAATTCCGTCGGGATGGCGGGCCAGTTCGGCCAGCACCGCAAGCACCCGGTCGGAGCCCACGAGTCTCTGCTCGGCATCGCTGATCGCGTCGGCCGGTCTCACCAACTTCGGCATGTTCCGAAGGTTAGGCCATCGTTCCAAGAATCGAAAGTTCTCCTCAATCGCCTCTTCCCCGCGAGGTGAGGCATGGGCTAATCTCGCCGCAAGTTCCAAAAAATCGATTTAAATTCCAATTATTGGAATAGAACGTTGGTTTGGTCGCTATGCGCCGAAGCTCCCAGTGGTACGCCGGTACCGATCGCAACGCCTACATTCACCGGGCATGGATGCGGCGCGGGCTGCCCGCGGACGCCTTCGACGGCCGGCCGCACATCGCCATCGCCAACACCGCCTCCGACCTCACCCCGTGCAACATGCACCTGGACGAGGTCGCCGAGCACGTCAAGCGGGGAGTGTGGGAGGCGGGCGGCGTCCCGCTGAACCTGCCGGTGGTCTCGCTCGGCGAGACCCAGGTCCGGCCCACTGCGATGCTGTGGCGGAACATGGCGGCGATGGCCACCGAGGAGATGTTGCGCGCCAATCCCATCGACGGCGTGGTGCTGCTCGGCGGCTGCGACAAGACCATCCCCGCCCTGCTCATGGCCGCCGCCTCGGTGGACCTGCCCGCGGTCGTCGTCCCCGGCGGTCCGATGCTCACCGGTCACTTCCGCGGTTCGCCGCTGGGCTGCGGCACCGATGTATGGGCGCTGAGTGAAGAGGTCCGCGCCGGGACGCTGACCGAAGCGGAGTTCCTGCGCTCGGAGTCGTCGATGATCCGCAGCAAGGGCCACTGCAACACGATGGGCACCGCCTCCACCATGGGCCTGCTCGCCGAGGTGCTCGGCATGACCCTGCCCGGACTGGCCGGCATTCCGGCCGCCGACAGTCGCCTGCTGGCGGGCGCCCACGAGACCGGCGGACTCGTCGTGGACCTGGTCAAGCGGGGCCGCCGGCCGAGCCAGGTCATGACGCGCGGCTCCTTTCTGAACGCCATCGTCGCCCTGGCCGCGCTCGGTGGCTCCACCAACGCCGTCATCCACCTGCTGGCCATCGCCGGCCGGCTCGGGGTGGACCTGGACCAGGATGACTTCGACCGCACCGGCTCCGGCGTCCCGCTGTTGGTGGACCTGCAGCCCGCCGGCCGCTTCCTCATGGACGACCTGTACCGGGCCGGCGGCCTGCACGCGGTGCTGCGCCAGGTGCACGATCTCCTCGACCCCGAGGCGATCACCGTCACCGGCCGGCCGCTGGTCGATTCACTCGGCGACGTGCGAATCCATGACGCCGAGGTCATCCGCCCTCGTCCAAGGCCCCTGCGGGACCACGCGGGGATCGCCGTGCTGTACGGCAACCTCGCCCCCGACGGCGCCGTCATCAAACCGGCCGCCGCCTCACCCCACCTGCTCAAGCACCGCGGCCCCGCCGTCGTCTTCGACTCCGTCGAGGACCTGCACGCCCGCCTCGACGACCCCGATCTGGACGTCACCCCCGACTCGGTGCTCATCCTGCGCGGCTGCGGCCCTAAGGGCTACCCCGGCATGCCCGAGGTCTCCAACCTTCCGCTACCGCCCAAGCTCCTGGCCCAGGGCGTACGTGACATGGTGCGTATCTGCGACGGCCGCATGAGCGGCACCGCCTACGGCACCGTCGTGCTCCACGTCGCCCCCGAGGCCGCCGCCGGCGGGCCGCTGGCCAAGGTGCGCACCGGCGACATGATCATCCTCGACGTCCCCGGGAGGCGGCTCGACGTCGAGCTCCCCGACGAAGAACTGGCGGCACGCCAACCCGCACCCGCCGCCGTGCGGGCGTTCGCCCGGCCGAGCCGCGGCTGGCAACGCCTCTACGTCGAGACCGTCCGCCAGGCCAACACCGGCGCCGACCTGGATTTCCTCATCGGCTCCAGCGGCGACCACGTACCGCGCGAATCCCACTGAAAGGACCCCATGACTCCCTCCAGAACCGCCCTCGTCACCGGCGGTGCCAGCGGCCTGGGCAAGGCCACCGCCGCCCGCCTGGAAGCCGAGGGCGTCAAGGTCGTCACCCTCGACATCGCCAAGGGGGCCGACATCGTCTGCGACGTCACCGACCCGGTGGACGTCCAGGCCGCCGCCGACCAAGTGGGAGCCGTCGACATCCTCGTCAATTCAGCCGGGATCGTCGGTCCCAACGTCCCGCTGTGGGAGATCCCCCTGGACGGCTGGCGGCGCACGTTCGAGGTGAACGTGCACGGCATCTTCAACACCTGTCGCGCCTTCGTCCCCGGCATGCGCGAGCAGGGCTGGGGCCGCATCGTCAACATCGCGAGCATGGCCGGCAAGGACGGCAACCCGAACATGGCGCCGTACTCAGCCTCCAAGGCCGCCGTCATCGCACTGACCAAATCCCTCGGCAAAGAGCTGGCCACCAGCGGAGTGCTGGTCAACGCCATAGCGCCGGCCGTCATCGAGACCCCGATGAACGCCACCACCGGCCCTGAGGCGCTGGCCCACATCACCAGCCTCATCCCGATGGGCCGCGTCGGCCAGCCCGAGGAAGTCGCCGAACTGATCGCCTGGCTGGCCTCGGACAAGCTCAGCTTCTCAACCGGAGCCGTCTACGACATCAGCGGCGGCCGCGCCACCTACTGACCGATCTTTCCCTGGAGGATTCGATGGCGACAGCCCTCAGCAACGAGGTGCGGCGCCGCGCGCCCGAAACCCGCCCACCTGTCCGGAGCCGCGCCGTCGGACGGAACCTGTGGTGGTTCGTCATTCCCGGCCTGGTGCTCTACCTCTACGTGGTCATCATCCCGACGGCGCAGGGCATCTACCTGTCCTTCACCAACTGGAGCGCGTTCACCACCTCTCAGCGCTTCGTGGGAATGCGGAACTACGAATCCATCTTCGAAGGCGCATCCGCGGAGATCCTGGTGCGCACGCTGATCATCGCCGCCGCGACGATGGTCATCCAGAACGTGCTGGGCCTCTTGCTGGCACTGACCTTGAACACGCGCGTCTTCGCCCGGAACGTGCTGCGAACATTGATCTTCGCGCCGGTCATCGTGTCACCCCTGGTCTGCGGGTATTTGTTCAAGTACCTCTTCGCGCCGCCCGGCATCGGAGCCGTGAACGACATCCTCGATGCGCTGGGGCTCGGCCGGCTCCAGCAGGACTGGCTGGGGCAGCCGGACACCGCGCTCACCGTCGTGATCATGGTGGTGTGCTGGCAGTTCGCCGGCATGTCGATGGTCATCTACCTCGCCGGCCTGCAGGGTGTGCCGGTCGAGCTCCTGGAGGCGGCCTCCCTCGACGGGGCGGGCGCGGTGCGGCGCTTCTGGTACGTCATCCGGCCGCTCCTCGCCCCGGCATTCATGATCAACATGATGATGAGCCTCATCGGCGGACTGAAGATCTTCGACCAGATCTACTCCACGACCCAGGGCGGTCCCGCCGGGCAGACCGAAACGATCAGCACGACGATCTACCGGCTGTTCAGCCTGCAGGGTGACTACGCGGCGTCAACAGCCCTGGCGGTCGCGCTGACCCTCATCGTGGCCGTCCTTTCCCTGGTCCAGTTCTCGATCCTGCGCCGGCAGAAGGGCACCTCATGAAGACGAGCCGGCTGAGCAGCACGATCAATCACGTCTTCGCGTACGGCAGTGCGTTGGTCTTCGTCCTGCCGATCTACATCCTGGTGAACCTGGCGGTCCGCCCGGCCGACGACCTGTCGCCGGCGTTCGTGCCGACCTCACGGCCTACGGGCGCCAACCTGGTCACGGCGTGGACGCAATCAAGTCTCGGCCCGGCGATGGTCAACAGCACGGTCGTCACCACGATCTCCTGCCTCGCGATCGTCATCTTCGCCACGATGGCGGCCTATCCCTTGGCCCGCTCGACGGCCAAGCTGTCGAACGTCACCTTCTACCTGTTCCTCATCGGCTTGCTTCTGCCGTTCCAGGTCGCACTGCTTCCGCTCTACCTGATGATGCGGGATCTGAACCTGCTCGGAACGCTGTGGTCGCTGGTCATCCTCTACACCGGCCTGCAGATGCCCTTCGCGATCTTCCTGGTGACCACATTCCTGAGAAGCAGCGTGCCCCTTCAGTACGAAGAGGCGGCCCGGATCGACGGCTGCGGGGACGTCCGCGCCTTCGTCCACGTGGTGGTCCCGCTCCTGCGACCGGTCCTCGGCACTCTGATCATCCTCAACGCCGTCGGCATCTGGAACGACTTCTTCACCCCGCTGCTGTATCTGATCGGAAGCCACCAGGAGACGCTCCCCGTCGCGATCTACCAGTTCGTGGGCCTGTACACCACCGACTGGCCGATGGTGTTCGCCGGTCTGATCATCTCGATGCTCCCGGTCCTGCTGTTCTATCTGATCTTCCAGCGCTACGTGATCCACGGCTTCGCCGGCGGCCTGAAGGGCTGACCCTCGCAAGAACTGACCAACCCCATGGAGAAACCGATGAAGATGCGCACGCCGGTAGTGGGCTCCCTCCTGCTGGCCACCATCACCCTTGCCGCCTGTTCCACCGCCCCGCCTGGGGGATCCGCTCCGGCTTCGACCGCATCCGGCGGCGCGGTGAGCGGAACCCTGACCATGATCTACAGCAGCACCTTCAAGGAAGCCCTCACTCCGGTCGTCAAGGCCTTCGAACAGAAGTATCCAGGCACGAAGGTCGACGTCAGTTACTCTGGCGACGACGTCATGAGCGTCATCTCGACGCAGCTTCAGGCCGGTACGGCCCCCGACCTGTTCATCTCTCTCCCCGGACGTTCCGTGGCGATGGGTGTCGGACTGCTGGGCTCCCAGGGCAAGCTGCTCGATCTGACGGATTCACCGTGGGCCGCCGGCGTTCCCCAACTATGGCGGGACGACCTGTCGGACAAGGGCAAGCTGTACGCCTACCCGGGGACCCTCCAGGGACTGGGCGGCATCTACAACCAGACCAAGCTGAAGGAACTGGGGCTCGAGGTCCCCAAGACCTGGAGCGAGGTCCTTCAGTTCTGCAAGAGCGCCAAGGACCACGGCGTCTACGCCTACGCCCAGGGCTTCAACGACGCGGCAGGGCCTCAGATGATGTATCTCGTCCTCTCCTCGACCCTGGTGTACGGACCGACTCCCGACTTCACCCAGCAAGTCCGGGACGGGAAGACCACCCTGGCGGCTTCTCCATGGAAGCAGGTGCTGGAGAAGTACAAGCAGATGTACGACGCCGGTTGTTTCGGCGAAGGGGCCCTGGGACGAACCAGGTCGCAGGGCGGCGACGAGGTGGCGGCCGGTAAGGCCCTGGCCGTCGCCGAGGTGGGCGCCGGACTGACCCCCATACAGAAGGCCGCACCGAGCAGCGAGTTCGTCATGGCGCCCATACCGGCCACCGACAACCCGGCTGACACCTACATGCCGGCCTTGCCCGGCTTCACCCTGTCCGGCAACGCCCAGGCGAAGAACCCCGCGGCGGCCAAGGCCTTCCTCAATCTGCTGGCCGAGCCCGGACACATCAACGAGTATTCCAAGGCTTACATGAGCGTCCCGGCGATCCCCAACGACGCCTTTCAACCGCCGGCCGTTCTGGCCTCGTTCAACGAGGCCGTCGCCGCCGGCAAGTCCACCAAGCTTCCCGACTGGGGCAATCCCAAGGTGAACGAGGTGGCCCAACAGGGTATGCAGGCGATCTTGCTTGGCAAGGACACCGTCGACGGCGTCCTGCAGAAGATGCAGGAGTCGCTCGAAGGGTAATGCCTGCCCCCGTCAGCCGTGCCGACGGCACGGCAGGGATGTCTGGCCCGCCGTACCGAACCACCCCCTGGAGCACCCATGCAGATCCTCCCCTCAGCCGTCGGCATCGCGGTCCTGCTCACCGTGACGGCCGCGCCGAGCGCGGCGGCACGGTCGGAACCGTGTGCCCCCGCCCAGACCGGCGGACCGGTCTGGGTGACCGCCGACTGCGTCGACCCCACCTACAACCGCCCGGTCATCGATGCCGAGACAGACCTGACCGGCCCGGTGCCTCACCACAAGGTCTCGGGCCATTTCGAGGGCACCACCGTCAAGTTCAACGTCTACCTCCCACCCAAGAGCCAGTGGCAAGGCCGGTTCTTCCAGCTCGTCTACCCGCTCCAGAACGAGAACGCCACAGACGACTCCATCGCCTTCGGCGCGGCCAGCGGCGCCTACACCGTGCAGATCAACGGCACCGCCGGCTACCAGGCCGACGCGGCGGCGGCCAAGTTCGCCAAGACGGTGGCCGCCGCCTACTACGGGTCGGGGTCGCGCAGGATCTACGGCTACATCTACGGCGGCAGCGGCGGCTCCTACCAGACCGTGGGCGCCATGGAGAACACCACGGGCGTGTGGGACGGCGCGGTGCCGTTCATCCCCGGCGTGCCGACCTCCATCCCGAACAACTTCTTCGTGCGCGCCTTCGCCAGGCAGGTCCTGACGGACAAGGCAGCACAGATCGCGGACGCGGTGCGGCCGGGTGGATCCGGCGACCCGTACGCCGGTCTCACCGACGCGCAGCGGACGGTGCTGCGCGAGGTGACGAGGATGGGCGTCCCACTGCGGGCCTGGGAGGACTACCCCTACCTGCTCGGGCTGAACGACCCTCAAGGACTGCTCGGCTTCGCGGGCACCGTCCGGGCCATGGACCCCACGTACGCGGACGACTTCTGGAGCAAGCCCGGTTACCTGGGCACCGAGCAGTCGCCGCTCGGTGATCTGTTCCGAGCGGAGAAGGTCGACACCTCGGCCACCATCACCCGGGTCAACCGGGACGCCCAGAACAGGCCCGCGAGCCTGGTCCTCGACGACGCGCCGGCCGGCCAGGGCCGGGTCCCTCTGGACTTCGCGGTCTACGACGGCTCGATCCTGGTCGGCCCGGTCACCGGTGCACTGGACCCGGCCACGAAGGTCTTCACCCTCGGCAGCGGGAACACCTCCGAGGTACTGAACGCGATCGACCAGGGCGCCAAGCTGCGCATCGACAATCGCTGGTCCCTCGCGCTCACCGCCTACCACCGGCACCAGGTACCGACACGGCCCGGCTTCCACGCCTGGGACCAGTTCCGCGACGCCGACGGGCAGCCGATCCATCCTCAGCGCGACATCCAGGTCGGCCCTCGCGTGTCCGTCGGCGTCAGCGGCGGCGGCACGCACACCGGCAAGCTCACCGGAAAGATGATCATGGTTGGCAACCTCCTCGACGTCGACGCCTTCCCCTGGGACGCCGACTGGTACGGCAAACAGGTCGAGCAGGCCCTGGGAGCGCGTTCCCGCGACACCTTCCGGATCTGGTACAACGACCACGCCGACCACATCGGCCCCCGTACACCGGCCCTGATCGATGCCACAGGCATCCTGCAGCAGGCGCTGCGAGACGTGAGCGCCTGGGTCGAGAAGGGCGTGACACCCCCGCGGTCCACCCGCTACGAGGTAACCGACAGCCAGGTCAAGGTACCGGCGAAAGCCGCGGATCGCCGAGGTCTGCAACCCGTCGTCAACCTGACCGCCAACGGCCGCACCTCCGTCCAGGTGCGCGCCGGCAAGCCGGTCACCTTCAAGGCCACGATCCAGGTCCCGCCCGGCACAGGCAAGATCGTCTCTACCGGATGGGACTTCAAGGGCGACGGCGCATTCGCCGCACGTCCCTTCGGATCTCCCAGCGAGCGCGTGGACGTGCAGATGACCTTCACCTATACCCAGCCCGGCACCTACTTCCCAGGGCTGCGAGCCACCGCCCACCGAGACGGTGACACCAGGACACCCTTCGCGACGGTGCCGAATCTGGGCCGGGTGCGCGTCGTGGTCCGCTAGCGGATCTTGACCTGGGACCTGGAGGGATTCGCGGCCTTCTCGCCCACGCGCAACCGCGTTGCCAGGTCCAGACGTTCGCGAACCGCCGCACGGTGGTGGTCAGGGGCGACCACCGTACGGCGACTGAATCCTGAAAACCATGCAGTGAGAATGGGGTGGTTTACCCGTGAACGGACATGAGCCGCTGGTAGCTCCCGGCTTCGGCAACGTGGCCGACGCCTTCCTCCGGACCATCGCCGACGACGGCCGCAGCGGAGCCGCGATGTCCGTGTGGATCGACGGAGCGCCGGTCATCGACCTCTGGGGTGGCATGGCGGACGTACGCACCGGGCGCCCGTTCACCTTCGACACACTGTCGGTGACCTGGTCATGTACGAAGGGCATGGCGTCAGTGCTGATCGCGATGCTGGTCGAGCGGGGCATGATGCCCCCGTATGACACCCCGGTCATCAAGCTGTGGCCGGAATTCGGCGCACACGGCAAGGGCCAGGTCACGATCGGTGACGCGCTCGCGCACCGCGGAGGCCTGTCGGCTCCGCTTCGCGACCTCACGCTGGAGGAGGCCATATACCCCTTGAGGATGGCGGACGTGCTCGCCGCCCAGGCCCCGCTGTGGCCACCGAACGAGCATCACCAGTACCACGCGGTCACTCACGGGGCGCTCACCGCCAAACTGGTCACGCTCGCCACCGGCCGGTCGATCGGGCGCTGCCTCGACGATCTCGTCGCCAAGCCACTGGACGCCGACATCTGGCTCGGCCTTCCCGAGTCGGAGGAGCTCAGGGTGACCCATATGGTCGAGATGGAGACACTGTCGGCTCCGCCGGAGGGCGACCCCGAGACGCTTCGCTGGCTGGATCGCGCGCTGACTCTGGGGGGCGCGATCACCCTCGACAACTTCAAAGAACCGCGCTTCCACCAGGCCGAATTCGCCGGCGTGTCCGGCATCGCGACCGCGAACGGACTGGCCAAGATGTGGTCCGCCACTGTCGCGCCGACGAAGGGTGTGCGCCTGATCAATGACGAGACCGTGGATGCGTTGCGGGAAACACGCAGCGAAGGACCTGGCTACCTTCCCCAGCCGCCGCCCTACCAGTCCTGGGGCGCCGGCGTCATGGTGCCCTCGGAGTGGCAATGGTACTTGTCACCGAGCTCCTTCGGACACGACGGCGCGGGCGGACAGGTCGCGTTCGCCGATGTCGACGCGAGGGTGGGGTTCGCCTACCTGACGAACCGCATGGGCGACTGGGACCGAGGAAAGTCCGTGATCAAGGCGCTCTCCCGAGCGCTGGGATGATCCGGCCGGCGTCCGGAGTGCGCGGCCACTGCCTGTGGTCCCTGCTGGACAACTACGAATGGGCCGCCGGGCTCAGCCCGCGTTACGGCATCGTCCACGTGGACCCGGACAGCCTCAAGCGAACCCCGAAAGCGTCGTTCGGCTGGCACCGACGTGATCCCCCACGAGGACTGCTATGAACCTGCCCAATCCACTGATTCCGGGTTTCAACCCCGACCCCAGCTGCGTCCTCGTCGACGGGACCTACTACCTGGTCACCTCGTCGTTCGAGTACCTGCCCGGTCTGCCGATCTACCGCAGCACCGACTTCGTCACCTGGGAGCACATCGGCAACGTCGCGACGCGGGAGGAGCAGGTCGGCATCGGACACTCGCCCGCGGGCGCGGGCGTGTGGGCTCCGACCATCCGCCACCACAACGGCCGGTTCCACGTCATCGTCTCCGTGACGGCCGGCCCGCGCGGCTGCGTCGTGTTCACCGCCGACGACCCCGCGGGGCCGTGGAGCGACGGCATCTCCGTCGACGGGATCGTCGGGATCGACCCCGACCTCGCCTGGGACGAGACGGGGGCCGCCTACGTCACCTACAGCGCCCTGGAGCTCGACGGCGTGAAGCAGGTGGGCTTCCACGGCATCCGGCAGGCCCGCGTGGATCTCGACGCCGGCAAAGTGCTGGAGGAGCCGCGGTCGTTGTGGTCCGGCACCGGGCTGGTCGCTCCGGAGGCCCCTCACCTGTACCGGCGCGACGGCTACTGGTACCTGTTCATCGCCGAAGGCGGCACCGGCAGCGGTCACTCCGTGAGCGTCGCCCGCGGACGTTCCATCGAGGGGCCGTTCGAGGGCGCGCCGGACAATCCCGTCCTGAGCGCCTCCGGCCGGTACCTCCCCGTCCAGTGCACGGGACACGCCGATCTGGTGCCCGGGCCGCACGGGACGGACGTGCTCGTACTGCTGGGGACGCGCCAGGCAGGCGCGGCCTCCCCACTGGGCCGCGAGACGTACGTCACGGCCGTCGAATGGGCCGACGGCTGGCCCCAACCGGCACCGGTAGACCTCCGACCACGTCCCGAACCGGTGGACGAGCACTTCGGCTTCACCGATGACCGCGCCCTGACAGATCCAGGCTGGCTGGCGGTGGGCCGCACCCCGGCACAGGTGGCGTCCTGCGGTGAACGACCAGGCCATCTCACGATCCGCGCCACCTCCGGCGGCATCGATGCCTTCCGCCCTGATTTCATCGGCCGTCGCCAACGCCACCTGAAGAGCCTCTTCGAGACCACGATCGACCCTGCCGACGGCAGAGGCGGGCTTGGCCTGCGCTTCAGCGAGGACTTCACCATCGCCCTCATCGCCGAACGAACCCCGTCCGGAACCGGCACCCGGGTCACGGCACGAGCGTGCCTGCCGACCCTGACCCAGAAGAGCGCAGCCGAGCTGGCCGGTGGGCCGGTCCTGCTGCGGCTGGAGACCGACACGCCGCCACCGGGTACGACGCCGTGGTCGCCCAACGGCGACCTCATCCGGCTGACCGCCGTGGACGCGACGGGGACCGAGACCCGCCTTGCCGAGTTCGACGGCCGGTTCTGGTCGGTCGAGACGGCTGTCCCCTTCACCGGCCGGGTGGTGGGCGTGTTCGCCGAGCACGGCACCGTCCACTTCAGCGACTTCCGCTATCACGGGGAAGGCCTCTCATGATCACGACGACCGCTCCCACGCATCTGCGCGTCGAGCACCTCGACGAAGCGGTCGGCATCTGTGTCGTACGGCCCCGGCTGTCCTGGCGCCTGCCCGCGGGCACAGCCGTACAGACCGCCTATCAGATCCGTACGAACAACGGGTGGGACAGCGGACGGACCGCATCCGGAGACAACCTCCTGATTCCCTACGCAGGACCTCCGCTGCGCTCCAGCGAGCGCGTCGAGTGGCAGGTCAAGATCTGGACCGACCGCGGCGAGAGCGACTGGTCGGCCCTCGGCTCCTTCGAGACGGGACTGCTCCACCCCGACGATTGGCAGGCTGAATGGATCACTCCGGGCCGGCCGGCCGACGGCACGCCCGGAGCCCGGCCCGCCGCCCTGTTGCGCTTCGAGTTCGACGTGGACACCCCGGTTGCCTCGGCACGCTTGTACGCCACGGCCCACGGCATCTACGAAGGCTTCCTCAACGGCGAACGGATAGGAAATGCCGAACTCACCCCCGGTTTCACGCAGTACCGCAGCCGACTTCAGGTGCAGACGTACGACATCACTTCCGAGGTGGTTCAGGGCCGTAACGCGATCGGTGTGATCTTGGCAGACGGTTGGTACCGCGGCCTCATCGGCTACTTCCGCCACAGCGACCAGTGGGGCAGCCGGCCCGCGCTGCTGGTGCAGATGCGCCTGACCCACCCCGACGGCACGGTGACCGTGCTGGGCACCGGCCCGCAGTGGCGCAGCAGCACTAAGAAGCATGTCGTCGCCGCGGACCTGATCGCCGGTGAACGCTGGGACCTGCGGAGGCTACCGCACGGCTGGTCACGGCCGGGATTCGACGACACCGCCTGGCCGCACGCCGCCACCGATCCGCGAGGTTTCAACACTCTGGTCGACTCTCCCGCACCACCGGTGCGTCAGATCGAGGAAGTGCTTCCGGTGTCGGTACGCCGACTGGACGAGCACCGGCAAGTGGTCGATCTCGGTCAGAACATCAACGGCTGGGTCCGGCTTTCCAAGCTCGGCCCGGCGGGAACGACGGTCCGCCTCGTCCACGGAGAGTGGCTCGACCCCTCGGGAGACGTGACGACCGACAACCTCGCCATCACGTTCCCGGACCCGAAACCGGCCGGACAGATCGACGAGGTGACCTCCGCAGGAGTGCCAGGGGAGGTCTTCGAGCCGCGGCGCACGACACACGGGTTCCAGTACGTCCGCATCGAGGGCCACCCCGAGGACCTGACATCCAACGACATCGCCGGAATCGTGGTGCACACGGATCTGCGGCGCACCGGCTGGTTCGCCTGCAGCGACGAGCGGATCAACCGGCTGCACGAGGCAGTCGTCTGGAGCCTGCGAGGCAACGCCTGCGACATCCCGACCGACTGCCCGCACCGGGAACGTGCCGGCTGGACGGGGGACTGGCAGCTGTTCGTCCCCAGCGCGGCCTTCCTGTTCGACGTGGCGGGCTTCTCGGTGAAATGGCTGCGGGACGTCGCCGCCGACCAGCGGCCTGACGGGACCGTCGTGCACTTCAGTCCCTACGCTCCGGATGAGGCGCACAGCATCGCCGACCAGCTCAACGGGTCGGCGGGCTGGGGAGACGCCGCAGTGATCGTGCCGTGGGAGGTGTACCGGGCGTACGGCGACACCGAAATTCTGGCCGAGTCCTGGCCCGTGATCACAGCCTGGCTGAGCCGGGTCGAACGCAGCGCTCGTACCGAGCGGCACCCGCTGCGCGCGGCCGCCCGGCCCACACCCGAGCCGCACGAACAGTACTTGTGGGACGCCGGCTCCCATTGGGGTGAATGGCTCGTACCTGGCGAGCAGGTCATCGACCTCACCCCCCACGGACGGCTGGACCAGGGGGACATCGCCACCGCCTATTACGCCCACAGCACCGACCTGGCCGCCGGGATCGCCGAGGTCCTCGGCTACGCCGACGAGGTCAAGCGCTACCGCGCGTTGAGCGAGAAGGTCCGTGCCGCGTGGCAGGCCGAGTACATCGGGCCTGACGGCAGGCTGACCCCGGACACGCAGGCCAATCACGTCCGTGCGCTCGCCTTCGACCTCGTCCCCACCGAGCTTCGGCCCAAGGTCGCCGCTCGTCTGACCGAGTTGGTGCGGGAGGCGGGCACCCACCTGGGCACGGGTTTCCTCGCCACCCCGTATCTGCTGCCCGTGCTCGCCGATACCGGTCACCTCGACCTTGCCTACGATCTGCTTCGGCAGGACACCGAACCCTCATGGCTCGTCATGATCGACCGCGGTGCCACCACCGTGTGGGAGAACTGGAACGGTGTCACGGCCGACGGGACGGTCAACGCGTCCCTGAACCACTATTCCAAGGGCGCCGTCGTGTCGTTCTTGCACCGCCACGTGGCAGGCCTCGAACTGCTCGAACCCGGTTACCGGCGTTTCCTGGTGCGGCCTCGTCCCGGCGGGGGCCTGACGTGGGCGGAGGCGGTCCATGAATCGCCGTACGGGCGGATTGAGATGGGGTGGCGGCTCGATGACGGCCACTTGCACGTGCAGCTGACCGTGCCCTCCGGAACCGAGGCCACCGTCGTCCTGCCTAGTGGCCTCCAGAAGACCGCTGGTCCGGGCACCCACGTCTTCATGGATTGAGAAACCAACTGTGACGAGCGATTGCGATACGGCATCAGCGCCGCCGTCACCAACGCGGAGCGGTTGTTGGAGCCACAGTTGAGCGCGTTTAGAAGCTGAGGCAGGCAGCGTTCCTGGGCTTGTCAATCGTCGATGACCTGCATGGCGGCGTTCTTGATAAGGTCGTCGAGCGCTACGCCGATCATCCCGCCGTCATCGGTTACCAGGTCGACAACGAGCCAGGCCTGCACCTCCTGCACAACCACGGCATCTTCCAGCGCTTCGTCAACCGGCTGCGCGAGCAGTACGGCGACGTGCAAACGCTTCGGCGCCTTGAGCGTTATCGGTCCCGCACCCTGAGGCTGGCCTGATCGGCGGCGGTACGGCCCGCCGCCCAGCCCTCCTGGTCCCAGGACGTGCGGACCGCATGCGAGACCAGGTTCGGGAACATGCGCTCGACCGCCTGCTCCACCTCCTGTTCGCGGGCCGCCAGCACCGGCATCAGGTCGGTGCCCCGGCTGGCGCTCTCCTGCGAGACCGCGGCCGCTGTGGCCTCGGTCAGCCGCTCCCCGATTCTGGAGGCGAACGCCGACAGGAACGACTGGCGGAATGTCTTGTTCCTGGATCGGCCGGTGCCGTGCTTCTTGGTGCCCGTGTTCACCAGCGCGGTCTGCGCCTGCACCAGCAGCGAGGTGAACAGCATCTCCACCCAGGACAGGTCCGCCCAGAACCCCAGCACGGTGGCGAACCCCAGCTCCTTCGACCAGATCACCCGGCACCTGTTGGCCTCGGCGACGAGGTTGAGCAGCACGGCCTTGGGCTGCTCGTACGGCGCGTCGATGCCGACCCGGATGCCCGCCGGGGCCTCGCCTCCGCCTGGTTGCGCGTCCAGCATCGCCGTGTCGATGCTGTACTTCGCCATCAAGCTCTGCGCCGCCGACGTGAACGTCTCCGCTTCCGCCTCGTACGTTGTCGACTCCGCCTTGGCGAGCAGCGCCCGCACCCGCGTGAGCGTCTTCTCGCTGACCGCGTGCGAGCGTGCCCGGACCGTACGGCGAGCGGCCCCGGGCGGCGGGCTCAACGACTCCAGCCGGGGCAGCCCGGTCAGCAACCCCAGCAGTTCCAGCGCGCCGGAGACGGTCATCAGCCGGCCGGCCCCGTCGCGCGCCTGCCGCGCCGCCAGGTAGCCGCCCTTCCACCACACCGCGGCCTCCAGGCCGGCGAGCTGGTCGCGCCAGCGCTCATCCACCGCGGCCGGGGCGTAGGCCCGCATCTCCCAGGCGATGAGGTCGGCTGCGGCCCGCCCGTGCCAGTCGGTCAGCCGCCTGGCCGCGATCCTGACCACGTCGGCGGGCTGCCAGCCGTTCCGCCACAACGTCGAGATCGCCCGGCTCGCCACCTCCACCAGCACGCGATCGGCGTCGTCCCGGTCGGCCAGGAAGGCTGCGGCGGAGTCGAAGGCCGCCTGATCCTCGCGGGCGAGCGCCTCCATCGCCGCGCTGATCAGCTCATTGGTCTTACTCACCCGTGCCGCCCATTTCGAGAAAGTCCGCCAGAACCCTACCGTGAGCGAGCCTCGTTCCCGTTCACCGGTGCGGTGGAAGGCGGCGAGGTACTGACCGACGTCGACTGTGTCGTCGTCCCGACCAGTGCAAGTCGGCTTGAGTCCCGGTCCTCAAGCTGAGGAGAATGCTGCGTTTCCGCGCTTCTGCCACCCTGATGCAGAACACGCTGGGGTATGCCGGCATCGTGCTGACCGCCGATACCTTTGCTGCCACAGCTGTATCACGACAGCGCTAAGGCGACCGCGCGGCTGGTGCTGAGGGCGGTGCGTGCGACCAACCGGAAGATCGCCGAGGCTGGGAAGGCGACGTGACTCACATGTGGCTCACCGTGACCCGCGATCAGATGACGCGACTACAGATCCGCGTGAAGCCGCAGGTGTGCGTGGTAGGGCGGGTGGGACTCGAACCCGCGACCCGAAACTGAGGAGCGCGCCGTGACACCTCGTAGGTCGTCCAAGAGCGCGTACCTACCTGAAGGCCTCTGAGGGCAGTACGATCACCCCTCGATAAGGATCGGCGCCCCTGAGCGCTGCAACGTCCGCTGTGGGATCCGCCCCGACTTGTCAACGACGGAGTAATGCCTCGATGAAGGGCGGCGCCCAAGTGCGCTGTGACTGGTCGAGCCTGACCCGCCGCTCAACTTTCGCTGGGTGCCTTGATGAAGGGCGACCGCCCACAAGCGCCACGAGGCTGCAAGGGCTTCGCTCCGCGGGTTGTCATGGAGCCTTGATGAAGGGCGGTACTCAAGAGCACGGCGACGAGTGGCACCTACAGGGCGACGGCGACTACTGACTCCTTTGTAGGGCGGCGGGCGAGGCTTGGACCAACAGTGGGTTCGTCTTCACCGACGAGATCGGCCGGCCGCTGCACCCCCAGCAGGTCAGCGACCACCGTGCATCCCGCGGCCCGCTGACCGGCAACGCCGCGCAAACCTTCGGGCTTGATCTTCCGATGGTCATCTCTGGGGTCTGAACTGACGGTGACCGCCTAAATGATCTACCGTGATACACGGTCCGTACACAAGAGCAACCACCGAGCAACCAACCGTGATCAACAACGAGCCCAGAGGCCGGCGAGAACCGAGAAACCCCAGGTCAAAAGCGGTGTTGGAGAGTAGGGCGGGTGGGACTTGAACCCACGACCCACGGATTATGAGTCCGATGCTCTGACCGGCTGAGCTACCGCCCCTGGATTAAGTTGTGTGCCGTGCGGCGGGATGTCCGAAGGACCGTGCCGAGCCCCCGCGCATGCTAAGACTAGAGCATCGGATCCGGTCGTCGTTCCCCGCCGAACGGGAGACAGGTCTCCGCCGACATCATTCCATGCCCGGCAACGTTGTTGGAGCCTGACTCGATCATATTCCGGCCGGAAAGTGGGGCGGGTAGCGTCTGGGCGTGGCCGTGAAGCTGGTTTACGAGACGCATTCGATCACCGTGGACAACGAGACGGGCATCGCCACCGGGTGGTTGCCCGGTGAGTTGTCCGAGCGCGGGCGGGCGGAGGCTGTGAAGCTGGGGGCGCGGCGGCGGGAGGTGGATGTCGTGTACGCCTCCGACCTGCGGCGGGCCGTGGAGACGGCGGAGATCGCCTTTGCGGGGAGCGGCAAGGAGATCAGGCTCGATCGGCGGCTCAGGGAATGTGACTACGGGATCTACAACGGGCGGCCGGTCAGCGAGGTGGCGGCGTTGCGGAGCAGGCACATCGATACGCCGTGGCCGGGCGGGCAGAGCTATCGGCAGGTCGTGGCGGAGACGGCGGGGTTTCTGCGGGATGTGATGGAGGAGTGGCAGGGGCGGGAGGTGCTGCTGGTGTCGCACTCTGCCAATCGGTGGGCGCTGCAGCATCTGCTGGATGGGGCGTCCCTGGAGGAGCTGGTTGACGCGCCGTTCGATTGGCGGCCGGGGTGGGAGTACAGCCTGGCGTAAGGGGAGGGGGCCGGGAGGCGCGCCCTCCCCGCGCCCTCCCCGCGGCGACGGCGAGGGTCAGGGGGCGGTGCCATGACCTGGGTTCCGTACGAGCCAGTCCGAGTAGACCGGGCTCCGGCGTACCGCGTCCCTGTGGACCTGCTTGGCCTGGGCCACCACCCACGCGGTGTCGGGTGCGGTGGGGTGGCGGCCGAGGAGCTGGCGCCAGCGCAGCGGCGCCCCGGCGAGCGGCACCATGACGAGGCCGGGGGCGGGCTGGTGGGTGGCCTGGCAGAGCACCACCGCGCGGCCCACCTGGGCGAGGTGCGTGCAGGTGGACACGTCGGTCTCGTAGATGGTGCCGGGCGTGAACCCGGCACGCGCGCACGCCGTCGCGAAGCAGTCGGCGAAGCAGCCGTCGCCCGGTGTCACCGCCCAGTGCTCGACGGCGAGGCTGGCCAGCTCCACCTCCTTCTCCTGCGCGGCCGGGTGGTCCTCGCCGACCAGGCAGAAGACGGGATCGAGGGCGATCGACTCCCAGACGAGGGCTCCGGCGGGGGTGCCGGAGTCGCCGCAGGCGCCGGTCAGCACGTAGTCGAGGCGGCCGAGCTCGACCATGCTGGTCAGCTCGTGCGTGGACCAGGAGGTGTACGTGCTGACCGCGCGTTCCCTGGCCAGCCGGTCGACCAGGCCGCCCAGGATGGGGCCGTTGGTCGCGCCGATGCGGTAGCCGGGGGAGGAGGGGGAGGCGGCGAAACGTACGGCTTCCTCCTGTAGCTCCTGGGCCGCGGGGAGCAGCACTCGTGCCCTGGAAAGCACGAGTTCGCCCAGCCTGGTGGGTCTCGCGCCGTGCCGGTCGCGCTCGAAAAGGGTGCCGCCGAGTCCCCTCTCGATGCGCTTGAGCTGGGCGGTCAGGGCCGGCTGTGCCAGCCCGAGCAGGGACGCGGCCTTGCTCACACTTCCTGCGTCCGCGACCGCGCGGACGATCCTGAGGTGCCTGAGCTCGAGGTCCATAAGGGGACGGTAAGGCGGCGATCTCTTACAAACAATGCCCATATGTCAGGAAATGTGACAGATATTGTCGAGGGGACGGGGGTAGGGGAAGCCCATGACGACGATGGGAATAGACGCCGCGCAGCTCAGCGACGAGGATCTGCTCCGCGAGCTACGGCAACTGCACACCACCCGGAGTGACACGTTCTTCCACGGATCGGACGACGCTCTGGCGGTGCACACGTCACGCACGAACGAGTTGGAGGCGGAGTACCTCCGTCGTTACCCGGATCGCGAGGTCGATCCGTACCGGTTGAGAGAGGGGGCGAGGCAGCGCTCATGACACACGATGTGCAGGCTCTGTCCGACGTCGACATCCACGTGTACGAGGCGGTGGCGTCGCAGGCGGTCGAGCATGGAGGGGCGAGCCTGGCAGGGCTCGTACGGGCGTCCGGGCTGACCGAGGAGGAGGTGCGCGAGGCACTCGCGCACCTGATCGAGCACGGGTACGTGCTGCCCAGGGGAGACGGGTACGCCCTGGGCCCCCACACGTTCGAGGTCGAATACTGAGGGCGCTGAGGGCTAGCCGGCGACCGACAGGACGAGCTTGCCGATGAAGTCGCCGCCCTCCATGACCGCGTGCGCCTTGGCGGCGTCGGCCAGGGGGAACACCCGGTCCACGTGCGCGACCAGCCGGCCGTCCGCCGCCAGCGCGGCGATCTCCGCCAGCGCCGCGTGGTCCGGCTCCACGCTGAACAGTCCGTATCGCATCCCGGCCCGGTCATAGGCGGCCCGGTCCTCGGGCGAGATGCCCGAGCCGGCGATGTACGTGCCGCCGGGGCGCAGCACGCGCAGCGAGCGGAGCGG
Source organism: Nonomuraea sp. NPDC049695 (assembly GCF_040674955.1). Taxonomy (NCBI): domain Bacteria; kingdom Bacillati; phylum Actinomycetota; class Actinomycetes; order Streptosporangiales; family Streptosporangiaceae; genus Nonomuraea; species Nonomuraea sp. NPDC049695. The sequence continues at coordinate 21,902 of NZ_JBFANV010000082.1, read as the reverse complement.
GTAGTCCTGCCCCTTGCCCATCGGTCCCACGCCGCCGGCGGCCGCGTGGACGAGCACCCGCTGCCCCGGCGAGATCTCGACGATGTCCGAGAACGCCTGCAACGCGGTCAGGGCCGGCATGGGCAGCGCGGCGGCCTGGACGTGATCGATTCCGGCGGGCTTGCGCGCGAGGTGCCGCGGCCTGGCCACCACGTACTCGGCGTACACGGCGGCGTAGTCGGGGAAGTTCACCATCCCCCGTCAGAGCCGTCTGAGGCGGGCCCAGGCCACGAACGTGCCGCCGAAGACGGCCATGGCCAGGCCGGTCCACAGGTTGACCGCGCTCCCGAGTGCCCCGGCGACGACGAGGATCACGCCGTACAGCAGGAACAGCCCGCCGATCACCATCCTGATGTCACTCATATGATCACCCCGTACATCGCTGCGGCGAGGACGAGGGCGCCTGTGCCGAGCAGCACGGGGGAGCGGTACCACCGTGTGTCGCCCGCCAGCGCGTCGTCCTCCAGATTGACGGCGCTGAGCCCGTACACGAGCCCGCGCAGCTCCTCGACCGGCTTCGCCGTGGTGACCAGCGTGACCGCGACGGACACGACCATGTCCACGGCGAACGCCAGGCCCGCGCCCCAGAAGCTGGCGTTCAGCTCGGTGCCGAAGTCCACGATCCCGGCCTTGTACGCGATGTAGGACGCGAAGGCCGCCAACGTGCCGGCGAGCAGCCCCCAGAACCCCGCCCACGGTGTCATCCGCCGCCAGAAGAGCCCGAGGATGAAGGTCGCGAAGAGCGGCGCGTTGAAGAACGAGAAGAGCGCCTGCAGGTAGTTCATGATGTTGGAGTAGCCGGCCGCGATGAACGCCGTGCCGACGCCCAGCGCCACGCCCACCACGGTCGCGATCCGGCCCACCCGCAGGTAGTGGCTGTCGTCGCGGTCAGGACGCAGGTGCGACTGCCAGATGTCGTTGGTGAACACCGTGTTGAAGCCGCTGATGTTCGCCGCCATCCCCGCCATGAACGAGGCCAGCAGCCCGGTCACCGCGACCCCCAGCACGCCGTTCGGCAGCAGGTCCCGCATGAGCAGCGGGATCGCGCTGTTGTAGTCCTGACCCTTGCCCCAGTCGTTGAACAGCACGAGCGCGATCATCCCCGGCAGCACCGTCACCAGCGGGATGAACAGCTTGGGGTACGAGGCGATGATCGGCGTGAGCCTGGCCGCGTTCGTGTTCCTGGCCGACAGGGCCCGCTGCACCTCGGCGAAGTTCGTGGTCCAATAGCCGAAGGACAGCACGAACCCGAGCCCGAACACGATGCCGATCCAGTGCGCGTGCATCGGGTTCTCGCCCGCGGTGTTCGCCCAGGTGTGCAGGCCGCCCTCGCCCAGCGTGCTCTGCCGTACCTTGTCCGCCAGCCCCGAGAAGCCGCCCACCTTGATCAAGCCCAGCACGGTCAGCGGGATCAGCCCGGCCAAGATCACGAAGAACTGCAGCACCTCGTTGTAGATCGCCGAGGAGAGCCCGCCGAGCGTGATGTACGACAGCACGATCACCGCCGAGACCACCACGGAGACCGGCAGCGGCCAGCCCAGCAGCGCCTCCATGACCAGGGCCAGCGCGTAGAGGTTCACGCCCGCGATGAGGATCTGCGCCACCGCGAACGTGATCGCGTTCAGCAGCTGCGTCGCGCCGTTGAAGCGTTTGCGCAGGAACTCGGGCACGCTGCGGACCTTGGAGCGGTAGTAGAAGGGCATCATCACGAGGCCGAGGAAGACCATCGCGGGGACCGCGCCGACCCAGTAGTAGTGCACGGTCATGGCGCCGTACTGCACGCCGTTGGCCGCCATGCCGAGGATCTCGATCGCGCCGAGGTTGGCGGACACGAACGCGAGCCCCGTGATCCAGGCCGGCAGGCCGCGGCCGGCCAGGAAGAAGTCGAGGCTCGAGCTGATCCGCCTGCGCGCGGCGACACCGATGGCGAGGACGGTGGCGAAGTAGATCGCGATGAGGACGTAGTCGAGGAGGTTCACGTCGAGGCGCACGGCGCTCTCGCTACCCCGGAAAGCCCCAATATCACCGGCTTCGCCGCTTGATGTGAGTGCCCCTCAGGTAAGGGGCCCGCGAGCCGTGGTGGACCGTCGAACGCGGCCCACCATACTGTCGGGGAGTGAACGTCGCCGACCTCAGCCCGGCGCAGGCCCGGGAGCGCTTCCGCGCCGGCGAGCGCGTGCCCACGGCGGGCTGGTGCCGGGGCTGGACGCAGGCCAACCTGATCGCCGTGCCCAGTCGGCTCCGGTACGACCTGCTGCTGTTCGCCCACCAGAACCCGCAGGCGTGCCCCGTGCTCGACGTGGGGGAGCCGGGGGTCTGGTCCACGCCGCTGTTCCCTGGCGACCTCCGTACCGACCTGCCCGGATACCGGCTCTACCGCGACGGCGAGCCGGTCGCGGACCTCGGCGACGTGGTGGCGGAGTGGCGGGACGACCTGGTGCCGTTCCTCATCGGGTGCAGCTTCACCTTCGAGGCCGCGCTGCTCGCGGCCGGGGTGCCGGTGCGGCACCTGGAGATGGGGACGAACGTGCCGATGTACGTCACCGACGTCCCCTGCCAGGCGGCGGGCAGCCTCTCGGGGCCTCTGGTCGTGTCGATGCGGCCGGTGCCCGAGGCGCTGGTGAAGACCGCCGTCGAGGTGACCGGGCGCTATCCGCTGGTGCACGGTGCGCCGGTGCACGTCGGCGACCCCGCGGCGATCGGGATCCGCGACCTGGCCCGGCCCGACTTCGGCGACCCGGTGGAGGTGCGGGCGGGGGAGGTGCCGCTGTTCTGGGCGTGCGGGGTGACGCCTCAGGCGGCGGTCATGGCCAGCGGCGTCGAGTACGCGATCGGCCACCTGCCGGGGCACATGGCCATCCTGGACGCGCGCGACGACGACTACCGCGTCTGACGGGGTCTCTCGCGTACGCGGATCTGCGTACGCGGGTGCCTCGTCTCGGCGGACGACCCCGTGGGCCGCCCCGGGTCAGACTCCTTGACCATGCTGACCGACCTGACCAGGACATTGGCCGGGGCCTTCCGGGTGCCCGAGCTGCGCAAGAAGCTGCTGTTCACGCTGGGCCTGATCGTGCTGTTCCGCCTCGGGCAGCTCATGCCCGCGCCGGGGGTGGACGTGATGACCGTGCGGGAGTGCGTGGGAGCGGCCAGAGGCGGCCTGTTCGACATGGTGCAGATGCTCAGCGGGGGCGCGATGCTGCAGCTGTCGGTGTTCGCGCTGGGCGTCATGCCGTACATCACGGCCAGCATCGTCATGCAGCTCTTCGCCGTGCTCGTGCCCCGGCTGGACACGCTCAGGAAGGAGGGGCAGCGCGGCCAGGCCAAGATCACGCAGTACACGCGCTACCTGACGGTCGGGCTCGCCGTGCTGAACGCCGGGACGGTCGTCGCGCTGGCCCGCGCCCGGCAGCTCCTGCCCGGCTGCACGCGGCCGCTGTTGCGGGACGAGGGCCTGCTCGCCGTGATCGTGATCGTGCTGACCATGGTGGCGGGGGCCTGCGTGGTCATGTGGCTCGGCGAGCTGATCACGGACCGCGGGATCGGGAACGGGATGTCGCTCCTGATGTTCTCGCAGGTCGTGGCCGTCTTCCCGGCGTACATGGCGAAGATCTTCGTGATGAGCCCGTTGAGTTTCGCGGTGCTGGTCGCGGCGGGGCTCTGCCTGGTGGCGGCCGTGGTCTTCGTGGAGCAGGCGCAGCGGCGGATCCCGGTGCAGTACGCCAAGCGGATGGTGGGGCGGCGGATGTACGGAGGTGGCAGCACGTACATCCCGTTGAAAGTGAACCAGGCGGGGATCGTGCCGGTGATCTTCGCCTCGTCGCTGCTGTACCTGCCCACGCTGGCGGCGCCGCTGCTCGGCCAGGCGGGACAGGCGTGGGTGGAGCGCAACCTGACCACGGGTCCGTTCTATATGAGCGTGTACGTGCTGCTGATCGTGGGATTCGCCTACTTCTACGTGTCGATCACCTTCAATCCCGTGGAGGTAGCGGACAACATGCGGCGGTACGGGGGGTTCGTTCCCGGGATCCGGCCCGGGGGTCCCACGGCGCGGTACCTGGCGTACGTGCTGGGGCGGCTGACCGCGCCCGGGGCGGTCTACCTGGGGGCGCTGGCGCTGCTGCCGCTGGTGGCCTTCGCGGTCCTCAAGGATCCGGGTACGCGGCAGAACTTCCCGTTCGGCGGGACCAGCGTGCTCATCATGGTCGGCGTCGGGCTGGACACCGTGAAGCAGATCGAGGCCCAGCTCCAGCAGCGCAACTACGAGGGCTTCCTGAGGTAGCTCAGGCGGGGATGCTCAGCCCGGCTCGCATGGCGAACACCACGAGCTGGGCGCGGTCCCTCGCGCGCAGCTTGACCATGGCCCGGCTGACGTGGGTGCGGACGGTGTCGGGACTGATCACCAGCTCCTCGGCGATCTCCTCGTTGGACCTGCCGGTGGCCACCCAGGCCACCAGCTCCCGCTCCCGGGGCGTCAGCGTCTCCAGCCCTTCGACCGGACCGGCGCCGTGCCGCCCGAACATGCCGATGACCTTCCTGGTGATCGCCGGTGACAGCAGCGCCTCTCCCGCGGCCACCACGCGCACGGCGTTGACCAGCTCCTCCGGGGCGCTGTCCTTGAGCACGAAACCGCTGGCCCCGGCCTGGAGCGCGGCGAAGACGTACTCGTCCACGGCGAAGGTCGTCACCACGACGATCCTCGTGCCGCGCAGCCCAGGATCCTCGGCGATGGCGCGCAGCGTGGCCAGGCCGTCCATGCCGGGCATGCGGATGTCGAGCAGCAGCACGTCGGGACGGACCCGGCGGATCAGCGCCAGCGCGGCGCTCCCGTCGGCCGCCTCGCCCACGCACTCCATGCCGGGCGCCCGCTCCAGCAAGGCCCGCAGCCCCATCCGCACGACCGCCTGATCGTCCGCGACGGCCACCCTGATCACGCCCTCGGCGTCCGGCGTGCTCACCGGCTCCGTGGCGGTCATGCGGAGACCTGGGGGAAGCGGGCGATCACCCGGAAGCCGCCGCCGTCGCGCGGCCCGGCGGCGAAGTCGCCGCCCGCCTCCGTGACCCGGGCGCGCATCCCGGCCAGCCCGCGCCCTTCCCGAGCGCCCGGCCGGCCCGCACCCCGGTCGGCCACCTCCAGCACGAACTCGCCCGGCTCCCCGCCCACGCGCACGAGCGCGCTGGTGGGGCCCGCGTGGCGCAGCACGTTGGTCAGCGACTCGCGTACCACCCGGTAGACGGTGTCCTGGAGGCGGGCGGGCACGGTGAAGTCCACGGGCTCGACGTCCACCGGCAGGCCCGCCGCCCGGACGCCCTCGATGAGCCGGGCGAGATCACCGCCCGGCGGGTCGATGCCGTCGAGCGCCGCGCGGAGCTGGGTGAGCGCCGTCGTGCTGGTCTCCCTGATGGCCCGAAGTGACGCCCTGGCCTGCTCGGGGTCGTCGTCGAGCGCGACGAGCGCGAGCCCGGCCTGCATGGCGATGGCCGCGAGGCCGTGCCCGGCCGCGTCGTGCACTTCCCCGGCGATCCTGGCCCGCTCCGCCGCCACCACGTCCGGCGCACCCGGAGCCGCCTCATCGTGGTGCAGCGCCGCCGAGGCCGGTCCCGCTGAGCCGGGCCACGCCGAGCCAGGCCATACCGAGCCCGGTCCCGCCGCGACCCATCCCGTTGAGGCCGGCGCGGTGTCCTCCTCGCCCGTCGGAGCAGCAGCACGGCGGACGCTCTTGAGCTGGCGGGGCTGGGCCGCAGGGATGGCCCACGGGCGTACGGACGCGGGGGAGAGATCGACCTGCGGCGGCTCTGCCTCGGCGGCGGCAGCGGCCGCGGCGGCGCGGGCCTGGGCGAGGCCGCTGAACGACCAGGGGACGGCCAGCCAGCCCGCCCACGCCAGCATGACCACGACCGGGACGTCGCCGAGCCGGGGCAGGCGCGACAGAGCGGTCAGTGGCCGGCGCAGGCGGCCGCTCCTGTGCGTGTGCTCCGTCACCATCCCCACCCGGCCAAGCCTCGTGTAGCCCAGATCCTAGCGAGCTTTCACACGACCCGGGTCTCGCGCGGACCCGCCAGCCCCCACGAGGTGATCTTCCTGGGGGTGATCTTGATGATCTCCCTGGAGAAGAACGGCATGGGCGGGTCGACGTCGGTCAGCGCCTCCGCCGTGCCCCTGATCTCGATGCCGCGCACCACCCACGGATCGACCGAGGCCAGGTCGTCCACGACGAGCGCGACAGTGCTGCCCTTCTGGACGTTCCTGAACTTCTTGGACGCGCCCATGGCGTGGCCGCCGATGGTGATGATGCCGGTCTCGGCGTCGACGAAGTAGCCGACCGGGTTGTTCTGCACCTGGCCGTCGGGCGACACGGTGGCCAGGCGGCCGAGGTGCTGCGACGACAGGTACTCAAGTTCCGCTGAGGTGAAGGTCATGCGGTCGAGTCTGCAACCTTAACGTCGGTTGAGGTCAAGTCAGCCCGTCGGTCAGCCAGCGCAGCGGGTTCTGGTGGGTGATGAGGCCGATCGTGTCCTCGCCGACGCCCGACTCGCGCAGGCGCGGCAGCAGGGCGTCGAACAGGTGGGAGTAGCCGGGCCCGTCGTACTTGCGCAGCTGCGCCACCCGGCTCAGCCCCGAGCTGATCAGCAGGCGGTCCGCGTGGCCGTCCTCGATGAGGCCGAGCGCGATCCTGGCCGCCTGGTCCGGGCCGAGGCCGAGCACGCCCAGGCTCACGTACGCGCCCGCTTCGGCGATCTTCCTGGCCGCTCCCAGATCGGCGCCCGCGTAGCCGACGGCCACCCGCGAGCCCGGCAGGCCCTGCCCCAGCAGGATCTCCAGCAGCGCCGGGGCGTTCGCGCCGTGCGTCGCGACGGGGAGACGCGACTTCAGTGAGGCGCGGGCGGCGGCGATCAGGCAGCGCTCCTCGCGCGGCGTGGGCTCGGCGCTCCAGGAGCCGACCTCGCCGATCACGCCGGGGAAGACGCCCATGTCGTCCGCGCCGCTGACGATCTCGTCCATCAGCCGGCCGGTGAGCGAGTCCACGTCCGCGTCCCCGACCTCCGTGAACGGCTCCGCGAACAGCCCGGTCGAGGCGATCACCGGCACCCGGCTGCCCGCCGCCATCCGGGCCAGGGCGGCGGCGTCGCGGCCCATGCCCATGCAGGTCAGATCCACCACCAGGCCGATCCCGCCGGCCTGGCGCAGCTCGCGGAGCTCGGCGGTGACGGCGTGCTCCTCGTCGAGCCAGCGGTACGGGTCGGAGTCGATGCCGACCGCCCAGCGCATGTCGGTACGCAGGTGCTCGTGGGGGAGCACGGCGCCGGTGATGGCGGCCGCGCGTACAGGGCCGGTGACGGTACGGAGCAGAACCTCGGGCATATCAGACATTAACCGATGTTTGCCGGACGGCGTTCCGGTCAGGGGGAAAATTTACCGTCTGGCGGGTTTGCTGTTTTGCCAGTCGGCTGCAAGTGGCCACCAGGTGGCGCGCCGTATATTGGGTGGCATACCGACTGCCGGAGGGAATTGTGCAGATTCAGGACTCCGACACCGGCGACGCCGACATGATCAAGGGTGAGGCCGCCGACCGCTCCAGCATGCCCGGGCGCCGCACGGGCCTCCAAGGGTGGCTCGACGGGATCAGGTCCACGCGCACGGGGGCGCTCACGCTGAAGATCGTGTTCGGTGTGATCGGCACCCTCATGGTGGTGGCGGGGCTGATCATGGTGCCGTTCCCCGGGCCGGGGTGGGCGGTCGTGTTCGCGGGGCTCGCGGTGCTGGCCGTGGAGTTCCACTGGGCGCGCAGGGTGCTCGACTTCGGCAAGCGCACGCTGCACGCCTGGATGGAGTGGTACAAGCGGCAGGGCTGGCTCGTGCGCGTCGTCGTGCTCATCGTGACGGTGGCCGTCGCCGGGGTGATCGTCTACGTCGGCCTGCGTACGGTCGGCATCGACCTGATCGAGATCGGCCGGCGTTACATCTAGACCCGGTCGGCATAGCGCCCGAAATTTCGTACGTTCGTGCCTAATCTGCGGACGTGATCGCCAAAATCGCCATCGCGCTGTCCATGACGCTCCCCGGGGGTTACGCCGGGCCGGTGACGCTCTCGGTCGCGGCCCGGGCCGACCTCGTGCTGCCCGCCACCGCTGGCATGAAATATCAGGAAAAAACGGGCGATCCCGTACGTCTTGCCGCCTACGGCCTCGGCACCAAGCGCACCTACCTCAGATCCGCGACCGGCGCCGCCTTCGCCTTGGAGCAGTCGCTCTCGGAAGTGTCCGTCTCTCCCGGCGGCCGCCTGACGGCAGGCGTGCCCCGCTCGTACCGGTCGGGCTACGACTCCCTGATCGTCACCGACCGCACCACCGGCGCCTCCTCCCGGATCCGCACGGTCAAGAAGCCGATGACCGCCTCCTACGCCTCGTGGTCCCGCGACGGGAAGCGCGTCGCGCTCACGGTCGAGCAGAAGGAGAGCGGCACGTGGCGCGTGCTCGGCTTCACGGTCGTGGACGTGGCCGCCAAGAGCGCGCGCACGGTGCGGGTCACCGGGCTGAGCCGGAAAGCGGGCTTCTGGTGGAGCCCCGACGGCAACCTCGTCTCCATGTACGGCACGGGCCTGCGCGTCTACCGGCCCTCCGACGGCGCGGTCATGCGCACCTACGCGGGCGTCGGCCTGCCGACCGGCCCGGAGGATTCGTTCTCGCCGTCGGGCAAGCGGCTGACCACGTGGTGCCCGTCGCGCTTCAAGGAGCAGGTGTGCCTGGTGGACCCGGTCACCGGCAAGATTGCCCAGCGCGTGAACGCGCGTCCCGAGGCACTCTTCGGCTGGTGGGACGAGAGCCACGTCATCGCCGTCATGGCGCGCGGCACGGCCTACCGGCTGGCGGTGCTCGATCTGCGCGGCAAGCAGACGCGCGTGCTGGCGGACGTGCCGCGCACCGCTTGGGCGTCGGACCTCTGGCTCTCGTTCAGCCGGGTGTCATAGGTAGAGGCCGGTGCCGTGGTCGGTCTCCTGGGTGGCCACCGCGTGCAGGTCGCGCTCGCGCATCACCAGATAGGTCTGCGCGTGCACCTCGACCTCGAACTGGTCCTCCGGGTTGAACAGCACCTTGTCGCCCACCTTGACCGAGCGCACGTTCGTGCCGACGCCGCAGACCTCACCCCAGGCCAGCCGGTTGGCCATCTTGACCGTCGCGGGAATGACGATGCCGGAGCCGCTGCGCCGCTCCTCGGCCTCCTGCTCCAGCTTGATCATGACCCGGTCGTGCAGCATCTGAATCTCGAACTTGGGCTCTACCACGCCCACAAGTTTACGAGCCGCGACGCGCGCCATACTCCGCAATCGCGATCACGGCAGCCTGAGCTCGGCGAACACGGGCCGGTGGTCGGTGTGCCCCAGCGCCAGCACCTCGAAGTCCCGCACCGCCATCCGCGAATCCGCCAGCACGTGGTCGATCGGCACGCCGGGGAGGTTCGCGTCCGAGCCCTCCTGCGGCCAGGTCGGCACGAACCCCCGCCCCATGACGTCGGCCGCGTCCCGGTAGCCGCTCGCCAGCAGCTCACGGACCGGCAGGTGATCGAGCGTGGCGTTGAAGTCGCCGGCCAGCACCCTCAGCTCCTTGCCCGCGCGCGGCAGCGCCGCCAGGCCCGCCTGCCAGCACGGCTGCCGCCCGATCCGCTTGGGCGCGCACGGGTGCACGGACACGATCTCCACCCGTGCCCCGCCGGGATGCGTGAGCCAGGCCCTGGCCTGCCCGAACCCGCCGTACTTGATCGTCTCACCGGCCTTGAGCGGGTGCCGGGCGTACACGGCCGACCCGCCGACCCCCGGCAGCGGGCGGGTGACCGCGTACGGCAGCACCTTGCGCACTCCCGCCTCGTCCAGCCGCCGCATGGCCTCCGGCGTGAACTCCTGCAAGGTCAGCACGTCCGGCCGCAGACCGGTGACCAGCGCCATCAGCTGCTCTGTGTCCGCCCGCCCCACCAGCAGGTTCGCCGAGAGCACCCGCAGCGCCGGCCCGCCGGCCTCGGGGTTGCCGTCGGCCAGCGCGCGGGGGAGCATGACCGGCATCAGCGCCAGCGCCGAGACGAGCGCGACCGTTCCGACCGCCCACCGCCTGAGCAGGCAGGCCAGGATCAGGATCACCACCGTCGCGAGTGCCGCGTACGGCGTGTACGCCACCATCGGCACCCACGGCCAGTCCGGCTCGAACCCGCTCAGCCGCACCACCGCCCACGCCGCGAACGGCGCCACCACGATCCAGCTCACCCATGTCCGCATGTCCTGTATCACCACAAAGCCCGATTCGGGTTCATGAGAAGCTGTCCGCCATGCGCGACGTGGAAGCCGAGGTCCTGAACGCCATCGACGAGGCCGAGACCGTGAGCCTGCTGGCCGACACCGTCCGGGTCCCCAGCGTCACCGGCACGGACGCCGAGTCCGAGCTGCAGCACCGCTTCGCCCGCCTGCTCACCGAGGCCGGCATGGACGTGGACGTCTGGAAGCTCGACCTCGCCGGCCTGACCGGCCGTCCCGGCTTCCCCGGCACGGAGGCGCCCAGGACCGAGGGGTACGGCGTCGTGGCCGTCACCGAGGGCGAGGGGCCGCCCGCGCTCGCGCTCCAGGGCCACGTGGACGTCGTCCCCACCGGCGACCTGGCCAAGTGGGAGGGCAGCGACCCGTTCGCCGCCCGGATCACCGGCGACGTGCTGCACGGCAGGGGCGCCTGCGACATGAAGGCGGGCCTGGTCGCCAACCTGGCCGTGGCGCGGGCGATCAGGAAGGCCGGCATCAGGCTCGCCAGGCCGCTGGCCGTGCACTGCGTGATCAGCGAGGAGGACGGCGGGCTCGGCGCGTTCGCCACCCTGGACAGGGGGCACACGGCGGAGGCCGCGATCATCACCGAGCCCACCAGCGGCACGGTCATCACGGCCAACGCGGGCGCGCTGACGTTCCGGCTGGAGATCGCCGGACGGGCGGCGCACGGGGCCACGCGGTACGAGGGCGTCAACGCGATCGAGGTGTTCTGGCCGGTCTTCGAGGCCGTCAGGCGGCTGGAGGCCGAGCGCAACCGCGACGTGCCCGGCCTCTTCCGCGGCAATGAGATGCCGTACCCCATCGAGATCGGCACCGTGCGCGCCGGTGACTGGGCCAGCACGGTGCCCGACCTGCTGATCGCCGAGGGGCGGCTCGGGGTGCGGCTGGACGAGGACCCGGCGGCGGCGCGGGCCGCGTTCGAGGAGGCGGTCGCGGCCGTCGCGCACCCCTGGCTGCGCGCCAACCCGCCGGTGGTGACCTGGCCCGGCGGCCAGTTCGCCAGCGGCCGGCTGCCGGCCGGCCACGTGCTGCTGGAGGAGGTCGGGCAGGCGGTCGCCGACGTCACGGGGGCGCGGCCGGCCGAGTCGGCTGCGCCGTACGGGAGCGACCTGCGGCTGTACGCGGCCGGCGGGGTCCCGACGCTGCACTACGGGCCCGGGGACGTGCGGTTCGCGCATGCCCCCAGGGAGCAGGTCGAGCTGAGGGAGCTGCGCGAGGTCACGCGGGCACTGGCACTGCTCGCGGTGCGCCGCTGCGGAGCACTCTGAGCTCACCTGTGCTTGTGGCATTGAACTGGACTATAGTCCGAATCATGTCTGAGTCGCTGGAGTTTCTGGTGGGCCGCCCGGTGAAGGAGCGGGCGGATGCGGCACGCAACCGGGAGAAGGTGCTGGCCGCGGCTGCCCGGCTGTTCGCGGAGAAGGGGGTGGAGGCGGTCTCGATGGACGCCGTCGCGGCCGAGGCCGGCGTGGGCAAGGGCACCCTGTTCCGCCGGTTCGGTGACAAGTCAGGTCTCGCGGTGGCGCTCCTGGACTCCCGCGAACGCGACCTCCAGCAGCGCATCCTCTCCGGACCGCCGCCCCTGGGCCCCGGCGCTCCGGCTGCCGACCGCCTCGCCGCGTTCGTGGCCGCCTACCTGGAGTACCTCTTCGCCCACCTGGACCTGGTGCGCATGTCGGAGACCGCCAGCCCGGGGGCGCGCTACCGGATCGGGGCCTACCGCTTCTGGCACCGGCACGTCGCGCTCCTCCTGGCCGAAGCCCGCCACCGCTGCGACGCCGACGCGCTGTCCCACACGCTCCTGGCCGCGATGGGCGCGGAGGCGGCGGGCGTCCTGAAGGACGCCTACGGTCAGGGCCGGGCCGTCGCCGCCGTCACCACGCTCGCCACCGCTCTCACCACGGGCCTCTGAGGGGAACGGGATCAGGGGGCGGTGGGCACGCGGCGGCGCGCCTCCGGGACGATGAGCGGGGTGCCGGTCTGCGGGTCGGGAATGATCTCGCAGCGCAGGTCGAACACCCGGTGCACCAGCTCCGGCGTGACGATCTCCGTCGGGTTCCCCTCCGCGACGATCTCCCCGGTCCGCATCACGATCAGGTGGGTCGCGTACCGGCAGGCCTGGTTCAGGTCGTGCAGGACGGCCACCATCGTGCGGCCGGTGTCGTGCAGGTCGGCGCAGAGGTCCAGCACCTCGATCTGGTGGGAGATGTCCAGGAACGTCGTCGGCTCGTCCAGGAGCAGGATCGGCGTCTCCTGGGCCAGCGCCATGGCCAGCCACACCCGCTGCCGCTGCCCGCCCGACAGCTCGTCCACGATGCGCTCCGCGAGCTCCGCCACGTCGGTGGCGCGCATGGCCTCGGCCACCGCCGCCTCGTCGGCGCGTGACCATTGCCGCATGAGCCGCTGGTGCGGGTAGCGGCCCCGGGCCACCAGGTCGGCCACGGTGATCCCGTCCGGCACGATCGAGCTCTGCGGGAGCAGGCCGAGCCGCCGTGCCACCTCCTTCGAGGGCAGCGACGTGATCACGCTGCCGTCCAGGTGCACCGCGCCCGCCTTCGGCTTGAGCATCCGGGCCAGGGCGCGCAGCAGGGTGGACTTGCCGCAGGCGTTCGGGCCGATGATCACGGTGAAGGACTCGTCGGGGATCGTCACGCTCAGGCCGGTCGCCACGACCCGCTGGTCGTAGGCGAGAGTGAGGCCGGTGCCTGACAGCCGGGCGGCGGCCATCAGCACGTGTCCTTTCCGAGCTCTTCCGAGGGCATCAGTGGCGGTCCTTTCGCAGGAGCAGGGTGAGGTACGTGCCGCCGATCGCGGCGGTCAGCACGCCGACGGGCAGCTGGGTGGGGGCGAGCACGCGCTGCGCGGCCAGGTCGGCGGCGGTGAGCAGGACGGCCCCCATGAGCGCCGACGCCCCCATCGTCACCCCTGGCGAGCGGGTGAGCCGCCGGGCGAGCTGGGGCGCGGCGAGCGCGACGAAGACGACGGGCCCGGCGGCGGCCGTGGCCACCCCGGACAGCAGCACGCCGACCGTGATCGCCGCCGCGCGCACGACCTCGACCCTGATCCCCATGGCCTTGGCCGCGTCGTCGCCCATCTCGATCATCCGCATCGGCCGCGCCACGAACGCGCACACCGGCAGCAGCACGGCCAGCGCCAGCCCCACGGGGACCGCGTGGTCCCACCCGCGCCCGCTCAGGCTGCCGGTGAGCCACGAGCCCGCGGTGGCCGCGTCGTTGATGTTGGCCCTGGTCAGCAGGTACGAGTTGACCGCCAGCAGCAGCGCGTTCGCCCCGATGCCGACCAGGACCAGCCGGTAGCCCTGCACGCCGCCGCGGAACGCCATCGCGTACACCAGCGCGGCCGTCACCACGCACCCGGCCAGCGCGCCGCTGGCGATCGTCATGGCCGAGCCGCCCGCGACCACGGCGACGATGCCGCCCGTCGAGGCCCCCGCGGTCAGGCCGATGAAGTCGGGGCTGCCCAGGGGGTTCCTGGTGAGGCTCTGGAAGATCGCGCCGCTCACCCCGAACGCCGCCCCGACCAGCAGCCCCGTCACCACGCGAGGGGCGCGGAGCTTGCTGACGATCAGCTCGGCGACCGGCGTGCCCTGGCCGAAGAGCGCGGAGACGATGTCGGGCACGGGAACCGTGAACTCGCCCGTCGAGATGGCCGCCACGGTCACCGCGCAGGCGATCGCGACCAGGGCCGCGCTGACGGCGAGGGCGCGGGGCGCGAGCCGTACGGACCAGGGGCCGACGCGGACGGTCACAGCGCCGCCACCCGCTTCCGCCTGGCCAGCACGATGAAGATCGGCGCGCCGATCACCGCCCACACGATCCCCACCTGCACCTCTCCTGGCCGGGCGATGACCCGGCCCACCACGTCGGCCCCCAGCAGCAGCACCGGCGCGGCCAGCGTCGAGTACGGCAGCACCCACCGCTGGTCGGGCCCCACCACCGCGCGGACGGCGTGCGGCACGATCAGCCCCACGAACCAGAGCGGCCCGGCGGCCGCGGTGGCGGCGCCGCACAGCAGCGTGACGGCCACCCCGGTGAGGATCCTGGTACGGTTCACGGCCACGCCCAGCGCCTTGCCGGCGTCGTCGCCGAGGGCCAGCATGTTGAGCGGCCTGGCCAGCAGCAGGCCGAGTGCCAGCCCCGCCGCCATGAACGGCGCCAGCCGTACCAGCGTGTCGGCCGTCTGCCCCGCCAGCGATCCGGTCAGCCAGAACCGCATCCGGTCGAACGTCCGCGTGTCCATGCGCAGGAGGGCCGAGGCCACCGCCGTGCACACCATGCCGAGGGCGACGCCGGCGAGCGCGAGACGTACGGGGCTGGAGCCCGAGCGGCCCGCTGAGGCCAGGGCGTAGACGACGACGGAGGCCAGCGCGGCGCCGCCGAACGCGAACCACACATAGAGCGCCGGGTCGGAGAGCCCGAACAGGCCGAGCGCCAGCGTGACCCCCAGCGCCGCGCCCTGGTTGACGCCCAGCAGGCCGGGGTCGGCCATGGGGTTGCGGGTGAGGCTCTGCATGAGCGCGCCCGCCAGCCCCAGCGTGGCGCCCACGCCGAGGCCGAGGAACGTACGCGGGACGCGGAGCTCACGGATGACCGTGTGGTCGCCGGAGCCCTCCGGGGCGAGGAAGGCGTCGATCACCGTCGAGAACGACATGGACCGCGCCCCGAGCGCCACGCTCGCCATCGCCACCAGCGCCAGCACCGCCACGGCGACGAGGAGCCCAGCCGCCAGCGCGGCGGTCCGCCCCCTCGCCGCGCGCCCGCCGCTCCCGGCGGTGACGGGCGGGTCGGCATCCGCCGCTCTGGCGGCCTGCTCAGCCGGGCGCACCCGACTCCCCCTCTCGTAGCGGTCAAACTTAGGCAAGGCTAATCTAATGACCCAATAGAAAGGCAAGCCTAACCTTAGGAGATGGACATGTCGGGACCGGTACTGGCTCGCAGGGGCTTCCTGGCGTCCGCCGCAGGCCTCGCGGCGGCCCTGACGCTGGCGGCGTGCGGCGGCGAATCAGCACCCACCAAGGTCACCTCGGGGGCTTCTGCGGCTCAGAGCTGGACGTTCATCGACGACCGCGGCAAGAAGATCGACCAGCCCAAGGCGCCCTCCAGGATCGTCGCCCAGGTCGGCGCCGCGGCCGCCCTGTGGGACTTCGGCGTGCGCCCCATCGCCGTCTTCGGCCCGCACAAGCTCCAGGACGGCACGAAGGACCCCCAGGCCGGCAACGTGGACATCACCAAGGTCGAGGGCCTGGGCAACGTCTGGGACGAGTTCAACGTCGAGAAGTACATCTCGCTCCAGCCCGACCTCCTGGTCAGCAGCATGTACATCAAGGGCACCCTCTGGTACGTGCCGGAGAAGTCGAAGGACACCATCGAGCAGGTCGCCCCGACCGCGGGCATCATGCTCACCGGCCGCAGCGCGACCCAGGTGATCAGCAAGTACGAGGAGCTGGCCAAGTCGCTGGGCGCGAGCATGGAGGGCGTGGACGAGGCCAAGGCCCGTATGGAGGCCGCCACCAAGGAGCTCGCGCAGTTCAAGAACCTCAAGATCCTCATGATGTCCGGCGGTCCCGACGCGATGTGGGTGGTCAACCCGCCGGAGTACCCGGACATCGTGCACCTCATGAACGCGGGCCTGGACGTCGTCAAGCCCGCCAAGGTGGACGAGGGCGGCTTCTTCCAGACGCTGAGCTGGGAGAACGCCGACGAGTACGACGCCGACGTGATCCTCTACGACACCCGCACCCAGTCGCTCAAGCCCGAGGAGATGCTGAAGAAGCCCACCTTCGCCAAGCTCCCCGCGGTCAAGGCCGGCCGGCTCTACCCGTGGAACGCCGAGGCGCCCTACAGCTATCAGGGCTACGCGGCCTTCCTCGAGGGCCTGGTGGCCAACCTGAAGAAAGCTAAAGAGCTCCCCTGACCTCGACGATCTCAGCGAGGGGGAACTCCAGGTAGTCGCCTGCCTCCTCGCACCAGGCGTCCAGCGCGCCACCCTTGAGCTCGCCGTGGCTGATCGTGGCGGTCAGCCCGTCGGTCAGCGTGATGCCGGCGCGCACGCCCCGGTCGACCACGAAGCCCAGCAGCGACTGCTGCGCCGTCGGCAGCCTGGTGGCCATCCTGCCGATGATCGCCCACGTGCGGCCGTTCGTCTCGTCGTCGGACCGGCCGGTCTCGACGAGGCGGCGGGCGTGCTCGTACGGGTCCGGCGTCGGCTCGGCGAGCAAGTACGAAAGCGGGTCCATCTCGGTGATGCCGGGAAACTCCGACAGCTCGGCCACCTGGCCGCCGGGCAGCAGGATGAGCTTGCCGCCCTGCGGCTCCTCGTGCCTGGCCCGGTGGACGGTGATCTCGCCGGTGTCGGAGACGGGCACGGGGGAGTAGCCGACCTCCCGCAGCGCGGCCAGCGTGCGCTCGGCCGGCGCCGCGCTCACCAGCACCGTGGGCGCCAGCAGCCGGATGCCGAGCCTGCCCAGCCGCCGGTGCGCGGCGATCTCGGCCAGCAGCGCGGGGTCGCCGGCCTGGATGACGCATCCGACCGTGGTGACCGTGACCTCGCCGTGCCTGCGCGCGGTGTCGCGTACGAGGTACTCCAGCGGCTGCGGGATCGTGCCGACCGCGGCCAGCTCGTCGAGCAGGTCGTCGGCGTCGTAGCCGTCGTCGAGCGCCCGGCGCACGCTCTCGGTCGTGAAGCGCCACACCGAGGCCGCGCCCCGCGACTCGCGTTCGGCGGCCCGGTCGAGCAGCGCCGCCAGCTCCGCCGACGGCGGCCCCGTCACGACCGCGGTCAGGTCGGGCCCGAACAGCGCGCTCCTCCGCACGCTCGCCAGCGCCCTGGTGGCCGCCTCGGCCAGCACGGGGTCGTGCTCGACCATGGGGACGGCGTCGTCGTTCTCGTCGCCGGGTTTCGCGGTGAGCCCGGCCAGCGCCCTGCCCAGGTCGGTGATCGCGTTGTTGGCCAGCAGCCCCAGCAGCGTGGCCTCGCCGAGCACCGCGGGCGCGCACGCCACCAGCAGCTCCAGGTCGAGCAGCGGCGTGTGCCAGTGGACGTTGGCCACGAGGCTGTCGCGGTCGGCGAACGCGGTGCCCGCCGGCAGGTCGGCCAGGGCCGACAGCACGGCCCTGCGGATCCGGGCCACCGCGCTGCCCGAGGGGTCGTCGCCGAGCACGGTGCCGTACTTGCCGTCGATCTTGCGTAGCGACGAGCGCTCCATGCGCCACCACGCCGCCAGCAGCACCCGCAGCCGCGCCGAACCCTCGTCGAGCCGCCACCGGTCGAACCGGTCGGTGGGGATCATGCCGCCCGACGGCTCGTCCCAGGCCAGCAGCCGGGCCACCGTGCAGACCTCCAGCAGCAGCCGCGTCTCGTCCTCGTCGCAGCCGGTCTCCTTGGCGATCCTGCGTACCTCGCGCACGCCCACGCCGCCCGTCTTGAGCAGCGGCAGCGGCGTCTTGGCGGTGTTGTCGAGCAGGGCCGCGCACCGCTCGACGACGTGCGGCGCGGCCAGGGTCATCAGGTGGTCGACCTCTTCGGGATCGACGGGGATCGTCGCCACCTCGGGCGGCTCGGGCCGGTAGGCCGGGTGGTAGCCGGGGCCGCGCAGGCAGATGGCCACCTCGCGGGGGATCTCCGCGACGTGCCAGCTCGGGCGGAAGAGCAGGCCGTGGTCGGCGCACCACTTCTCCGGCGTGCCGGGCGTGACGAACCTGCCGCCGTCGACGTTCAGCGCGGGGCCCTGCCAGGCGAACCGGTCGAGCAGCGGGACCGTGCCGTCAGGCGCGCCGCGCACCAGCGCGCTGACGCGGGCGCGGTCGCTGAGCGCCTGGGTGACGCGGGCGATGACGCGGCGCTTGTTGCCCTGGGGGGACAGGCCGAGGTTGCGGGCGAGCGCGTTCAGCGCGTCGTTGCCGATCGACCAGGAGTTGAGGTAATGGTCGAGCGGCTCGCCCAGGCTGAGCGGGGCGGACCACCAGCGGGCGACGCCCTCCGTGAGGTGGATGACGCCGTCGTCGCCCGGCCAGGCCAGCGCGTGGTCGTACAGGTATTCGAGCCAGGGGGTCACCTCTTCGAGCGGCGCGTCCACGAACTGCGCCAGCCGCTCGGCCGTGGGGCGGGTCATGGCCAGGGCCGCCTCGGCCAGCTGCAGACAGGGCAGCGGCAGGCAGCGCAGGGTCTCCATCACGGCGAAGCCGTTTCCCAGGCGCTGGGCCAGGGTGTCGAGCCGCCGCGGCCAGGGCGCGGCGATGGCGTCGGGCCTGTTGGCCAGGACGCGGCCAAGCCTGTCTTCGTCGAGTGTTCGCAGCCAGCCGAGCAGGTGATCTTTCATCTGTCAGCACTCTCATGGGGTCGCGCGTGGGACTCACCGTGAGCCATGAGCATCCACGGTAATGCAGACCACCGCCGGTCAGGAGAGGACTGCCCAGACGATCTTCCCGTGAGGTGCAAGTGCGGACCAGCCCCAGCGGTGGCTGAGGGATTCGACGATGTGGAGTCCGAGGCCGCCGGTGTCGAGGGGGCCAGGGTATCGCAGCACCGGCACCGACGCGCCTGGATCGGTGAAGGCGCAGGTGACGAGGGGGCCCCGGCGCACCAGGGACATGTGGACGGGGCACGTGCGGTGGGCGTCGTCGAGGCGCAGGCCGTGGCGCAGCGCGTTGGTGGCGAGCTCGGAGACCACCAGTTCCATGTTCTCGATCAGCTCGCCGAGACCCCATGCCGACAACGCGCCCGTGGTGAAGCTGCGGGCCGAGTGGACCGAGGCAGGGCTGGGCGGGAGCACGAACGTGGCGCTCGAGCAGGGGCCGGGGACCAGCAGATCGCGGGCCGCCTCCGGCCACCAGCCGACCGGGGGCCACCAATCGAACGTGGTCCACTGGCCGGGCACCGTGGTGGATTGCACGTGATCATTCTGCGACAAATCTCCGTGCAGGTGCAAGAGCGAATGCACGTGCAGACACCCCGTGCACACGCTACGGTTGGCCTCAAATGGTCAATATGGGGGAAAGGGGATCTTGTCCGCGGCCCATGATCTTTCGGCCGTGAAGTGACAGACTGAGTCGCAAGGAAACGAACAAGGAGCAGCACGTGTCCATTGATCCGCCTGGTTCCGGCTCGACCGTTCGGCGCATCATGCTGGGTGCGAGTCTCAGGCGCCTGCGTGAGGCGAGCGGTCTCGACCGGGCACAGGCCGGATTCCACATCCGGGCGTCCGAGTCCAAGATCAGTCGCATGGAGCTCGGGCGCGTCGGCTTCAAGACACGTGACGTGGAAGACCTGCTCACCCTGTACGGCGTCGTCGACGATGCCGAGCGCCGTGCCCTGCTGGAGATGGTTCGTGAGGCCAACACCCCCGGGTGGTGGCACAAGTACTCGGCCGAGCTGCCTTCGTGGTTCACCACATACGTGGGCCTGGAGGAGGCCGCCGAGCTGATCCGTACCTATGAGGTCCAGTTCGTGCCAGGATTGTTGCAGACGGCCTCGTATGCGCGATCGGTATTCCAGCTTGGCAACCCCGGTCTGAGTCCGGACAAAATCGAACGCCGCGTGCATATGCGCATGCAGCGTCAAGAGCGCTTCACCCAGAAGGACGGGCCCCGCCTGTGGGCCGTCATCGACGAGGCGGCGCTCAAACGGACCATCGGCGGGCGGGAGGTCATGTCCGAGCAGCTCCAGCATCTGCTGGAAGTCGCTGCCCTTCCCAACATCACCCTTCAGGTGATGCCCTTCAGGTTCGGCAAGCATGCCGCTGAAGGGGGCGCGTTCAGCATCTTGCGGTTTCCCGAGTCCGACTTGTCGGACGTTGTCTACGTTGAGCAGCTCTGGGGTGCCCTGTACCTGGACAAGCGTGAGGACATCGATCCGTACCTCACGGCCATGGAGCAGCTGTGCGTGGAGAGCACCACGCCAGGGGGCACCGTCGAGCTCATCGGCGGTCTTCTCAGAAAGATGTAGATGAACCAGACCTACAACGGCATGCCCGCGGCCGACCTGACGCAGGTCGCGTGGCGCAAGAGCCGCTACAGCAACTCGCAGGGCAACTGCGTGGAGCTCGCGGAGCTTCCCGACGGGGGCATCGCGGTGCGCAACTCACGCTTCCCCGAGGGCCCCGCCCTCATCTATACCCGCGACGAGATCCGGGCCCTGGTGCTCGGAGTGAAGGACGGAGAGTTCGACGGCCTGCTCGTTTAACAGCGTCTTGAATTCCCTGTAGTTCCCTGAAGGAATCAGGCAACTCGGACGGGCGTAGCCTGACTTGGCCGCCTCCGTGCTCGGTGAGTGCGAGTACGGGGGTGGCTTGGGCGTGGTGGAAGCCGGTCCGGTGGTGAGAATTCCTGTCATGCCCTGTTCGGGACGGCTGGTGTCGTCCCGGCTGGGGTGCATGGCCCGCCGGACGCTGTCCACCGCGGGTGGGCGGTGGGGCGGGCACCGTGCGCCGGTCGGGCACACGGCTGGAGGTCATCGACGTGGTCGCCGCGTTCTTCACGTTCGTTGTGGTGCGGGCCGGGCGTTTCGGGGTGGGACGGTTCTTGGATCTGTCCCGAGCTGCCGGGCGGGGGTGCAGGTCGGTGCGGGTGCGGCGGGCGCGCCGGGCCGCCCTGGTGGGCCTGCGGGCCGGGCGGGCGCGGGCCACGTTGCCTTCCACTACCTTGCTGATGGTGCGGGTGCCGGTGGCGCGGTGGGTGCGGGTGGCGTGCTGGCCGAGCAGGCCGCGCGCGACGATCCGCTCGGCCGCCGCCCAGTCCCGGTCACAGGACAGGCCGCAGGCGGGACAGGACGCCCACGCCCAACCCCGCTCGCCGAGCCGGTCGGGGGCCGGGCAGTGCTGGAGCACTGACGTGCCGTCCCCGCAGCGGGGGCAGTATTTGGAGGTGCCGCGGGCGGGGACGGTGACCACAGCGATGGTGTGCTTGGCCGCCAGGTGCCGGATTGCCTCGACGATCTGCCCGCGCACCTGCCCCGACAGGCGCGCGTTGGCGCTCCCTCGGCGCCCGCGTGCTTCCAGGGTGGCCAGTTCCTCCAGATAGATCACCGTCGCTTTGGCGGCGACGGCCTGGTCGACCGCCCAGCGGGCCGCCGACCAGGCCAGTGTCTTGTTCAGGTTGCGGATGCGCGCGCACACGCGCTCATGCTCGACGCTGAGGGCCGCATGCTCCATGCTCAGATTGGCGAACCTGGGATCGGCTGGGGTGATCCCGGCCAGCAGCCGTTCCTGGTGGCGACCTTTGGCGGCCAAGTGCTCCCGCTCGGCCCGCAACCGGTGCAGTTTGGCCGAGACACCGCTGGCGTCGTAGACCAGCGGCCGCCCATCCGACAGGACCCGGCCGCCGGCCAGCCGTCCGGCCACACCGGTCAGGAGCGTGTTGACGCCCCAGTCGAACCCACACGCGACCGCATGTCCGGTGGCGGGCGCGACCTCGATCGAAATCTGGAACGGCAGATCGACGCGCACCCGGCCGTGTTTCACCCGCAGGGTGGGGGTGCACAGCGTCGCCTGCGCGGGGACGGTCGGCGGCAGGGTGATCGGCAGCACGTGCCAGGCCCAGTCCCGGCGCG
>NZ_JBFANV010000081.1:0-47229 GCF_040674955.1 Nonomuraea sp. NPDC049695 | reverse complement strand
CAGGAGCCTGCGGTCCTCCGCGAGGTAGCCGGCCCGGTAGGCGGCGATCTTGTTGGGGCCGGGGGTGCTGTCTGGAACCCCGAGCGCGAAGCGCCCATGAGGGGAAGGCCGAGCTTCGGGGGTCAGCGGCCCTGGTTGGCCACTGCCTCGATGGCGGCCTTGGCGGCGTCCGGGTCCAGGTATTCGCCGCCCGGCCGCCGGGGCTGGAAGTTCGTGTCCAGGTCGTACAGCAGCGGAATGCCCGTCGGGATGTTGAGCCCCGCGATCTCCTCGTCGCCGATGCCGTCCAGGTGCTTGACCAGGGCCCTCAAGGAGTTGCCATGGGCCGCCACCAGGACCGTGCGGCCGGCTGCCAGGTCGGGGACGATCTCGTCGTACCAGTACGGGAGCATGCGGTCGACGACGTCCTTCAGGCACTCCGTACGGGGCATCAGCTCCGAGGGGAGCAACGCGTAGCGGGGGTCGCCGGCCTGGGAGTATTCGTCGTCGTCCGCGATCGGGGGCGGCGGCACGTCGTACGAGCGGCGCCACAGCATGAACTGCTCGTCGCCGAACTCCTCGCGCGTCTGCGCCTTGTTCTTGCCCTGGAGGGCGCCGTAGTGGCGCTCGTTGAGGCGCCAGCTGCGCTTGACCGGCAGCCAGGCCAGGTCGGCCTCTCCCAGCGCCAGCTGGGCCGTCTGGATGGCCCTGGTGAGGAGGCTGGTGTGGACGACGTCCGGGCGCAGCCCGCTGTCCTGGAGGAGCTTGCCGCCGCGGCGGGCCTCGTCCTCGCCCTTGGCCGAGAGGGTCACGTCCACCCAGCCGGTGAACAGGCCCTTCGCGTTCCAGTCACTCTCGCCGTGCCTAAGCAGCACCAAAGTCGCCATGTCGCCAATCCTATGGTTACCGGAGTCGGGGGCGGTTCTGTGGATCAATCGTCAACGCTGGGGGTCGGCGAAGCGGGCGAACGCCTGCAGGTTGGCGAGCGACTCCCCGCGCTTGGCCCGCCACTCCCACTCCCGCCGGATCGACGACGCGAAGCCGAGCTCCAGCGCCCGGTCGAACCAGTCGTCCGAGTACGTCAGCACGCACCCCAGCAGCCGGTCCACCTCGTCCTGCGTGATGGCGGCCAGCGGCACCCGTCCCACCAGATAGACGTCCCCGACGGGGTCGAGCGAGAAGTGCACCCCGTACATCGAGCCGTTCTTGCCGAGCAGCCAGCGGTAGAACTCGGTGTGGTTCTCGTCGGGCTGGCGGCAGAAGAACGCCTCGACGTGCAGCGCCTGCTCCCCCACGATCAACCAGGTCATGGTGGCGAGCTTGTGTTGACCGGGCAGTTTGACCAGGAACGCCCCCGGCCGCGGCTCGTCGTAGGAGACGTCCGCGGCCTTGAGCGCGGCTTCGACGACATCGCGCATGCCGACCAGGATAGAGGCCGCCAGAACAAAAGTACGGAGCTAGAAGTTCAGGGCGACGGGCTTCTTGTGCATATGCGCGGCGGCGGCCGCGTACACCTCCGTCAACCGGGCCGCGGTCGCCTGCCAGCCGAACGCGGCCGCATGCGACCGGGCGCCCTGCGCCAGCGAGTCGCGCCAGCGCGGCGAGGTGACGAAGCGGCGCAGCGCCTGCGCCCACTGTGCCGGGTCGTGGCCGTCCACGAGCAGCCCGGACACACCGTCCCGTACGGCGGTGCGCAGCCCACCCACGGCGGCGGCCACGACGGGCGTGCCGCACGCCTGCGACTCCAGCGCGACGAGGCCGAACGACTCGCTGTACGAGGGCACGACCGTCACCGAGGCCGCCCGGTACCAGTCGGCCAGCTCCTCCTGCGGGGCCGGGGGCACGAGGCGGACGACGTCCGAGATGCCGAGTTCGGTGGCCATCTCGGCGAGGAGAGACGGTCTGGCCAGGCCGTTGCCCGACGGGCCGCCGACGCAGGCCACGACCAGGCGGTCACGGAGCGACGGGTCGTCGATGAGCATCCTGGAGGCGGCGCGGAGCAGGACGTCCGGGGCCTTGAGCGGCTGGATGCGGCCGACGAAGAGGAGCACGTGCGCGTCCTGAGGCAGGCCGAGCCGGCGGCGGGCGGCGCCCTGCGAGGCGGGCTGGAAGACGGTGAGGTTGACGCCCGGGTTCACGACGGCGACACGCTGCTCGTCGGCGCGGTACAGCTCGATGAGCTCGCGCGCCTCGTCGACGGTGTTGGCCACGAGGCGGTCGGCGATGTCCACGACCTGCTGCTCGCCGACCACGCGGGCCTGCGGCTCCGGCTTGTCGTCCTGGGCGAGGAGGAGGTTCTTGACCTTGGCCATGGTGTGCATGGTGTGCACGAGCGGCACGCCCCAGCGCTCTTTGGCCAGCCAGCCGACCTGGCCGGACAGCCAGTAGTGGGAGTGGATGACGTCGTAGCGGCCCGGGTCGTACATGGCCTCGGTGCGCAGCACCTCGGACAGGAACGCGCAGAGCTGGCCCGGGAGCTCGCTCCTGTCCATCTCCTCGTACGGGCCCGCGGTGAGGTGCCGTACGAGGACGCCCGGGGCGAGTTCGGCCACGGGTGGGAGATCGCGGGCGGTGGCCCGGGTGAAGATCTCCACCTCCACGCCGAGCTGAGCGAGGCGTTTGGCGGACTCGACGATGTACACGTTCATGCCCCCGGCGTCGCCCGTTCCGGGCTGGTCCAGGGGTGACGTGTGCATGCTGATGGTCGCGACCCGGCTCACCCGTCGTCGCCTCACTCCACACCACCTCCAAGTTGGATACAACTATCCAGATTTTTGCGACATTCCCGACATTGGGTCATAACTGGGTGTTTAGGGCGGCCGTGAACCGGCCGCCGCCCTTAGAGCCGGGCACACGAGGCGGGCGTGGGATGGGGACGGGGCGGCTGGCAGGATGAAGGGCATGCGGAGAACGGCTGTGGTGACCGGGGCGAGCAGTGGGATCGGCGAGGCGACCGCGCGGAGGCTCGCCGCCGAGGGTTTCGAGGTGGTGGCGGGCGCGCGCAGGCGCGAGCGGCTGGAGAAACTGGCCGCGGACGTGGAGTCGATCAGACCCGTGACGCTGGACGTGACCTCCCAGGAGTCGGTCGACGCGCTGGTGGACTCGCTCGAGCGCTGCGACGTGCTGATCAACAACGCCGGCGGCGCCCTCGGCCTGGAGTCGGTGGCGGAGGGGCGGCTGGACGACTGGCAGCGCATGTACGACGTCAACGTGCTCGGCTCCCTGCGCATGACCCAGGCACTCGTCCCCAAGCTCGTCGAGTCGGGCGACGGCGTGCTGGTGATGATCACCTCGACGGCGGGCCTGGTGTCGTACGAGGGCGGTGGCGGCTACTGCGCGGCCAAGCACGCCCAGACGTCGATGGTCGAGACGCTCCGCCTGGAGCTGGTCGGGCAGCCGGTGCGAGTCGTGGAGATCGCGCCGGGCATGGTGCAGAGCGAGGGGTTCGCGGTCACCCGGTTCCGCGGTGACGAGGCGGCCGCCGCGCGGGTCTACGCGGGCGTGCCCGACCCGCTGAGCTCGGACGACGTGGCCGACGCGATCGCCTGGTGCGTGACCCGTCCCGCCCACGTGAACATCGACCGCATGATCATCCGGCCGAGGGCCCAGGCCGCCCAGCACAAGGTGCACCGCGTCAGTGGCTAGAGCCGGCGGCGCCCCGGCAGGCGGGCGGCGCCGGACAGGGCGTGTTTCGCCGGTCGGCACGATCACGCGGGGCACGACCGGGCACAACCGGCTGCGCCGCTCCGACCGGTGGGTCGTCGCCGTGCACGGCGGACTGCTGCGGGCCGCGGAGCGGCCGCTCGTGGTGGATCTCGGGTACGGGGCGTCGCACACCACGACGCTGGAGCTGTTCACCCGGCTCCGCAGGGTGGCCCCGGGGGTCGAGGTGGTCGGGATCGAGATCGATCCGGCCAGGGTGGCGGTGGCGAAGCCGTACGAGAGGGAAGGGCTGAGCTTCCGGCTGGGCGGCTTCGAGCTGCCCGTCTCGCGCCCGCCGACGCTGGTGCGGGCCTTCAACGTTCTCAGGCAGTACGGCGAGGCCGAGGCGTGGCATTACTGGGACGTGCTCAGGAGCGGGCTGGCCCCGGGCGGCGTCCTGGTCGAGGGGACGTCGTCCGAGAACGGGCGGCGGGCGATCTGGGCAGGGCTGTCGCCGGAAGGGCCGCGGACGATCACGTTCTCGGCGCGTTTCGATGCTTTCGAGCGGCCTTCGGACCTGGCCGACCGCCTGCCCAAGACCCTCATCCACCGGAACGTGCCCGGTGAGCGGATTCATGCGTTCCTGAGCGACTTCGACCATGCCTGGGCGATGAGCGCGCCGTACGGGGCCCATGGGCTGAAGCAGCGGTGGCTGGCCGCCGTGCGGGTGCTGTCCACGTCGTGGCCGGTGCCCATGGTCCCGCCGCTGGGCGGCCCGGCCCGCTGGCGGCTCGGCGAGCTGACCCTCCCGTGGTCGGCCGTGGATCCCCGCTGAAGCGCCCCGGCTGTCAGAGGCGCGCCTCGAACACGGCGTAGGCCGCGCTGTCGAACAGCACGAAGCGGACCTCCTCCACGGACGTGTCCGCCTGCCGCACCGCGTCGAGCGCGATCCGCGCGGCGTCGTCCAAGGGCCAGCCGTAGATGCCGGTCGAGATCGCGGGAAAGGCCACCGACCTGGCCCCCAGCGCGTCGGCCACCCGCAGCGACTCCCGGTAGCAGGAGGCCAGCAGCTCCGAACGGTCTTCCGACTTCGAGTGAACCGGCCCGACCGTGTGGATCACCCACTTCGCGGGCAGCCGCCCGGCCGTCGTGGCCACCGCCTGTCCAGTGGGCAGGCCCTTTCCGTAGTGACCGGCCCGCAGCCGCCTGCACTCCTCGAGGATCTCCGGCCCGCCGCGGCGGTGAATCGCGCCGTCCACCCCTCCGCCGCCCATGAGGGAGGAGTTGGCGGCGTTGACGACGGCGTCCGCGCGCTGCTCGGTGATGTCGCCTCGCACCAGCGTGATCTCCATCGCACCGAGAGTGTCATCATCGGCCGTCCCGCGCCAGCACCGGGGCCATGCGTACGGCCAGCAGGGCGAGCGCCGGCAGCGGGAGGAGCATGGACACGGCCCCGGCCAGGCGCTGGTCGGCGAGGATGCCAGGCGCTCCGGGCGGGGCCACGAGGGAGAGCCAGTCGGCCGCCACCGCGGGCCCGAGCAGCAGGAAGGCGCCCAGGGCGAGATGGACCGCGGTCACGGCGGCCAGCAGCCGGGCGCGGTCGGCCCACGGAACCGGGCCAGGCAGCGGGTCCACGGCTGCCACCACCCGGAACACCAGGAGGCCGATGCCGAAGAAGAGCAGCTCGGTCAGGAGGTGGGGGGCGTAGCCGGACAGGGACCAGGGAAGCCAGGGGGTGGCGTACAGGAGGAGGAAGGACACGGGGTAGACGGCCGTCAGGACGACGGGACGGGTGAGGAGCCCGGGGCCGGCGTGCTCGTGCCGGAAGGCCCTGGCGGCGAGGGTGAGCGGGGCGCCCAGGCTGAGCAGGAGCGGCGCGACGACGGTGAGCACGATGTGCTGGAGCGCCTGCGCCGACAGCATCGCCCGTGAGTAGCTCCCGACCCCGCCGAGCAGCGCCCACGCCGCCAGCGCCAGCCCCGCGTGCCAGGCGAGCGCCCGGCCGGCCGGCCACGGACCGGCCCTGCGCGCGCCGACGACGTACGCCGCCGCGGGCAGCGCCAGGAGCAGCAGGACGGTCGGGTCCAGGCGGAACTCGGTGAGCAGCGCTCCGGGGGTGAAGGGGGCGAGTGCGTACTCCAGCGCGAGTTGCCCGTGGCCGCCGCCGCTGCCCGGAGGCGGCGGGGTACGCGACAGGCCGACGGCCAGCCCGATGGCCGCCACCATCACGGTCACCTCTCCGGCCGCCAGCCGGACGAAGGTACGGCGTACCGTGCGGTCGGCGACCCCCGCGACCGTGCGGCGGCGGTGGTTCCAGCCGAACAGGCCGAGGATCGCGAGCACGGCGACCTTGGCCAGCAGGAGCAGCCCGTAGTCGCTCCGCCAGAGGTCGGAGGGGGCGCTGAGCCGTACCCACGCGCTCGCGGCGCCCGAGACGGCCACCGCCGCGAAGCAGCACAGCGCGAGCGTGCTGAACCGGGGCAGCACCACGGCCAGGTCGTCGGAGCGGCGGAAGTGGATGAGCACCGCGGCCAGCCCGCCGACCCATACCGAGACCGGCACCAGGTGCGACATCAGGGCGGAGACGGCGATGTCGTGATCGCCCGCGGAGGCGGCGTGCCCCACGTAGGCCGGCGGCAGCAGCGCGAACACGGCTGCCGCCAGCCGGATCGCCGCCGGCAGCCGGGCCGCCGCGACCACGGTGGCGGCCAGGACCACGAGCAGGGCCTGGGTCTGCGGGATGGACGTGCCGAACTCCAGCAGGTCGGGAGCGGCGAGTAGGTCCCCGACGGGCAGCGGGATGAGGTTCGACAGGGTCAGGACGTAGCTGAGCGCGGTGAACAGCGCCCAGCCCAGTGCCCACCGGCCGGCGGCGCGCCGACAGGCCGCCGACTCGGGCGAGGCGGCCGGGGCCAGGAGGGCCGCCGTGAGCGTGCCGACGCAGCCGACCGCGCACAGGTCGTAGCAGAAGCGGGCCAGGGGCAGGCCCCACGCGGTGACCGGCCCGGCGGTGGGCAGCCCGGGGATCTCCGGCCGCACGGCCCCGCCGAACCGCAGGACGGCGAGCAGCACCACGACGCCCGCGGCCACCGCCGCACCGGCGTGGACCGGGACGGCCCTGAACGGGAAGGCCCTTACCGTGGCCGGGCGCTCGATCGGGTACGTCCTGGCCATGGTCAGCCCGCGTGCTCGGCGATGTCGGCCAGCTCGGCCTTCTGCGCCTGGATGACCTTGCCGGCCAGCTCCAGCGTGGGCCCGTGCTTGCCCGCCTTCCGCACCTCTTCGGCCATCATGACCCCGTGCTCCAGGTGCCCGGACAGCTCCTTGAGCCACTGCCGGTCGAACTCGGCCCCGGCCTTGAGCTCCGAGCCCATCTGGGTGGTCGGCTCCGGCGGCAGCGGCTCCCGCCAGGAGCGCAGCCACGACGACATCATCTCGATGTCCGCCTTCTCCTCGGGGATGAGCTTCTTGCCCAGCTCGCGGACGTACGAGCTCTTGCCCCGTTCGACCGCCACCTCGGCCAGCTGGATCGTCTGCTGGTGGTGGGCGATCATCTCTTGGCTGAAGACCACGTCCGCCTTGACGTGGCTCACCGATGTGTCCGCCGACGTGTCCGCCGCCGCCGCGCATCCCGCCGCCAGCACGAGGCCGAGCAGCGCCGCAATTGCCGTGCTCCAACGCATGCCTGGAGATACGCGGCGCGCCGGATGAGGGTTCAGCCGACGTGGCGGGGTTCACACGCCCCAAATGCCAGCTCGACAGGTTGTAGAGCTACCCTGAAGGACGTGAAGGGTCTTGGCGAGCTTGAGCGCAGCATCATGGACATCCTCTGGGCGGAGCACAGTCCGCTGACCGCCCGCGAAGTCGGCAGGCTCATAGCCGACCGCGACCTTGCCCCCACCACGGTGATGACCGTGCTCGACCGCCTCACCCGTAAGGGCTTCCTTGAGCGCACCCGTGACGGGCGCGCATGGAGATACGAACCCGCCGAAAGCCGCGACGCGTACATCGCCGAGCTTATGCTTGAAGCCTTGGACATGACGGGCGACCGATCGGCCGCCCTGACCCGCTTCGCCCAGGCCGTGTCCGGGACCGAGGCGGAGATCCTGCGCAGAGCCCTTACGGAGCTGGAGGAAGAGTGATCACGGCAGCGGTGCTGGCAGCGCTCGCCATGGCGTGCGCGGTCGGCTCCTGGCGTTTCACCTCGGCCCGGTGGACCTCACGTGCTCCACGGCTGGCCATCATCGTCTGGCAATCCCTGGGCGTGGCCTGGGGCCTGGCCACCACCGGCGCCATGCTCGCCTACGCGCTCGACCCGTACGGCGTGGGGGTGTTGCCGGGGCTGGTCGCGTTCGCGCAGGGAGAGCAGCCCCTGGAGGCATGGGACCCGCTGCACGTGCTGGCCCTCATCGCGGGGCTCACCGCGCTGACGGTGCTGGTCGCGGTGCTCCTCACGGCCGGCGTGCAGGCCCTGCGGGCGCGGCGGCGGCACCGCATGCTGCTCGCCCTGATCTCCCACGACGATCCCGGCGTGCCCGGAGTGCGGGTGCTCGATCACCCAGGCGCCGCGGCGTACTGCGTGCCCGGCCTGCGCTCGCAGGTCGTGGTGAGCGAGGGCGCGCTCAAGCTGCTGTCCGAGGACGAGTTGGAGGCCGTGCTCGCGCACGAGGCCGCGCACGTACGCGAGCGGCACGACCTGGTGCTGCTGCCGTTCGCCGCACTGGGCAGGGCGCTGCCCTGGTCCAAGGTGGTGGCCGACGCGCAGGCGCAGGTGGAGCTGCTCATCGAGATGGCCGCCGACGACCGCGCACGGCGCTACTGCTCTCCGCGCCGGCTGGCGACGGCGCTGCTCAGGTTCGGTACGGCGGGCGCCATGCCGACGCCCCACGGCATGATCGGCGTGCACGCCCAGAACGTCATGGCCAGGGTCGACCGCCTGATCAAGCCGGGGCCGGAGCTGGCCACGTCGGCGCGCTACGCATACATCGCGCTCTCTGTGGCATTGGTCACCACGACACCCTTCCTCTGGTTTCTCCAGCTCTGACGCTTGCTGGTGTTAACCATCCTGCTTGCAATTGCAAGCAGGATGAGGCAGACTATGGGGCATGGCACTACCCAAGGTCGGTTCGATCGGCGAATACATCCGCGACCAACGGCAGCAGGCGAAGATCTCGCTGCGGCAGCTGGCGGAGGCGGCAGGGGTCTCCAACCCCTACCTGAGCCAGATCGAGCGTGGGCTGCGCAAGCCGAGCGCGGAGATCCTCAACCAGATCGCCAAGGGTCTGCGCATCTCCTCGCAGGCGCTCTATGTGCAGGCGGGCCTCATTGAGGACCGCGAGCCGCCAAGTGACGTCATCACGGCAATAAGGGCCGACACGAATCTCACCGAGCGGCAACGCCAGGTGCTGATTGATATCTATGAGTCGTTCCGTAAGGAGAACCGCACCGAGGGTGAGCAGACCTCCCAGAATGCCGACCCTCGGCGCGACTCCCCATCGGACGACGAACCACTGCCGGAGGAGTTTCTCGCCGCTCTTGAGCCCTTTGCGGCGCCCTCCGGCAACGGCAACGTCACCCAGGAAACCAAGGAAGGTTAACCCATGACGCTCGCAACCGAGGTAAAGAAGCTCACCGAGTCCAAGCCGTTCTACGCCGTCGCGGGCGTCGGCGACTACGCCGTGGAGAAGCTGCGTGAGCTGCCCGAGCAGCTGCAGAAGCTGCAGTCGCGCCGCTCCGAGCTCGCCAAGGAGCTGCCGGTGCGCGCCCGCGCGTACGCCGACAAGGCCGAGGTCCTCGCCAAGGACTTCCCCGAGAAGGCCCGCGAGTACGCCGACCAGATCACCACCAGGGCCACCGAGGTCTACGAGGACTTCGCCACGCGCGGCCGCAAGGTCGTCAGCCAGGCGAGCGGCACCGCCGCGCTCGAGCTCGAAGAGGTGTCCGAGGCCGCCGAGCCGCCCGTCGCCAAGCCGGTGACGCCGGTCAGGAAGCCCCGCACCACCAAGGCCAAGGCCTGATTTGACGTAAGGCCCGCCTCTTTCGGGAGGCGGGCCTTTCCGCTTTGGGGTGCCCGCCTGTCGGGGCTGCCTATTAGGCTGAAGCCGTTTTCATCGCGGCGTTGTGCGGAGCCAACAACATGAACTTGATCAACGGTTTTCTCAACCTCCTCTTCCTGGCGCTCGCCGCCGTCATCTTCGGCATGTCGGTCTACTCACTGGTGCACGCGCTCCGGGTGCCGACCAACGCGTTCGTCTCGGCGGGCAAGCTGCAGAAGAACATCTGGTTGCTGATCCTCGCGCTGGCGACGCTGTTCTCCGCCGCGGGCGCGTGGAGCTATCTCTCTTTCTTCCTCTTGGTCGGCGGCTTCCAATTCATCGGCCTGGATGCCGTGGGCTTCTTCTCGATCCTGGCGGTCATCGCCGCCACGATCTACATCGTGGACGTCAAGCCGGCCGTGAAGGGCATGGGCCGGGGCAACAACGGGCCCTACGGCCCCTGGTGATCAGGCCGGCTCGCCCGCGGGCCACGTCGGGGGCACTAGGCTGCCGACATGACCAACGACCTCCACGGGCGCACGCAGCGGCTGGAACTGTCGGACCAGGTCCTCCGCGATTTCGAGGCCGTCGTGCTGGACGCGACGCCTGACGGGATCGTGCTGAGCCGGTCGGCCTTCTATCCAGGTGGGGGCGGTCAGCCGGCGGATCACGGGGTCCTGATCTGGCAGGGTGTGGAGACCCGCATCGTGGGGGTGCGCAAAGGCGACGATCTGTACCTGATCCCGGCCGAGGGCGACCCGATCCCGCCCGCGGGCACCGTGGTCCAGGCGGCCGTGGCCGACGAGCGCCGCTCGGCCCTCATGCGTACGCACTCGGGGCTCCACGTGCTGTGCGGAGTGGTGTTCAGGGATTACGGCTGCCTCGTCACCGGCGGCAACATGGACGAGCTCAGCGCGCGGATGGACTTCGACCTGCCGGAGGTGCCTCCCGGGTTCAAGGAGGCCGTCGAGGACGCGTGCAACGCCGAGATCGCCGCCGACCGGCGCATCGACGTACGCGTGCTGCCCCGCAAGGAGGCCTTCGAGATCCCGGACATCATCCGCACGGCGACCAACCTCGTGCCGGAGAGCGTGCAGGACGTGCGCATCGTCGACATCGTGGGCCTCGACACCCAGGCCGACGGCGGCACCCACGTGGCCTCCACCAAGCAGATCGGGCACATCAAGGTCGCCAAGATCGAGAGCAAGGGGCGCGGTTTCCGGCGGCTGCGCATCCAGATCACCAACTAGGGCGGGTCAGTCGATCACCTTGGCGAGGCCGTCGAGCAGTGGGCCGAGCCCGAACTCGAAGAGCCGGTCGAGCTCGAGGTCGAAGTCGCCGCCCAGATCCTCGACGACCTTCGCGAAGGCGGGATAGTCCTTCGACTCGGTGATCCAGCGCAGGGCCTCGTCCTGCTCGGCCATCCATTCGTCGGCCGTGATGCCCGTGGCGGCCTGGGCCCGCCGCTCCAGCTCGATGTTGGCGGCGATGCCCTGCACATAGCTGTAGACCAGGGTGTGCACGTGCATCTTGGCCGTGCCGTCGAGCCTCGTGTCCGCCAGCGCCGCCATGACCCATTCCGTGTGCCTGATCAGGCTGGCCGAGGGCAGCGGCCTGGTCAGTGACGTGACGCCGGCCATCCACGGGTGCGCGCGGTAGCCGGCCCACTGGATGCGGGCCGACACCTCTATCCTGGCCCGCCAGCCGTCCGGGGGCTCATCGGGCAGCGGGAACTCCTCGATCACGGCGTCCACCATGAGCAGCACCAGGTCGTCCTTGCCGCCTATATGCCGGTAAAGGGACATGGTCGCCATGCCGAGCCGGTCGGCGACACCGCGCATGGTGAGCTCGGGCAGCCCTTCGGCGTCGGCGATCTCGATGGCGGCCTGCACGATGCGCTCGCGGGTCAGGTCATTTCCCGAAATGTCAGGACGCCGGGCGGCCGCCCGACCGCCGCGCGGTTCCGCCACGACCGTCCCGACCCTGGGCACCGCGACCACGACACCCTCCTGGGCCAGGATCGCGAGCGCCTTGGCGGCGGTGGCCAGCGCGACCTGCCAGTCCCTGGCGAGCTGCCTGGTCGAGGGCACCCGGTCGCCCGGTCGCAGCTTGCCGTCGGCTATGCGCCGCTTGATGTCGGCGACGATGCGGGCGTAGGGCGCTGTCATGCGATCCTCCTGTACTAGTACAGATCCTCCCATCATACCCTTGTGACCTGCTGTCCGTACGACGTACATTCAGCGTACGACGTCAACAGACAAGGAGCACATCATGAAGGCACTCATCTCCGGCGCGAGCATCGGCGGCCCCGTCCTCGCCTACTGGCTGCGGCGGCACGGCTACGAGACGACGCTCGTCGAGCGGGCCCCGGCCCCGCGCAAGGGCGGTCAGGCCATCGACATCAGGGGCGCCGCGCTGACGGTGGTCGAGAAGATGGGCGTCATCGACCAGATCAGGGCGCTGCGGACGACCATGCGCGGCATGTCCATGGTGGACGGCGAGGGCAACGAGCTCATGCGCAGCTACGAGGAGACGATCAGCGGCGGCCGGTTCGACAGCCCGGACATCGAGATCATGCGCGACGACCTCACCGCGATCCTCACGGCCGCCACCGACGGCGCCGAATACGTCTACGGCGACTCGATCGCCACCCTCGCCCAGGACGACGACGGCGTGGACGTGACGTTCGAGAGCGGCCGGCGGGAGCGCTACGACTACGTGTTCGGCGCCGACGGCCTCCACTCCAACGTGCGCAGGCTCGTCTTCGGGCCTGAGGAGCCGTTCCTCAGCCACCTCGGCATGTACGTCTCCATCTTCACCGCCGACAACTTCCTCGGCCTGGACCACTGGCAGACCTGGTTCCGCGAGGGCGACGCGGGCGGCGCCGTCTTCAGCGACCGGGACACCTCCGTGATGCGGGTCAACCTGGGCTTCGGAGCGGGCCCGCTCGCCTATGACCACCGCGACGTGGAGCAGCAGAAGCGCCTGATCCAGGAGCACTGCGAGGGACTGGGCTGGGAGGTGCCCAAGCTGCTCGCGGCCATGTGGCAGGCCGACGACTTCTACTTCGACGCCATGGCGCAGGTCAAGCTGGAGCGCTGGTCGAAGGGCAGGGTCGCGCTGATCGGGGACGCGGGCTACTGCGCCTCGCCGCTGTCGGGGCAGGGCACGAGCCTGGCCCTCGTGGGGGCGTACGTGCTGGCGCAGGAGCTCGGCAGGGACCGGGCGGCGGCCTTCGACCGGTACGAGGAGCGCATGCGCCCGTTCGTCGAGCAGAACCAGGCGCTCGCCCTCGAGAACCCCGGCGGGGGCGCCGCGCCGGAGAGCGTTCAGCGGGCCGCAACCAGCATCACGCTGGACTGACAGTCACGAACCGATACGATTTGCCGCCATGGGTATCAGACTCACGATCGCCGCGCTCGGGGCCACCGCTCTGACGTTGACCGCCGCTCCCGCGTCCGCAGGGGTGGCCGGGATCACGGACGAGGTGACGATGACCCTCGGCAAGAACGGCACCCTGCACGTGGTCGAGAAGATCAGCGGGGCGTCGGGTGAGCTCAAGCGGACGTTCCTCACCAGGACGCGGTACGACGACAGCAGCGACCGCGTCTACCAGATCTCGAACGTCAAGGGCGGCACCCTCGCAGGCGACGTGCTCACCGTGAAGGGGAACGGGACGGTCGAGTACGACGTCAAGGGAGCGGTGGCGACCTCGGGCGGCGTCGAGGAGCTGCGCTGGTTCGCGGTGAACGGCTGGAACCAGCAGGTCGCCAAGGCCACGGTCAAGGTGAACGGCCCGGGGCAGGTCCAGAACCTGTCCTGCTTCGCCGGGGAGCTGACCTCGGCCATCGGCTGCACCTCGGCCTCCATGGACCACTCGGCCACCGAGGCCGACTTCGAGCAGGAGAACATCGGCTCCGGCCAGGCGCTGACCGTGGTCGTCGGATACCCGAAGGGCTCCAGCGGCGGCGCCCCCATCCTGGAGAGGCGCTTCTCGCTGGCCGCCGCCTTCACGCTGAACACCGTCACCGGCGGCGCCCTGGCCGGGCTGCTGGTGCTGCTGCTCGGCGGCCTCGCCCTGCTCTACTGGACGCGCGGGCGCGACGCCAGGGTCGCGGGCCACGAGCAGGGCGCGGTCGATCCGGTGCAGAACGGCCACTTCTCCCCGCCCGACGGGGTGCGGCCCGGCCAGATCGGCACGCTCGTGGACGAGCAGGCCGACGTGGTGGACGTGACCGCCACGATCGTGGACCTCGCGGTCCGCGGCTTCCTGCGGATCGACGAGCAGCCGCGGCAGGCGTACGACGCGCCGGACTGGATGCTGGTCAGGCTGCCGAACGCGCCCGTCAACGCGCTGCTGCCCTACGAGCACGCCCTGTACGACGCCATCTTCGACGGGCGCGACGCGGTGCTGCTGTCGCAGCTGTCCGGCTCGTTCGCGGCCCACCTGGGCAAGGTCCGCGACGCGCTCTACGCCGACGTGGTCAAGCAGGGCTGGTTCGCCCGGCGCCCGGACACCGAGCGCACCAGGTGGACGACCATCGGCGTGGTGCTCATCGGCCTCGGGCTGGTGGCCACGGTGGCGCTGGCCTGGTTCACCACGTACGGGCTGCTCGGCCTGGCCCTGATCATCGCGGGCGGCGCGCTGGCCGTCGGCGGGCAGTACATGCCGGCCAAGACGGCCAAGGGCTCGGCGGCGCTGGCGCACACCATGGGCTTCCGGAAGTACCTGTTCTCCGGCGAGCTGGGCGACGTGCCCGAGCAGCACAGGGTGGAGCTGTTCTCGCGCTACCTGCCGTACGCGGTGATCTTCGACGGGGTGGAGCACTGGTCGCGCGTGGTGGCCTCGGTCACCGGGAACGGCCACCAGGCCGACAACCTGTACTGGTACCACGGGCCGGCGGAGTGGGACCTGTCCAAGTTCGCCGGGTCGATGCGTACGTTCACCACCACGACCTCGGGCGCCATCTCCGCCACCCGCCAGTTCCGCACCCTCTGACGCGCCTTCTAACGCAGGCGGAGCTCCCCCACCGGCCGGCCGCCGCCGAGCACCGGCGGTGCGCCCAGCTCGGCCAGCTCGGGCGCGTCCAGGCCCAGCGAGCGCAGGGCCGCGACCGTGGCGGGGACGCGGGCGCGCGGCGACCCGTCCTCGATCTTGACGGTGCCCGCGCGCCCGTCCTCGAACGCGAACGCGTCGAACGCCTCGGCGCCGGCCTTCAGCATGAGGCCGGGCAGCGCGCGCATGAGCTTGGCCTCCGGCCGGTCGGTGCCCGAGGTCCACTCGGGGTAGGTGGTCATGGCATCGAAGATCTTGCGTTCGTACGAGTCGGGCGAGGACATGGGGAACGCCCTGAACGCCTTGGTCACGCCGAGCATCGAGACGAAGAACAGCGGCGCCCCGCAGCCGTCCACCCCGGAGGCCGCGACCCGCTCCCCCGTCAGGTCCTCCACGGTCTCCCGGATGGCGCGCTGGAGCGGGTGCTTGGGCTCGAGGTAGGAGTCGGTGGGCCAGTCGTTCAGCACGCAGGTGGCGAGCATGGCGGCGTGCTTGCCGGAGCAGTTCATGTAGACGCGCCCGCGGTCGGTCACCGTACGGTCGGCCGGATAGTCCTCGGGGCATCCCAGCGCCGACTCCTCCAGCCCCGCGCCCGCGAGGATCTTCCTGACGCCGTCCACGTGGAACGGCTCGCCCGAATGCGAGGCGCAGGCCAGCGCCAGCAGCTCCCCCTCCAGCCGCAGGCCGGCGCGGAGCATGCCGAGCGCCTGAAGCGGCTTCATCGACGACCGTGGCGACGCGGGAACGTGCACCGCGCCCCTCGCCTCGACCGGACGCCCTTCCGCGTCCACGGTCAGCATCCGGGCCTGATGCGTGGACTCCACGAACCCAGACCGGACAACTTCCACAATCATCGACATATCTCTCTCCTTTCGGCCCGAGTCTACGGACCGTCGCTCCTGGTCCAGAATGGGTTGGCATGCGAGCAGTGGTGCAGAGAGTGAGTTCGGCGTCGGTCGTGGTCGACGGGCGCACGGTCGGGGCGATCGAGGAGCCGGGGCTGCTGGTGCTGGTGGGCGTCACCCACACGGACACCCGGGCCTCGTCCGCCAAGCTCGCCGCGAAGCTGTGGGGGCTGCGCATCCTGCACGGCGAGAAGTCCTGCTCGGACGTGTCCGCGCCGCTCCTGGTGATCAGTCAGTTCACCCTGTACGGCGACGCACGCAAGGGGCGGCGGCCCACGTGGCAGGCGGCCGCCCCAGGACCCGTCGCCGAGCCGCTGGTGGACGCGGTGGTGGAGGAGCTGCGCGCGTTGGGCGCGCGCGTGGAGACGGGCGTCTTCGGGGCTGACATGAAGGTGTCGCTGGTCAACGACGGCCCGATCACCCTCGTCGTCGAGGTCTGAGCCCTCCTCAGCGGATGCGGCGGCGCAGCGAGGGGTCGATGGTGACGTTGCGGCCCGCGTCCGGCGGCACGACGACCTCCTGAGCCGCCGCCACGCCGCCGGCCAGCAGCGTCGCGTCCACCGGCACCGTGCGCTTGACCACGGCCAGCGCGATCGGGCCCAGCTCGTGGTGGCGGGCGGACGAGCCGACCACGCCGACCTCCTGGCCCTCGAGGACCACGGGGGCGCCGTGCGGGGGCAGCGTGTCGACGCTGCCGTCAAGGTGCAGGAAGACCAGGCGGCGCGGCGGATGCCCGAGATTGTGCACCCTGGCCACGGTCTCCTGGCCGCGGTAGCACCCCTTGGTCAGGTGCACGGCCGAGCCGATCCAGCCCACCTCGTGGGGGATCGTCTTGTGGTCGGTGTCGAACCCCAGCCGCGGCCGGTGCTCCTCGATCCGCAGCGCCTCGTACGCCCACAGCCCCGCCAGCGGCCTGCCCAGGTGGTCGGGCAGCTCGTCGCGCGGCACCAGGAAGTCTTCCGTGGCCGTGGAGAGCACGGCCAGATCGTCGGCCCGCGACACCTCCACCCGGAGCATGAACCGCATCCGGTCGAGATAGTCGATCAGGCTCTGCGCGGTGCCCGGCTCGACGTGGGCCAGCACGCTCTCGCCGTCGTCGACCAGCGTCAGGTGGTGCAGCACGTGACCCTGCAGGTCGAGGTCGAGCGTCTGCGTCCACTCGCCGGGCCGCAGCGTGTCGAGCTTCTGCGAGGTCAGGTCGTTGAGCCATTTCAGCCGGTCGGCGCCGGAGATGCGGACCACCTCGCGGTTGCTGCGGTCGACGACCGCCTCACCCTTGGCCAGCGCGCGCTGCTCGGCGAACAGGTCGCCGTAGTGCGCGGCTACGTCGGAGTCCGGCCCGTCCGCGGGGACGGCGCCAGGGAGGTCGAGCAGAGGGCTACGCATGCCACCAAGGCTATCGGCAGCCACGGCGATGCCCGTAGATGGGCGGCCATCCACCTACCGGCAGTTGCGGCAGCGGCCGAAGACCGTCAGGTGACGCACGTCCGCGACGAACCCGAGCTCCTCGTCCAGCCCTTTGACCAGCCCGTCCGCCAGCTCGGGCCGCACCTCGAACACCTCGTCGCAGCCCCGGCACACCAGGTGCACGTGATCGGCCTCGGCGGCCAGATGGTAGGTCGGCGCGCCGTGCCCGAGGTGGGTGTGGGTGACCATGCCGAGCTCTTCGAGCAGCTCCAGCGTGCGGTAGACGGTCGAGATGTTGACGCCGCGGGCGGTCTCGCGGACCTTGACGCAGATCTCCTCCGGCGTGGCGTGCTCCAACGACTTGACCGCCTCAAGGACGAGCTGGCGCTGGGGGGTGACCCGGTAGCCCTTGGCGCGAAGTTCCTCATGCCACTGCGTCTCGGTCATGTCCTGAGTTTAGGCGCTTGTCCACCCCTTGCGGATGGGCCGCCGGACGGCCCCCGGATATTCACTTGCCCCTTCCGAACGTGAGCGCATAGCTTCATTGGTACGCGGAAAGGAGGTGGTCCAAGCAATGGTGAATCATAGTTGGGCTAGCGAGGTGGTTGTCCGCTGACGTCGCGGACTGTTGTCTCGTGACGTATCGCGAATACGAGGCAACCACCGGGGCCCCTGGCAGCCGGAGGGCGGGATCCCATCCCGACCGATGGTCCATCCGGCCCGCCTGCTCGGCAGGCGGAGTTGGCCTGGGGCCCTTCTTCATTTCCCGATGGTCAGTGCTCGCCTCTGGCCGCGATGCCGAGCCGGCCGCACGCCTCCTGGTAGAGCCGCACCACGGCCGTGCGTACCTGGGCTCGCTCGGTGAGCGTCTCGCCCCAGGGCACCCGCACCCGCTCCCCGCCGTCGACGGTGAACTCGATCGCCTCGCCGTCCACGTCGCTCGTCAGCGCCGAGGTGGCGTCGGGCCGGCCGCCGAGCCCCCGCACGATGATCAGCGCGTCTTCGGCGTGGTCGTCGTTCATGTGGCGCTTGATCGCCTCGACGGCGTCAGCGGTGAAGGGCGTGCTCATATCTGATCAAGCTACCTTCTTCAGCTCCGCCGACATATGATCCGTGAGCGGATGTCCCAGGGCCGCCATCTCATAGGCCCACATGAGGTTGCCCTTGACCAGCCCGTACAGCCGGTGGCCCGCGGTGTACTCCTTGGCCGAGGAGGTGCGGGCGACGACGTCCGTCCGCAGCTCGATCTTGTGGAAGACGACCTCGCCGATGTAGACCTCGACGATCCCGGTCGGGTGCGCGAGCACCACCTCGATCTGCCTGTCAGGCTGGGGACGCCAGTATCCGGACTCGGTGGCCAGCGGCTTGACCCGGTTGCCGTCCTGGTCGAGCAGCCACGTGCGGCTCACGTAGGACAGGAACGGCTTCCCGTTGTGCCCGAACTCGATCTCCTGACCGAAGTTGAAGCTCTCGATCGTCGGGTAGCCGCCCACGCCGGCGCCTTCCCACCGCCCGAGCAGGAACGCGATCGGCTCCAGGTCGGGGTGCACCTCAGGTTCTTCCATGTTCCCCAAGCCTAGTGGCCCTGGGCTGCCGTACGGCATCGATATCCATTCCGATATCGATGAACAGGGCATATCAGTCTTGGACAGCAAGAACCGGCCTGTGCTGTCATGACGCCCATGTCCCCTTCGAGCCCGTTGTCGAGCCTTGCCCGTCTGACCGGGGCGGCCGTGGCCGCCGGCGCCCTGCTGGCCGCGCTCGCGCTGCCCGCCGTGGGTGGCACGGGCACGCTGGTCGTCTCGGCCACCGAGACGCTGGATCTCAAGCCCGTCCGGCTCGAAGAGCCGCCCCTGGCCCAGACCTCGGTCATGTACGACGCCAAGGGCAACCGCATCGCCCAGTTCTACGCCGAGAACCGCAAGGTCGTCCGCCTCGACCAGATCGCCGAGGTGATGAGAACGGCGATCGTCGCCATCGAGGACTTCCGCTTCTACGAGCACGGCGCGATCGACTTCGAGGGCACCGTCCGGGCCCTGGCCAAGAACCTCAGCTCGGGCGGCATCGCCCAGGGCGGCTCGTCGATCACCCAGCAGTACGTCAAGCAGGTCCTGCTGAACTCGGCCGACACGGAGGCGGGCAAGAACAAGGCGCTGGAGGCCAGCTACGCGCGCAAGCTCAAGGAGCTGCGGTACGCGATGGGCGTCGAGGAGAAATACTCCAAGGACGAAATTCTCCGCAGATATCTGAACATCGCGTACTTCGGGGCGGGCGCCAACGGCGTGGAGGCGGCGGCGCGGCGCTTCTTCGGCGTCTCGGCGGCCGACCTGAGCCTCGCCCAGGCGGCGACCCTGGCCGGCGCCGTCCAGAACCCCAACAGGACCGATCCCGAGCTCGGCAAGCAGGCCCGCGAGCGGCTGCTGCAGCGCCGCGACGTGGTGCTGGACCGGATGGCGGAGCTCGGCCGGATCACGCCGGAGCAGGCGGAGAAGGCCAAGGCGGAGAAGCTCGGTTACAAGGGGGTCGAGGCGCCCAACGGCTGTCAGGCCAGCCGGTATCCCTACTTCTGCGAGTACGTACGCTACGAGCTGCTCACCAACCCCGCCTTCGGCAGGACACAGCGGATCAGGGAGCAGCGGTTCGAGCGCGGCGGCCTGAAGATCTACACGACCCTGGAGCCGAAAGCCCAGGGGGCGGCTGAGACGGCGATCAGGAAGCACGTGTTCGCCTCGGACCGCGCGCTGGCCGCCGAGGCGCTGGTCGAGCCGGGCACGGGCAAGATCAGGGCGATGGCGGCCAGCCGTCCCTACGGCCGGTCGGCCAAGCGGAAGGAGATCTCCTACAACCCGGTGGCGGACAAGCTGCACGGCGGGCTGATCGGTTTCCAGGCGGGCTCGACGTTCAAGACGTTCACGCTGATCACGGCGCTCGAGCAGGGCATGAAGATCGACGACGGGATCAGTGTGAGCAACGCCTACACCGCTCCCGGCTATGCCTCGTTCAAGAACTGCAAGGGCCAGAACATGGGCATTCCCTCCTGGACGGTCACCAACGACGAGGGCTCGCCCGGGTTCAAGACGCTGGCGACCGGCACGTGGGGCTCGGTGAACACGTTCTTCATGGCGCTGGAGCAGCGGGTCGGCCTGTGCGAGACGGTGCGGACGGCCAAGTCGCTGGGGATCATGCGGGCGGACGGCGGTCCGCTGCAGGAGTACGAGACGTTCACGCTCGGGATCAACGAGATGGACCCGGTGACCGTGGCCACCGCGTACGCGGCCGTCGCGGCGCGCGGCACGTACTGCGCGCCCATGGCCATCACCAAGGTGACCGAGGCGGGCACGACGACGCCGTACGAGCCGTCGTGCCGCAAGGCGCTGGACCCGGAGGTGGCCGACGCCACCGCGCACGTCCTGTCCGGCGTGTTCACCAAGGGCACGATGCGCGGGGTCGGCGGCATCGGCCGCCCGGCGGCGGGCAAGACGGGCACCACGGACGGGTACGCCACGGCCTGGTTCGCCGGGTTCACCCCTGACCTCGCGGGGGCCGTCAGCGTGGGCGACCCTCGTGGCTCGCAGCGGTACAAGCTCACCGGGGTCACCATCGGCGGCCGGTACTTCGGCTCGGTGGCCGGCGCCTCGGTGCCCGGGCCGATCTGGAAGGACACCATGATGGCGGCGCTCAAGGACGTGCCGGCCTCGGACTTCACCCCGGTGAACACGGCCCGCTTCGGCGGCTGCTCCGAAAGCTGCGCACCGGCCCGCGACGACGACCCTGAACCGGAGCAGGACTAGCGTCCTTCGGCGGAGTCTTCCATCGGAGTCCTTCGCCGCGGCCGGGGCGTTAGGGTGACGGTATGGGACGATCACTCGTGATCAAGGTGACCGCCGGGGCGGACGCTCCCGAGCGGTGCAACCAGGCGTTCACCGTCGCCGCGGCCGCGCTCGCGAGCGGTGTGCCCGTTTCTCTCTGGCTGACCGGTGAGGCGTCGTGGTTCGCGCTGCCGGGCCGGGCCAAGGAGTTCAGCCTGCCGCATGCCGCGCCGCTCGAGGACCTGCTCGACGCCGTGCTGGCGGTAGGGCGGGTGACGCTCTGCACCCAGTGCGCGGCCCGCAGGGACATCACCGTGGACGACGTCATCGAGGGGGTCCGCATCGCGGGCGCTCCGGCGTTCGTCGAGGAAGCGGTCAGCGAGGGCGCGCAGGCGCTCGTCTACTGACCCGCGGGAAAGCTGCCGGGCCCCGGCGCAGCCACGTGATCAGGACTGCGCGCGCACAGAACTCGAGCCGCACGCGCGTCCAGCTCCGCGTGCGGCTCGATCGAGGGTGAAAAGTCAGCTCGGCAGTACGGCCGCCAGGCGCTCCTGGCGGAGGGCCTCGTAGCGGGTGTCGTCGAGAGGCACCAGCTCACCCACCCGCCACGACAGCAGCAGGTCGGCCAGCGCGGGGTTGCGGGCCAGGGCGGGCCCGTGCAGGTAGGTGCCCACCACGTGCCCCGCGTAGCACCCCTCGAAGCCGTCGCCGTTGCCCACGCCCACGACGGTCCTGGACAGGGGCCTGACGCCGGGCCCCAGGTGGGTGACGCCCATGTGGTTCTCGAAGCCGGTCAGCGTGGGGAGGTTGAGGGCGGCGTCCACCTCCGCCACCAGCTCACCCACGGCGCGCGCCGGCCCGCGGGAGCTGGCGATGTCGAGCAGGCCGATGCCGTCCACCGGCTGGCCCTCCTCGCCGCCGAACGTGCTGCCCATGATCTGGTATCCGGCGCACACCGCCAGCATGGCGGCGCCGTGGGCGATCGCGCGGTGGAGGCCGCCGTCGCGGCGCAGGCGCTCGGCGGCCAGGATCTGCGGACGGTCCTCGCCGCCGCCGATGAGGTAGATGTCGCCGCTCTCCGGCACCGGGTCCGCCGACCGTACGTGGATCGTCTCCGTCTCGATGCCCCTGCGGGCCGCACGCTGCTCCAGGACGAGCACGTTGCCCTGGTCCCCGTACGTGCTCAGCAGGTCAGGGTAGATCCAGACGATGCGCAGGGCGCTGTCAGACGGCACGGCCGAACTCCGATCGGATGTGCTGGAAGGCGGTGTAGTTGGCGATCACGTCGACCCGGCCGGGCGGCTGCATGGCGAGAGCCTCCGAGAACGAGCCGCACAGCGTGAACGGCACGTCCGCCACGTCGAGCCTGAGCGCCAGGTCGAGCCGGCGCTGGCCGGTCAC
Organism: Nonomuraea sp. NPDC049695; assembly: GCF_040674955.1. Classification (NCBI taxonomy): domain Bacteria; kingdom Bacillati; phylum Actinomycetota; class Actinomycetes; order Streptosporangiales; family Streptosporangiaceae; genus Nonomuraea; species Nonomuraea sp. NPDC049695. The sequence continues at coordinate 24,995 of NZ_JBFANV010000081.1, read as the reverse complement.
GAACACGGGCCGCCCGCGCAGGATGCGGTAGTCGACGTCCCACAGCCACGAGGTGTCACGGCCGTCGGGACCCTGCGCGTTGACCGAGAGGATGATCGGCAGCTGCGGATCGGCCACGTCGAACGCCTCGAGCCAGCCCGCCGGGTTCTTCGCCAGCAGCAGCCGCGCGTGGCGGCCGTCGCGCTCGACGGTGGTGTAGCGGCCGGCCACGGAGGTGACCTCGCGCAGCCGGGGCAGCGCACGCTCCACCGGCAACCCGAACGCCTCGGCCACCGCCAGCGCCATCACCGCGTTGGAACGGTTGGCCAGGCCGGGAAGCTGGATGTCGAGCATCCACCGCTGCCCGCGCGGGTCGACGGCCACGTCGTCGTCGACCGCCCACTGCGGCTCCGGCCGGTGGAACGTGCACTCCCTGCACGCCCAGAAGGCGTCCTTGCGGTCGAGCGGGCCGCCGCACTCGGGGCAGCACCAGGAGTCTTCCTTCCACCGCTGCCCGCCGGAGACCCACGTGACCTTGGCGGCCGTGGAGGCGCCCCAGGTCACGAGCGGGTCGTCGCAGTTGGCGATGACGTGGGTGGGCTTGCCGGACAGTGCCCTGCGCCACTTCTGCGCGAGCAGCCAGATCTCGGCGGCACGGTCCATCTGGTCGCGGCTGAGGTTCATCAGGCAGACGACGCTCGCGCCGGTGGTGTCGAGCACCTCCGGCAGGTATTTCTCGTCCACCTCCAGCACGCCGTACGGGGCGTCCTTGTGCTGGGACAGCGCCGAGACGTGGCCGGCGGGCATGTTGGCGCCGAACGCGTTGGTGGCCACCTCGCCGAGCTCGAGCAGCGCCGAGGTGATCAGCCTGGTCGTGGTGGTCTTGCCGTTGGTGGCGCTGACCAGAGCCAGCTTGCGGTCGTGGGCCAGCTTGCGCAGGAGGTCGGGCTCGAGCATGAGGCCCACTCGGCCGCCGATCACCGAGCCGTCTCCGCGTCCGGTCATCCTGGACAGCGTGGCGGCACTGCGGCCCAGGGCGCTGGCGAGCTGGGCCCGCAGAGGAAGCTGGGTCATGTCCAAGGATCCTAGTCGGCCTTGGCCGATAGTCTGGAGATGCACACGAAAACGCGGCCCGGTTGGTAGCCCGGGCGAGTCGCACCGTATCCGCCCTTCCATGGGATGTCCGGTGTGCCGGAATCGGCCTCGTCAGGCCGTCTTTTCGGCATGCCGCATGGAGGGCATCGTGGTGACGCTGTCGGTCTATCTGGACGGGCCGTTCTGGGTCGGCGTTCTGGAGATCGTCGAGGACGGCACGGTCCGGGCGACCCGCTTCACGCTCGGATCCGAACCGACCGACCCCGAGCTGTACGAGTTCCTGCAGCGGCACGGGGTCGCCCTCCTGGAACGCGCGGCCTCCTCACCCGCCGTCCCGTCGGAGAGGCGGGAGGTCAAGCGGGTCAACCCCAAACGGGCCGCGAAACTGGCGGCCCGGGCGGCGGCCAGGGTGGCCGGCCGGAGCACGGCCGCCCAGGAGGCGTTGCGGCTGGAGCTGGAGGGCCGGAAGGCGGAGGCCGTGGACGACCGGCGGGCCCGGCGGCGGGAGGCGGCGGAGCACAAGCGGGAGGTGGCCCGCCGCAAACGCATCGAGCGCCGCCGCGACCGGTGACCCCCGCTCCGCCACCACCCTGACCCCGTCCCGAAGCGACCCGCCGCGTCCCGTCCCTTCGCCGAAAGGACCTCAATGCCGTGACAGGCGTCGACGGCGCGGCGGCCGGCGCGTGCGCTCGGTGGCGGGCCGGGGTCGGGGTGGTGGGGGCGCGGGGTCAGGAGGGGCTCGCGGCGGACTCGGCGAAGGTGATCTCCAGGGCGCCCCCCTGGTCGAACGGCAGGACGAAGCGCCGAGGCCAGGAGAGCACGCCCTCCAGCCACCCGGCCCCCATCGTCTGCCCCACATGCCGCACCCGCGCCGACGACTCGATCCCGATCGCCACCGTCATGATGTCCCGCTGGACCCCTTCGTTCTCGTCGTCCCCCAGGATCACCCGCCAGGCCAGCGCCCGGTTCCGGTCCACCTCCATGGACAGCGGGTGGTGCCGGAGCGCCTTGGCCCGGTGCCCGAGCAGCTCGGTGTGGACGAGATCGGGCGAGGAGCCGTTGCCGTTCGGCGGCTGGCGGAAGAGGGCGTACTCCATGGGAGGGGCCGGGCTGCGCAGGTTGGGGGCGGGCTGACCGTACGGGAAGAGCCTGTCCACCTCGTGCAGCCACCGGACCTGCGGGATCACCCACTGTGCCCCCGGCCGCTCGCCGCCGCTGTCGAGCCCGGCGAGCAGCCGCGTAGCGGTCGCGGCCGCCTTCTCGGTGAGCAGCGAAGGGTCGAACCAGCTCCGCAGCGACCAGGCGCGCCGCTGCACCGAGCGCTCGATCAGGGTCGCCAGCAGGCACTCCCTGCGCCGCGCCGGCAGGTCGGCCCAGGCGGAGGCGAGGGCGCGCGGCACCCCCGGCAGCGGCCGGTTGCTGACGAAGGCGAGCACGACCGTGTCGCACCAGATCCGCAGCCAGGCCCAGTCGGGCGCGTCGGCGAGCACGTCGGCCTCGCGCAGCTCCACGAGCGTGCACGCCTGCCCGGTCCGGCAGGCCGCGCCGCACGCCGCCGACCGGCGTCCGCGGATGGGCGGCGGCGGGCCGGGCAGCACCTTCTCCCTGGACTCCCCCAGCGGTACGCGGACCCGCAGCGGCCGGTCCATCCCGTCGGCGAAGACCGCGGCCGAGCCCGGCTGCAGGGAGACCACGTGGCGGGACTGCTCGTCGCTCAGGTTCATGGCGGCGCCGACGAGCTTCCTGTCGTCCTCGGCCGGGAGCCGGTGCACGACCTTCAGCGCGGTGTTCTTGACGACGTCGGAGACGAGCTTGGTGGGGATCTGCTCGGCCACCACGATGCCCTCGCCGTACGCCCGGACCTCCGCGAGCAGCCCCGCCAGCAGCTCCACCGCGTGCGTGGACGCCCGGCCGTGGCCGCGGTCACGCAGCAGCCGGTGCGCCTCCTCGATCACGATGACGTGGCGCAGCTCGTGGGACTTCTCCCTGCGTGCCCGCATGCGCAGGTGCTCGACGATCCTGATGATCAGCGTGCCCATGAGGAACGCCTTGTCCTCGTCGTTGGCCACGTCCTCGATCGCCAGCACGACGTCGCGTTCGAGCAGGCCGCCGATGTCGGCCGGGTGGCCGCCCTCGAAGAAGCGCCCGGCCGAGCCGACCCGCAGGGACCGGAGCCTGAGCGAGATGAAGCCCTCGACGTCCGCCTGGACCTCGCGGCCGTAGCCGATCTCCTTGATCACGTCCATGGCGTGCTGCTGGAGCTGTTCGAGGGTGGGCACGCTGGGCGGGACGTTCGAGCCCGGCACGGCGCCGCCCGTGACGACGTCCCAGCCGGTGGCCTCGTAGACGCGCTGCAGGGCGAGGGACATGATCTGCGGGAAGGGCTCCTCCGCGTCGAACGCCGCCATGAACAGCGCCCTGACCATGTCGATGTGGGCCTGGACGGGGTAGCCGGGCTCGGGTTCGAGGGGGTTGATGCTGAACGGCACGCCGTCGGGGGCCGACGGGTTGATGACCGTGATGGGTTCGTCGACGCGGCCGGCCATGGCGGCGTACTCGGACTTGGCCGGCTCGATGGCCAGCCACGGGATGCCGGCCCTGCTGAGCTGCTCGAGCAGGTGACGCACGGTCTGCGACTTGCCGGAGCCGGTCGCCCCCGTGACGAACGCGTGCCGGTTGAGCGTGGCCAGCGGCACCCGGAACGTCCCGACCCCCCGGTCCTGTCCGTCGAGGATCTCCCCCAGCTCCAGCTCGCCCCCGTCGGCCTCGGACGTCACGTCGAAGAAGCCCGACTCGAGCACGCGTACCCCGGGGACCTCCCGCCTGGGCAGGCCGGCCAGCGCCGCGAGGGCGCCGGCGGTGGCGGCGAACGGGGCGGCGGCGCCGTCGGCCGGGTCCTGCATGGTGACGGCGAGGGCCTCCGACAGCGTGTGGACCGCGCCGTGCGAACTGCGCAGCCGGTACGGGTGCTGGCTCATCTCGACCGACCCGACCAGCACGGGCGCGATCTGCCGCAGCTCCTCGGCGGTGGCGCCGCCCGCCAGCACGCGCACGTTCCAGAGACCCGCCTCCCTGAACGCGTCCAGCTCCTGCATGCGCCGCTCGGCCCGCTCGGCGTCGAAACGGGACCGCTCGGAGGCGTCGCCGTACTGCCTGAGCACATTGAGCTGGGTACGCAGGTGCGCCACCTCGGCGTCGAGCAGGTCGGTCGGCTCGGCCACCACCAGCCAGGCGAACGGCCGCGACATGAGCGTCACCAGCGTCGCCTCGAACAGGGTCGGCCGCCTGAGCTCGTCAGGGTCGAACTCGCGCCCCTTGCTCCCGAGCGGCGGCGCCTGCCGCCCCGGGCACGGCGTCCAGACCAGGTCCGCCAGGTCGGCGAGGTACTCCTCGCTGAGCTGGACCCCGCGTGCCCCTCCCGGGAAGAGCAGCGGCTGCGGGCCGCTCGGGTATTCGGCCGCGCCGGTGGACCTGCGCGGCTGGCGCGGCGGCGACAGCGGCCCCGCGTTGGTGATGAGCTCGAGCGGCGCGCCGGACCCTCGCGACAGCCACCCGATCACGAACGGCCGGTCGCGTTGCGCGGCCGACAGCACCGCGGGCAGCACGGTGACGAAATCCCACTCCGCCGACGAGCTTCGCGAGGGTGCTGCGATCGACTGGATTCGATACCAGGGCCCACTCAGCGAGACACTCGGCTGCATTTCATTCCCCCACAGACGGTTCTTTGTTAAATTCCGCCAACCGTCAGCTCGTCACCTTGACATTGACCATGTCATTGCCTCCCCTTGCGCCAGTCCAGGCGTGGCGGTGGTGGTCCGAGGTTCGGTGGGGGCTCCCCGTCGCCGTCGCGCGCCTTGGGGTCGAGCGCCATGACGGCCTCGCGTACCTCCTCCAGCTCGCCGAGCGTGGTCTTGGGGAAGGTCAGGATGGCCGGGTTCGCGTCGGCGAGGCGTACGCGCCTGCCCTGGGCCGTGGCGTCCGTGACGATCACGGAGGTCGTGGGGAGCTGCTGGAGCTGGTGCGGCTCGACCAGGAACTCCCGTGATCGCTGCAGCACCCGCTCCTTCTCGGAGATCTTGTCGGCGGTCCTGCCCCACTCGGTGGACTCGGTGATGTCGCCCGCCAGGTCGGCGTGGCTCTCGTCCCTGGTCTCCCTGTCGTCGTCCAACTGCGAGATCGTCGAGGTGTAGCCGCCGTCGAGGCCGGGCAGCGACTCGCTGATCGTCTCGGTGAGCTGGGCCAGCTCCAGCCGGTGCTCGGTGCCGACGTGCTCGCTGGCGACCCGCGCGTCCTCGGCGTTGCCGAGCCGCATGAACGCCACCGCCGCGTGCCCCCTGCCCAGCCGCTCCCGCACCGTGGGCGTCAAGGACCGGTACGTCAGGACCAGTCCGGTACGGGAGGTCTCGCAGGCGTCCATCAACCGGTCGAGCACGTCGCCCCGGAGCTTGTCGGCGCCCGCCACGATGATCGTGTGGTACCAGGGCCGGTCCGAGGCGGCGGACTGGCGCAGGATGTGGGTGAGGGCCGTGGCCACGTACGTGCCGAGCACGCGGTTGCCGAAGACGCCCGCCTGCCGGTCCATGCTCACCACCCGCAGCCTGGCCGGCGGCAGCCGGACGGCCTCGGTGCCGAGCGTCTCCAGCTTGCGCAGCTGCGACTCCAGCGCCCAGGCCCGCTCGATCACCACCCGGTCGCTCACCCCGCGCCCGAACAGCGTGCCGATGCGCTCGAGCTGGGTGGCCGTGATCAGCCCGAACCTCAGGTCGTCACGCGGGTCGCCCACCTGCGCCAGGGCCCGCAGCGCGGCCGTCACCTGGCTGATCGTGGCGTTCTCGCCGAGCACCTCCAGCACCCGCTCCAGGATCGCGTTGTCGAAGCTGAGGTCGCGCGTGGTGCGGTGCTCCTCACTCACGCTCACCACGTGCGCCAGCACGTCCGCGAACGCCTCGGGCTTGAGCGTGGCGCCCAGGTCGAGTCTGGGCAGATCGACCGGCAGCACCCAGACCAGCGGATCGTCGCCGCCCTTGCGGGCCAGCTCGATCAGGTCCTTGGCGATGGCGCCCTCGGACAGGTCGAGCACGGTCAGGTGGCCGCCGCTGTAGAGCCGCGTGGCCCCGAGCAGCGTGATCAGCGCCGACCAGCCGGGCAGCGTGCCGCCCGCCACGTCGATGCGGTCGATCTCGTCGGGTACGGCGACCGCGTACCAGCTGAGCTGCCTGTCGTGGCGCTCCTTGGAGTCCTGCCACTCCCGGTATCGCTGGGCGTGCTCTTCCTGCGCGCGGAACAGCTCCTTGTCACGTTCCTCACGCTGGCGTTCGTCCCTGGCCTGCTGCTCCAGCACGCGGTACTTGACCGCCCTGTCACCCTGCAGCAGCGCGTAACTGCAGATGCCCGCCACGCCTCCGGCGGCGGTGAGCCCGGCGAACGCGAACGGCCACGCGAGGTAGCCCGCGATGGCCGCGGCGAGGATGAGCACGGCCAGCACCAGCATGAACGTCCGGACGATCCGCACCGGCTGGTTGAGCATGTCCTCCTGGCGGCGCTCCCGGCGCAGCAGCTCCTGCGCGACGGCGTCGGGCGCGGCGGCGGGCGGCGGCTCCTCGACCGGCGAGGGACGTTTGGGTGGTGGACCAGGGTCGGGGTGCAGCAGGATGTATTGCCAGCCCAGGTAGATGCGGTCCGCCTGAAGCTGGACATGCTCGGGATGCACGTCCGTCACGTGACCCTCCGGCCGCCGATATGTCGTTAGGAGTAGGGGCCAGCCCTTTCCGCTCCGTGACAGCGTATGAGTTTCCAGCCCCGCAGCGGCAGGGTTTCTCGGCAATTCTCCCTGTCCGATGGGAGCATTGCGGCAGATGGGACAGACGAGACCTACTACCATCCTTACTCATGACGGAACCCTCCGGCGCAAGCAGTAACAAGCCCAGACGCCCGGTAGTGGTGCCCGCGATCGCCCTGGTGGCGTTCACCGCCGTCGGCATCACCGCCCTGCTGGGCGGTCTGAGCGAGGCCGCTGACGAGCCGGAGCCGTTGGGCCAGGGTGCGGTGCTCGACCAGGGCCTCTATTCCACCAAGTTCGTCGAGTCACGCGTGACGGTGGAGCGGGCGAAGACGCAGTTCGACGAGGACAAGCGCTTCGTGGAGCTGGTCTTCGACGTCACCAACCAGGGCGACGAGACCTTCTCCGTCGGACTGCCCGCCGACAAGATCGAGCAGGCCTTCACCTCCGACGCCTTCGCCGCCTCACTGCTGAACATCTCCCCGGCCTTCGACAAGGAGGCGGGGCCGTTCGCGTACGCGCTGGCCAAGGGGGGCCAGACCCGCCAGCTCCAGCCGGGCATGACCAGCCAGGTCATCGTGCGTTACGAGCTGAAGGACAACGAGCGTCCGCCGGACAGGATCAGCATGGACGTGGCCTCCTTCGAGCTCGAACCCGAATTCGGCAGCAACATACCGGTCTGGAAGATGGTCGCCGAGGAAGTGGGCGACAAGTGGATCCCCGAGGTCAAGGCCCGGGTGACGCTGACCGTCAAGAAGGGTGACGCAGCGTGACCACGACGGAACAGAGATCAGCCGTGTCGCCCGGCCGCCGTGGCGGTGGCGGCAGGCGGGCCGATCGGCGCCAAGGGACCGGGGCCCGGCTGCTCGGCGTGGTCGTGGGGCTGGTGCTGCTGGCCGCCGCCGTGGGGGTGCAGACCCTGCACATGACCGAGGGCGAGGAGGGCGATCCGCTCACCTACACGGGGGTCAAGGGCGAGGCCGTGGACGCGCGGCGGTTCGCCGTCCGGCTCGACTCGTTCATCGCGGCCAAGTCGATCCAGACCGGCGGCAGCACCCTCGGGACCGACCATCTCTTCCTCATCGTGAACGCCTCGGCCAAGTCCAGCCTCAAGCCCTATCACCTGGCGCAGCCGGTGCTGGTGAGCGCCGACGGCAAGCGCTTCTCCGCCACCGACCGGGTTGACAGCATGCTGACGCTGGCCAACACATGGGTGCAGCCGGACATCTGGGTGAGCGGACGGTTCTTCTTCGAGGTGCCGCCCTCCGCGCTGCCCGGGGCGAAGGTGCTGTTCACGCTGCCGCAGAAGGTGCTGGTGGAGTCGTACCAGCCGGAGGTCGAGGTGGATCTCGGCCTGGACGAGGAGGGCGCGCGCAAGCTCGCGGCCTCGCCTCAGGACGTCTACTCGACCGACAAGAAGTGATCGCAGGATGAGCACGAACGAGCGCGACTGGTTCTCGCCCAAGGACGAACGGCGCGAGGAGGAATCGCCTCCACCCCCGCCCCCTCCCAGCCAGGAGCCGCCCCCCGGCCTCGGCTCCCACACCGTGCCGTCCGGTCATGGGCGGCATTCCGGGCATGCGCTGCCTCCCGAGCACGGAACGCGGCCGTCCGCCGGGATGGGGTCCTGGGACGACGTGCCGCCCGGTGCCGAGACGGCGCCCGTCCCCCGGATACCGTCAGGGGGCCAGTTGCCCGGCCTTGGGGCGCGCCACGGCGGTCGTCACGGCCGCGCGACGCCGCCTCCTGGCTATGACGCGCTGGAGGCGCGGCCGAGCGAGTCACAGGACGGGCTGGGGTGGCCGGATGCCGCGCCACAGAAGGCTCCGGAATGGCCCGGCTCGCCGCAGGGGGCGTCCGAGCCCACCGCGCCGCACAAGACTCCTGAATGGCCCGGCCCACCGCAGGGGGCGTCCGAGCCCACCGCGCCACACAGGGTGTCTGAAAGGCCCGGGGCGTCCGAGCCCACCGCGCCACACAGGGCGCCGGAGTGGTCCCATGGGGCCCGCGAGGCCCACGGAGCGCATGGCACGACCGAGCCGCCCGGCGTCGCGGCCCGGCGCCCGAGGCCCGTGCCAGGGCAGGGGCGCCATGGCGCGACCCAGGGCCGGGCTCGGCATGCCCTGTCCGACCAGCAGGTGTGGCCGCCGGCCCCCCGCGAACCCATCAGGGGGGCCACCCAGCCGCTACCGGCCGTCGAGGGCCCCCTGCCCTTCGAGCCGCAGCCGAGCGCGTCGCCGTCCGGCCCGCCCACCCCCTTCCCACGGCACTCCGGCGCGGCCCCGTCCGGGCCGGAGCATGCCGCCGAAGACCCGTACGGGACGAGCCACGCCGAGGGCCCGCTCGAGGCGGACCCGGTCGAAGGGCCGTCCGAAGGGCCGAGGGCCACCGCACCCAAGGCGCGGCGCAAGCGGACGTTGCTGATCGCCGCCGGCGCGGTGATCGTGTCGCTCCTCACCACGGCCGCCCAGTCGTACGACGGCTACCTCTTCTTCGAGAAGAGCCACGCCAAGGAGACCAAGGAGATCATCGTGCCCGCCGGCCAGGCCGGTACGGTGCACAACGTCGAGTACCGGGCCGCGGTCGCGCCCACCAAGGCTCCCGCGAGCAGCAAGCACGGCGCCGAGGTGACCTGGCTGAAGGTGGACATCACGAAGAAGGTCGTCGACGAGGGCAGCGCCACCATGACCGCCAAGCCCTACGACGTCCAGTTCGAGGACGGCGCCGGCCGTACCTGGACCGTGGAGACCCAGAACGTGGGAGACGCCCCGACGGACCGGCTGGAAGTGGGCAAAGAGTACAAGATCCAGGGGCTGGCCATCGTGCCGACCCCGGTGGCGAACGAGGTCGAGCTCTCCTTCCGCCCGAGCAACTACCGGTCGGACACCCCCACCGCGGATCTCTTCAACCGGGAGAAGGCGGAGAAGATGGACCAGGACGTCGAGGTGCTCCGCTTCAGGCGCAGGTGAGACGGCTCAGACGTCGTTGAGCGGCTCGCCGTTGAGTCGGGCCCTGGTGGCGGCGATGTCGTACGCGGCCGCCAGCAGCGACATGGTCAGCACGGTCACGATCATGTCGCGCACGAAGGACACCGGCGGCTCGATGAAGGCGAACGCGTTCTCCTGCTGCGTCCCCACCAGCGTCAGCAGCCCACGCTCGGCGTACTGCCCGGCCACCGTGATGATCCCGTAGCACAGGCACATCATCCCGAACAGCGGCGCGCCGCTGTTGAACACCATCCGCAGGGAGTTGGCCAGCGGCAGCCAGCGGTCCCTGAAACCGCTGGTGAGGTGGTCGAACGACTTCTGCGTGAGGTCGTGGCTGTGTTCGAGCCGGTCCACGCTCTTCTCCAGGCGGGTGCCCTTGAGCAGGGCGCGGGTCTCGTCGGAGTAGCCGCCGAAGACGAGCATCGCCACGGTGAGCCAGGCCAGCGGGACGGCGACGGCGTCGAGGAACAGTGGCCAGACATCGGCGAAGAAGCCGGAGACGGCTTCCCACAGCGGCATGTTCTTCTGCGCCTCGGCCCAGAAGTGTTCCGTGCCGGCGACCACGTTGCGGTGCTGGAGCCACTCGGAGCGCGCGCTGGCGATGAAGAAGGTGGCGTTCAGGCCGTAGAAGACGAAGGCGAACTCGGAGAAGGCGGCGAGGAAGCCGTAGAAGCTGCTCTTGCCCTTCTCGACGAGCTTCGCGAAGAGCCACTTCAGCCCGAACATGACGGCCATCGTCCCCAGCGACACCCGCCAGTCCAGATCGATGAGCCCCCGGCCGACGTGCGATTTCTCGCCGAACCATGCCGCGCCCGTCAGGTCGTAGAAGTGGTGGAACATGTCCATCTGGTAGACGTCTCTGGCGTCCTCCGTCTGGAACCCCCACGCCAGGTAGAGCACGGCGAAGGCCGGGGCCACCCGGTCGAGCACGCGGAAGAAGCGCTCCTGCGCCACGCCCTCCTCGACCCTCGCGCGCATCTCCCACAGCGCGCCGCGCAGCGAGTAGAGCATGCCGGTGGTGACCGTCATGGCGGTCAGGACGATGAGCGTGAGCAACGTCATCACGGCGACCAGGCGGACCTGCCGGAAATCGCCGTACGCGACCTCGGTGGCGCCGTACAGCAGGACGAAGCGCGCGAGCTGGCCGGCCGCGAACCAGAAGATCAGCGGCAGGGCGCACTTGCCCGCCAGTCGCAGGGTGTGCAGGGGCAGCGAGTACGGCGACGGCATCCCCGGAGCCGACGCAGGCCCAGGTCGGGGAGGCGCCATCACACCTGTCGAACCGGACATCTGCAGAATCGTAGCGGTCTGTCCCATCTGCCGCAGCCGCAACTCCCCCAAAGCGCTCCCGTCCGTGGACGAGGCACAGGTGGGTGACGCGTGCTGGTGCGGGTGTCGTCCCTTGGCAGTGACAAAAGAATTATCGGCGAGGACTGGCGACCACGAAGCGTGACGCGTGCACCATGGCTCTATGGAGCCGCAGCCCGCAATGGACGCCGACCCTCGCGTGGTGGGGGATCGCCTACGGCGACTGCGTCAGGAGCGTGGCGTGTCGCTGTCGGAGCTCGCCAAGCGCTCGGGCGTCGACAAGGCCATCCTGGCCGACGCCGAGACCGGCACGCACAACCCCACGCTGGAGACGCTCTGGGCGATCACCGCGCAGCTCGGCGTGCCGATCGGGGCGCTGCTCGCCGACCCGCCGGAGCCGCAGATCATGCGGGGCACGGCGATGGAGGCGGAGCTGCTCGAGGTGTTCGAGGACGAGCGCGTCACGTACGAGCTCTACCGGGTCACCGTCCCGCCCGGCCTCACCCAGACCTCGCCCCCGCATCACGAGGGCGTGAGCGAGCACGTCACGGTCTTCACCGGCACGCTCAGCGCGGGGCCCATCCACGAGCCGCTCACGGCCGGGCCGGGCGACCACATCTCGTGGGTCTCCGACGTGCCGCACGGCTACCGCGCGCGCGGCCCCGACGTCGTACGCGCCACGGTCCTCATCCGTTACCCGGCCAAGCCCTGAGCGGCCGGCTGGCAGGTGCGGCATGGGCGGTACCCGGCCGCCGCAGCCTGGGCGACGGTGCGGAAGCCGTGCCGGTGCCGGGGCGTGATGCGCCTGGCGTTGTGGCACGTCGGGAAGCACACGACGCCCGTGGTGTCGCTGGCCAGGTAGAAGACCCGCTCCCCTGCCAGCTCCCGCAGCCGCTCCAGATCGGCGCCCTCGGCCAGCAGCAGGCGCTCCTTGGCCGCCGAGCCGAACACGTAGTCACCCACGACGCCGTCCGACCTGGTGACGCGGTGGCACGGGATCAGCAGCGGCACGGGGTTGCGGCCGAGCGCCGTGCCCACCGCACGCACGGCCCCGGGCCGGCCGATCCGCTCCGCGATCCACGAGTACGGCCTGACCTCGCCGCGCGGGATCGTACGGGCCGCCTCCAGCACGTCGCGCTGGAAGTCGCTCAGCCCGCGCAGGTCCAGCCGGACCTTGGACGGGCGGCCGGTGCGCAGCGCGGGCAGCAGCCCGGCGGGCGGCCGCTCCGCGGCCAGCAGCGGCCGGGCGAACCGCTTCCTGAACGCCTCCGCGAACCCCTCGCCCGCGTGCACATAGGCGACGCCCTGATCGGTGAACGCGACCCCGAGCTCACCGATCGGGCTCGGCACGTGTACCCAGCGGGCGGCGATCCGGTCGAACAGCCCCTGGGGCGCGTCGGCGGCCAGCCCGGCGAGCGCGGTGAGCAGCCCGTCCGGCGCTTCGGTTCCGTCGAGCAGCGGGTCGTGGGTCATCGGGCACCTCCCAATACGCGCAGCCGCCGCAGCCCGCGCGACACATGCGACTTGACCGTACCCTGAGGGATCTTGAGCACAGTGGCGATCTCACTGACCGGCAGGTCGACGACGTGCCTGAGCACCACCGCGACCCGCTGCTCCTCGGGCAGCAGGCCGAGCAGCTCGGCCAGTTCGTCGCCGGTCTCGCGGCGCACCGCGGCCTCCTCGACGTCCTGTCCGGGATCGGCTTCTTCGACCGGCTGGTCATGCAGCTCGGGTGGCGGTTTGCGGGACTTGGCCCTGGCGCAGTTGCGCCAGATGTTCATCAGGATCGTCATCAGCCAGGCGCGCGGCTGGAGCGCGGCGATGCGGTCGCGCTCATAGCCGGCCAGCGCCCGGTACGCGCGAAGGAACGCCTCCGCGGTGAGATCCTCGGCGTCGGCCCAGCGCCCGCTCAACCGCAGCGCGGTCGAGAAGACCAGGCCGCGGTAGGCGCCGTACAGCTCGGCGAACCCCTCGTCGAGGTCGTCGAGCAGCGCCTTCCGCACCGGGTCGAGACAGTCGGTTTCACTCACACCTGCTACAACACCGCCGCGTACCGATCCGTTGCAGCACCACGGGCAAAAAACCAGAAGCCCGCGTCCCAGGAAGGACGCGGGCTTCTACGTTGAACGGCTCAGACGGCGACCGCGAGCGAGGAGACCTCGCCCAGCTTGGCCTCCACCTTGATGTCCCTGGTGACGCCGCCGCCCGCGATGATGCGGACGGTCCAGTCGCCGGGAGCGGCGAAGAAGCGGAAGATGCCCTCGTCGGACACCACGACCTCGCCCGTGAACTCGCCGGAGTGGTCGAGCAGCCGTGCGTACGCGGTGCCGGCGCCCGTCACCACGCCCTGGATCACGGCCTGGGTGGCCAGGTCGATCCCGGCGGGCAGCGCGATCGTCTGCTCCGGCGCTCCGCAACCCTGTGCAGTCGTCATCAGCGGGCCTCCCCCAGCTCGATCGGCACGCCCACGAGCGAGCCGTACTCGGTCCACGAACCGTCGTAGTTCTTCACGTTGTCCTGCTCGAGCAGCTCGTGCAGGACGAACCAGGTGTGCGCCGAGCGCTCACCGATGCGGCAGTAGGCGATGGTGTCCTTGCCGAAGTCGACCCCGGCCTCGCCGTAGAGCGTGCGCAGGTCGTCGTCGGCCTTGAACGTGCCGTCGTCGTTGGCGGCCTTGGACCACGGGATGTTGCGGGCGGTGGGCACGTGGCCGGCGCGCTGCGCCTGCTCCTGCGGGAGGTGCGCGGGAGCGAGCAGCTTGCCGGTGAACTCGTCGGGCGAGCGCACGTCGACCAGGTTGAGCTTGCCGATGGCGCCGACCACGTCGTCGCGGAAGGCGCGGATCTTGGTGTCCTGCTCCTGGGCGACGTACTGCGTCTTGGCCCGCTCGGGCACGTCCCGCACCAGCTCGCGGGAGTCGAGCTCCCACTTCTTGCGCCCGCCGTCGAGCAGCTTGACGTTGTCGTGACCGTAGAGCTTGAAGTACCAGTACGCGTAGGCGGCGAACCAGTTGTTGTTGCCGCCGTAGAGCACGACGGTGTCATCGTTGGAGATGCCGCGGTCCGACAGCAGGGCCTCGAAACCGGTCTTGTCCACGAAGTCGCGGCGCACCGGGTCCTGCAGGTCCTGCCGCCAGTCGACCTTCACGGCGCCACGGATGTGGCCTTTGTCGTAGGCGCTGACGTCTTCATCGACCTCGACGAGGACGACTCCAGGGGTGTCGAGGTTGGCCTCGACCCAGTCGGCGTCCACCAGGGCGGCGGAGCGGCTCATTTGGGAACCTCCATGTTGGCGGCGGGCAGTAGACGGCGAATGAGCAGGTACATCTCGCAGCCAAGGCAGAATCCGAAGGCTGCGTTGAGGAAGGCGGCGAGGAGAGCCCCGGCCGTGGCCACGAGGGCCAGCGGCGTGATCCCGGCGAGGTATCCGGCCAGCCCCACGGCCGCGAAGACGAGCCCCACCCCCTGCGCGAAGCGCGGCGGGCGGGCGTCCTCGGTCTCCTTCGGCGCGCTCGTGACGAGCGCCTTGAAGAGCATCGTGTACGGCGAGCGCCATGCGAATCCGAGCGCGAAGACCACCGCCTGGACGGCGAGCGGCCAGGCGCTCCCCGTCACCAGAACGAGGGTGAGGACCAGGGTGGTGATGGCCGCGCCGAAGCGCAGCGCTCTAGGGTCGGCACGCATCGAAGGATGCTCCTGAAGGGTCGATGGGGCGGACCAGACGTCCGCGGGATCGTCCTCAGGCAGCGCGACAGAGCGCGGTGGTCACGCGGCAGAAATCAACCGCGCGCCGCTTCGTGAGCAGCTCTGTCGTTGGGTTCATGCCGAAGACACTACTCGGCGTCTCGTCATCTGTCACATCTCGTCCGGTTGGTGAGACGATTCTTGAGACGGCGGAGGTGGGACGGCCGCGGCGAGCGCCGCCAGGACGTCGGCCTTGCGGGGCTGGCCGGCGGCCCTTTTCACGATCCTTCCGCCGGTGTCCAGTACGAGGACGGTCGGCGTGCGCATGATGTCCAGCCGCCGCACGAGGTCGAGCCGCGACTCGGCGTCGATCTCGACGTGGCTCACCCCCGGCACGAGCTCGCTCACGTCGGCGAGGATCCGCCTGGTCGCCCGGCACGGCTGGCAGAACGCCGTGGAGAACTGCACCAGCGTCGCCCGCTCGCCCAGCCCCGCGCCGAGATCGGCCTCGGACAGCCGGTCCCCGCCGGTGTCACCCGTGTCACGCACCCGTCCGTCGCGGCGCAGGCGGACCACCCCGATCACAGTGCCGAGCGCCAGGGTCGCCAGCGCCACCCACCAACCAGTCATCGTCACGTGCAACCACGCGCGCCCGCGATTACTTCCGCACCGGGACCCTGACGAGCACCTTCCCGGCCTGATCGACGACGTCGAACCTGGCGATGTCGTCCATGGGCAGCGACGTCACGCGCTTGAACACGGTGTTCTCCTCGTAGGCCTCCTGGCTGACCGCCCAGCTCTGCGTGCGCTCGCGCCGCCCGTCCGCGGCGACGACGAGCAGGCTGCAGGTGGTGCCGACGGGTACGCCGCCGACCTGCACGCCCAGCTCCGTACCGCCGTCGTCGCCGGGCCAGGCCGACACACTGGCGCTGTAGCCGCCGTTCCTGCCTTTGAACGTCGGCCCGTCCACCGCCTCCCGCGGCGCCCTGCTCGGCCGCTTGCTCGCCAGCATGCTCGGCTTCCTGGTCGCGGACGGCTCGGCCTGGCTGCTCAGCGACTTCGCCTTGCTGTCCTCCGTCGCGTCCAGCACGCTCGCCGGCGGCTGCGTGGACGCCGGGGTGGCCGACACCGGGGCCATCGCGCCCTGCGACTGGGTGCTGTTGCTCATAGCCGTCCAGACCGTGCCGCCGAGCGCCAGCGCCACGACGGAGGCGGCCGCCACCAGCAGCAGCCGGCCGCGCCTGGTCCGCTTGACGCGGTCGTTCAGCAGCCGGTCGAGCACCTGCCGGGGAGGGCTGACCACCAGCTCGACGTCGCGCTCCGACACCTTGCCGAGAAAGGAGGCCACGCCTTCCAGGTCGAGCAGTTCGGCCCCGCACTCCTCGCAGGTCGCCAGGTGCTGGTCGACCTCCAGCGCCTCGTCGGGGTCCAGCGCGCCCAGGGCGTGCGCGCCCAGGGCCAGCCGTACCTCCTCGCACGTCATCATGGCGCCAACCCCCGCTCCTCGAGGGCGAGCTTGAGCGCACGCAACGCGTAGTAGGTACGTGACTTGACCGTGCCCGGCGGAATGCCCAGCGTCGCCGACGCCTCCTTCACCGATCGCCCCCGGTAGTAGACCTCCAGCAGCACCTCGCGGTGCTCCTGCCTGAGCGCGGCCAGCGCCTCGGCCACCGCCCACGACTCGACCGCGCGCTCGAGGTGGTCGTCGGCCGGCATGACCGCCAGCGCCTCGTCACCGGTCTCCTGTGGTCTGGACTTCTTCGCCCGGTGCTGGTCCACGACGAGATTACGGGCCACCGTGAACAGCCACGCGCGGATCGGCTTGCCGGTGAGAGCCTCGGGATGTCGCCAGGCCCGCAACAGGGTCTCCTGCACGACATCCTCCGCCCTCCCAGAGTCACCGGTCAGCCGCAGGACGTAGCCGTAGAGTGGCCCGGCATGTTCGTCGAAGAGGGTCCTCACGAGTTCCTCGTCCGCGGTGCCGGCTGCGCTCACGCCTTCTTCACGTATACCGGGCGGGGCCGGTTCAATGTCATCCACGGATCGGCACGTCAGACGCTTCGGCCGAGAACTCCAATCCTTCGGCCACGTTCTTGACCCCGGTCACCTTCACGTCGAAGGGCAGCTTCCCCTTGAACTTGATGGGGTAGGAAACGAGCTGCGCGAGCTGGTCGGGCACACCCTCGATCTTCTCCGCCTGGAGTTTGATGACCCCATCGGCCACCTCGACCCGCATCTCGGCGTTGAACTTCACCTTCTGCGCCCCCACCATCACCTCGCCCGACGCCGTGAGCCGCTCGCCGTTGCCGCCGATCTTGACGCCGCTGGGAGCGTACTTGTCGATTGTCGCCCTGGTCAGGATGCCGCTGACGGCCACGCGCCGGGCCTGGATGTTGGCCCTGTTCTGGAGGACGTCCGCCAGCGGCGCCGTCACGTCGTAGGCGGCGCCCCGCAGGTTCTTGACCGGCACTCCACCGTAGGTCAACGTGCCGAGGTCGAACCGCACCTCCGGATAGTGCCCGGAGACGGCCTGCGTGAGAAAGGGGATGCCCTCAATTGTCACGGTCGGCGTGCCGGAGAGGTCGGCGGCGGCCGCGATCCTGTTCGCGAGATCGCGTTCGACCCCCGCTACGGCGACCCTGTCGACGATGCCGAGGAGGACGACCAGCACGATCAGGAAAACGATCAGCTTGCGCATGGGGCTACCTGTCTATGGCGGGGGGCAAGAGCCTATCGACTGGCATCACTCATTCCCCCACGAAGCCGCCCATCACCCACCGGCGAACGGCGGCAGCACTTCCACCGTCACCCCCTCGGCGAGGACGACCTCGTCATGGGGCCGCTTGCCCACCGGGGACCCGTCCACGATGAACGAGCACCGCCGCACCACCCGCGCGAGATCGGCACGATTCGCTGTGATTTTCGTCATGAGTTCGCCAAGAGTGGCCGCGTCGAACGGCTCCTCCGCCACGCCTGCCGCATCCTTCGCCGCAGCCCAATAACGTACCTTTCCCGTGGCCATAGGCACCTCACAATCAGTTTCTGGTCTATTGTGCGTCGCCCTTAACGAGGTTGTTTCAGGAGACGCGCTGTTCACCTGCTGGACGCGCAATGGACGCGACTTACTCGTGGGATATCCTCACCTACAGGACCTGGGCAACGTAGCCCCCGGGTCCTTGCGTGTTTGAGGAGGCCGTAATGAGCAACCTGCTCCTGCTGACCAACGCCCTCGAGCCGTCCGCCGAGGTGCTTCCGGCGCTGGGGTTGCTGCTCCACTCGGTCCGGGTCTCGCCCGCGGAGGCGTCCGCGCTGATCGACACGCCTCCGGCCGACGCGGTTCTCGTCGACGCGCGCAAGGAGCTCGTGCACGCCAAGAGCCTGTGCCGGCTGATCCGCACGACCGGCATCGACTGCCCGCTCCTGGTGATCGTCACCGAGGGCGGGCTGGCCGCGATGACGGCCGAGTGGGGCGTGGACGACGTGCTGCTCGACAACGCGGGGCCGGCCGAGGTCGAGGCGCGCCTGCGCATGGCCACGGGCCGCATCTCGCAGGCCGGCGGGGAGGACGTGCCCGACGAGATCCGCAGCGGAGACCTGTCGATCGACGAGGCCACCTACACCGCGCGGCTGCGCGGCCGGGTGCTCGACCTCACGTTCAAGGAGTTCGAGCTGCTGAAATACCTCGCGCAGCACCCCGGCAGGGTCTTCACCCGGGCCCAGCTGCTGCAGGAGGTCTGGGGCTACGACTACTTCGGCGGCACCAGGACGGTCGACGTCCACGTACGCCGCCTGCGCGCCAAGCTCGGCACCGAGTACGAGTCCCTGATCGGAACGGTCCGCAACGTCGGCTACCGTTTCGTCCCCGACCGCCAGGACACCGCCGCCGTCTGAGCCGATCGACAGTCTGAGCCGATTGACAGCGGAGCCCGCTGATGTGACAAATTGTCGTTGAGGCTGTTTCACATCTGTCATACGAGGACACCGCCGTCCCCAGATTGGTGGTGTCGGGGTGGATCTGTTCCGGTCATTGGTCGACGAGGGCGCTAGGCCCCGCGTCTTCCGGCGTAACGAGACCATTTGCTCGCCGTTGCGGCCGGTCAACCGCGTTTATGTGATCGACTACGGCTACGCCCGCGAATACACCCCCGCCGGCGAGCGCGAGGCCATTCACGATCTTCGCGGCGACGGCGACCTCATCGGGGAGCTGGCCTTCTGGAGCCCCGCCGAGCGCGCCAAGATCGACGCCCTGACCGAGCTGCGCGCCTGGCCCATCGACCTGCGCCGGTTACGCGAGCACGCCGCCGCCGGCCCGGCCGTGGCCACCGCGCTGGTGCAGGAGCTGTTCGCCAGGAACGTGGCGGCCCGCAGGCACGAGGCGCTCGCCCGCGCCCCCGTCTCCGCACGGCTGGCCGTGTGGCTGCTGCACCTCGACGAGCGTTACGTGCTGGCCTCGGAGTCGGCGCCGCCGCTGTCGATGGAGACGCTGGCAGACCTCGTCGGCAGCTCTCCCGACGTGGTGCAGCGGCAGCTCACGCAGTGGGTACGGCGGGGCTGGCTGGTACGGCCCGGCTACCGGCGGCTGCGGATCGCCGACCCGTCCGCGCTGCGTGACGCGGCGGGCGGCTGGGAGCACCTGTCGGCGCCGTGGCAGGGGCAGGTGACGCCGTTCCTGACCCGGCCAGGCACGATGGAGCCGCTGCCGGTCGGCGGGGTGCCGAAGCCGCGCCAGCTCCCCGCGGACGTCCCCGACTTCACCGGGCGGCAGCAGAGCCTCGACCTGCTCACCGACTGGCTGGAGCGGCCCAGGCGGACGAACACCATGGTCGTGCAGGGCCTGCCGGGCGTGGGCAAGACCGCGCTCGTGACGCACTGGGGGCACCTGCACACCGACCGGTTCCCCGACGGGCAGATCGTGATCGACCTGCGGGGGCAGTCGCCGAGCCAGCCGCCGATGACGCCGGCCGAGGCGCTGGGGCAGATCCTGCGCTCGCTCGGGGTGGGCGAGCACATGCCCGCCGACGACGGGGCGGAGCTGATGCTGCTCTACCGCAGCAGGATCGCGGGGCGCCGGCTGCTGCTCATCCTCGACAACGCCGCCGACCCGGCGCAGGTGCGGGCGCTGCTGCCGGGCGGCAAGGACTGCGTGGTGCTGGTGACGAGCCGCACGCGGATGGCTCCGCTGCGGGCCACCGGGCACGCCGACCTCATGGACCTGCCGGTGCTCGACCCGGGTAACGCGGTGGCGCTGCTGGTGGCGGTGCTCGGCGGGGACTCGCCGAGGGCCGCCGACAGGGACGCGCTGGCCGAGCTGGCCAGGGTGTGCTCGTACCATCCGTTCGCGCTGCGGATCTCGGCGGCCAAGCTGGCCGAGAACCCCGGGCTCAGCGTGCAGGAGCGGGTCCAGGAGCTGCGCGGGCCGGGGCGGCTGCTGATGGGCGATCCGGAGGAGGCGTTCAGGTCGGCGCTGGACCTGGCGTACGAGTCGCTGAGCCCGGGGCAGCGGCGGGCGTTCCGGCACGTGGGGCTGCTGCCCGGACGGGACTTCACGCCCGAGGTGCTGGCCGCGGCGCTCGGCGTGCCGGTGGACGAGGCCGTGGTGGCGGTGGAGGAGCTGCACCGGGCCTACCTGGTGGAGCCGCTGGCCGGACCGCGCTACCGGGTGCACGACCTGGTCAAGCGGCTGGCCAGGGAGCTGGGCAGGCACGCGGAGGGTGGCGTGCGTGAGGCCAGGGTGCGGCTGCTCGACCACTACCTGGCCAAGGCGACGGACCCCGCGACGCCGCCCGAATGGTTCGAGGCGGAGCGGCGCTCGCTGGTCTCCGCGGTGCGGATGGCCGAGGAGAGCGGCGCGCAGGGGATGGCGTGGCGGCTCGCGAAGGCCGTGTTCGAGCCGTTCAGAAGCCTGCGTTACTACGAGAACAACCTGGAGATCCAGCAGGCCGGGCTGACCTCGGCGATGCAGGTCAGCAACCGGCGGGCGATCGCGCTCATGCGTAGCAACCTCGGCTCGATCCACCGGGACATCGGGCCGTCGACGCTGGCGGCCAGGTTCATCGCGGAGGCGCTGGACGACTTCGCCTCGCTCGGCGACGCCGAGGGGCGGGCCCGCGCCCTCAACGACCTGGCGGAGGTGCACGGCATCGCCGGCAACAACGAGGAGGCGCTGAAGTGCGCCGGCGAGGCGCTCGACCTCTACCGGGAGATCGGCGACCTGGCCGGGGTGGCGAACTGCCTGCACACGCTCTCGCGGCTGCACCTGTCCCAGGAGCGGTACGAGCTGGCGCTGCACCACGCCGGCCAGGCACTGGAGGTGCGCGAGGAGCTCGGCGACCGGAGGGGCACCGCGCAGAGCCTGATCACCCTGGCCACGGTGCAGCAGAACCTGGGCGAACCGAATGCGGCGCTGTCGGAGGGCCTGGAGGCGCTGTCGATCTGCCACGAACTGGGCGACGAGCACGCCGAGGCCGAGACGCTGCTCTGCCTGGCCGAGATCTACGACCTGCTGCGGCTGCCGCACGACGCCCGCCGGGACGCCGAGCGGGCGCTGGCCGGGTACACGGCGACGGGCGACCAGTACGGCTGCGGGCGCGCCCTGTGCGCGCTCGGGCGGATCGCGCGCAACGGCTCGCGGTACGACGAGGCGCTGTCGTGCTACGAGCAGGCGCTGGCCGTGCAGGTCGAGCTCCACCACGAGCAGGGCAAGGCGGAGACGCTCGGGGACATCGGGCTGGTGCACTGGCGGCTGGCGGACTACCCGCTGGCCGACGACTACCTCAACCAGGCCCTGGCGATCAGCCGGGTGATCCGCGACGAGCCGGTGGAGGCCCGCATGCTCAACCGGCTCGCCAGGGTGCGGCGGCGGCAGGGGCTGCCGCACGTGGCGTTCGTGTACGCGCTCGAGGCCCTCGACATCGTGCAGGGCCTGGGGAACCGGCGGGCGGAGGCGGACGTCCAGGAGACGCTGGCGAACACGTACCTGTCGCTGGGGCAGCACCAGCCGGCCCTGGAGGCGGCCAAGGCGTCGCTGGCGATCAGGGAGGAGCTGCGGGACAACCGGGCCAGCGCGCTGCTGTCGATGGCGCAGGCGCTGCACACGGCCGGAAAGCCGCAGGCGGCGCTGAAGCTCGCGTGGGAGACGGTCGAGCTGCAGAACGAAACCGGCACCAAGGACCGGTGGGCGGCGGCGCTCACGACGCTGGCCATGGTGCTGCTGGACCTGGACCTGGCCGGGGAGGCGCTGGTGTACGCGCAGCAGGCCAGGGACGTCCACCTGGAGTGCGGGACCAGGCGGGACCTCGGGTGCGCCCTGCGGGCGCTCGGCCTGATCTCCGCCATGCAGGGCGACCGGCCGGCGGCGGTCGAGCAGCTCCGGGAGGCTCTGCGGCTGCTCGAAGAGGTGGGGGACGCCTTGGAGGCGCGGCGGGTGTCGGTGGAGCTGCGCGAGCTCGGGGCCGTACCGGGCACTGAAACATCGCTAAAAGTCGTGAAATCTCGGTTGTGAGGTCGGAGATCTTATCCGGACATTCCCGTTAGCTGGGATCACCAGCTACTCACACGGGGGTGATCCGGATGCTCAAGAACCACGTGCGTCGAGACCTTCAGTGGCTGAAGCGCCAGGCGCGCAAGGACCGGCGGATCACCGCCGCGGTGCTCGCCGGGGTGCTGGCCGCCTGGGTCCGCCAGCTCCCGCCGTCAGACCTGCTGGCCGGGTCCCCGGTGCTGCTCGCGCTCTCGCTCGGGCTGCTCGGGGCCTCGTGCGCGGCCTGGCTGATGTCGGCGTACTTCGTCACCAGGACCGTCAGGGCGCGCAAGGAGCCGGCGGAGCAGCTCCGCTGGATCTCCAGGATCAGCCGGGGGAAAGAGTGGGCGTTCTGCTCGCTCAGCGCCTACGTGGCCTGGCACCTGCTGCACTTCGTGACCGCGCTGGTGCTGGGCTGACCGGGACGGCGGGGCGACACCCTTGGAATGGGGCCGGGTGCCGCCCCGCCGTCTCATGCCAGCCGGGCCTCTTCGAGCGCCTTGACCTGGATGCCCGTCCCCGTGTGGACAAACTGGACGATCTCCGCCGTGTCCAGCTCGGCCAGGCCGATGTCGGCGTCGGCGTGGGCGTCGCACCACTCGACGATCCGGCGGGGGTCTGCCAGCGGGCCCGCGAAGTGGACCAGGCTGACGTACCAGCGGTCGCGTACCCGGCCGTGCTCCAGGTCCCGTACGCCGCGGGCCTTCATCGCGTGCGCGAACCGCTTCCAGAGCGTGACCAGCGTGTCGTCCTCCGGGTGGCCGCAGGCCACGACACCGCCCGGATGGGGGCTCACGCCCGCCAGCCGTACCCTCGCGGGCGCGAGACCTTCGACCGCCTCGGCCAGGGCGTCTCGGTAGACCACGCGGAGCGGGTCGCCGGCCGGGATCCGCTCGCGGTACGGCTCCAGAGACCTCAGCGTGAGGTGCAAGGTCCGCCGGCCGTGCACCCAGTGGCCCGGCGCCTCCACGGTGCCGGCCAGCGCCGCCAGCCGGTCGAGCACCTCGCCCGAGGGACGGAACACGGCCGCCGCTCCCCACCGCCGCGCGCCCTCCACCATGGGAGAGTCGTGGGTCGCCCCGCCGGCCAGCAGGGCCGCCCGTCCTCTGGCCCGGAAGTCAATGAAATCGGACATCCGCGCAGTATATGGATCACGCCACGCGGGGAAGGCGGAGGGAGAGGACATGTCGCGGCGAAGAGGGAGGTGTGGCAGGTGGAGGGCGATCTGGTCATTCCTGACACCGCTCAGGGAGTGGTGGTGTTCGCGCACGGCAGCGGGAGCAGCCGGCACAGCCCGCGCAACCGTTACGTGGCCGAGGTGCTCAGCAAGGCAGGGCTGGGCACGCTCCTGTTCGACCTGCTCACGCCCGACGAGGAGAGCGACAGGGCGAACGTTTTCGACATCGGGCTGCTGGCCGAGCGGCTGCGGGAAAGCACCGCATGGGTACGCGGGCAGGACGCGGCGGCGGGGCTGCCCGTCGGATACTTCGGCGCGAGCACCGGCGCGGCGGCGGCGCTGTGGGCGGCCGCCGAGCCTGACAACGAGATCGCCGCGATCGTCTCGCGCGGCGGGCGGCCCGACCTGGCGGGGCCCCGGCTCGCGGCGGTACGCGCGCCCACGCTGCTCATCGTGGGCGGCAGGGATCCGATCGTGGTGAAGCTGAACGAGGAGGCCCAGCGGCATCTGCATGCCGAGAGCCGGATCACCGTCGTGCCCGGGGCCACCCACCTGTTCGAGGAGCCCGGCGCCCTGGAGGCCGTGGCGGAGCACGCCAGAGACTGGTTCTCGACCCACTTCCTCCAGGTGAGCACATAGCGGAATCGCGCAATTACGTTGCCGTGATCCACTGTTTGTGAAAACGTCGAGAGTGGAGGACATCCGACTCGACGGCGGTTGGGCACGTGCCACTTCTTGAGCTCTCCGGTCTCACCTGGCAGACGCACGGGACCCGGCGGGGGCTCCGGCCCGACCCCCTGACCGTCGCCTCAGGGCACACCGCCGTGGTGGTGGCGGCCGACAGTGCCGAGGCCGACACGTTCACCGACATCCTGCTCGGCCTCGAGATGCCGGACGACGGCCAGATCCGCGTCGGCGGCCAGGAGATCACCATGTGGCTGCCGACCGAACGTGAGATCGCGCTCGTCCCGGCGGGGGCGGGGCTGCTGCCGCACCTGACCGTCGAGCAGAACCTCGCGCTGGCCGCGCGCGACGACCTCGCGCCCTCGTTCCTCCACAGCAGGGTCGCGTACATGGCCAAGCGCATGGACATCCAGGGCTTCTTACGGTCGAGGCCGCACGAGCTGGCCCACGACGAGCGGCTGAGCGTCGCGCTGGTCCGCGCCCTGTGCAGGAAGCGCCCGGCCAAGGTGATGGTGATAGAGGACCGCACGGGGTGCGGGCCGTGCCACGCGGCCGTGAGCGTGGCGCTGCGCACCGATCCCAACCTGGCCGTGCTGGTCGTCGCCGATGACCGGACCAGGGTGGCCAGCCTGGCCTCCCCTTCACGCTTCTGGGAGATCGACGATGTCCCTGAGCCGTAGAACGTTCCTGGCCGCGATCCCGGCGGCGGCGCTGGCCGGCTGCGCCCGGCGCCTGAATGGAGGACCGTGCCATGTTCGGTGTTCTGCGAAGAGTCTGCTTCGAC
>NZ_JBFANV010000080.1:0-47279 GCF_040674955.1 Nonomuraea sp. NPDC049695 | reverse complement strand
CGGGCGTGTCCGGCATCGCAGGGGCGAGGGGCCTCGACGGACACCGCCCGCACCCATCGACCGCCCGACCGGCTTCGGCGTGCGCGGGGTGCCGGCGAACAGGGGAGGATTCCGTGCTTCCAGTTCCGACCGCGACGATGCTCGCGGACATCAAGAGCGACAAGAACTACGTGTGGGCCGCGTACGCCCGGCTCATCACGGGCGCGCTGGCAAAGGTCAAGGCCGAGGAAGCCAAGCTCGGGGGTGACATCGGGAGGAGGTACACGAACGAGCGGCTCATCGCGATGACCGAGTTCAACCGGCTCAACAAACCGCTGCCCACGCAGAACCCGCAGCGGACCCAGGCACTCGACGAACGCGCCAACGGGCTGCCGTCGATCGTCACCGCGCTCAACATGCTCATGGGATGGGTCCCGCCTCTGGCTGGGCACCCCTACCTGCTCGGTCTCATCGACCAGCTCGAAACCAGCGTCGTGGTGCCTGTCGAGAACCAGGAGCCGCTGGCGCAGCAGAGCCTGCGGATCTGCTTCGGCGACAAGGCCGGCGAGGCCGCTCCCCACTTCAGGGAGATCCTGACCCAGCTGAGAAAGCTGTACGCCCGCACCAACGACAAGGGCAGGGGCCTGGTCCATGGCCCGGCCCTGCCCGCCACCATGGGCGCGCTCGCGCACGGCACCGGCGACACCGCCTACGTCGATCTCAGCACCAACCTGGTCAACGGCCTGATGGACCGATTCGAGGCGGCCTCGTCCCTGTTCCACGAGGCGTCGCACACGCTCTCCGCCGGAGGCACCGTCGACTTCGCGTACCGGGACAAGGACGCCCACTACCTGCTCACTCCGGATCTGGCGCTGCTCAACGCCGCCAGCTATGAGCAGGTGGCGCTCGACCTGCTCAACAAGAAGCTGGGGAGCAACGAGAAGGCGGTCGCGGCGCTGCGGCACGGCGTCGGAACGGTCCAGCAGGCGCATGCGCTGATGGCCTCGCGGGTGACACGCGCCTGGGTCCGCTCCTACGACATGCGCGCCGCGGCGGTGCAGGGAGTACTGACCTCCGAGATGCTTTCGGGGTTGCCGCCGCTGCCGCAGGGGGAGGCGTACAAGGACATCGTCAACCAGCTCGTGCTGGCGTTCCAGAAGCAGATGGACACGCTTATGGGGACGGTGAGCAGCCAGCTCACGATCGTGGGCACCGCCCAGACGGAGAAGCTCGAGATCAAGTCCACCCCGCAGGACTCGGTGCTCTACGTGCCCTACTCCTGGGTCGGTGATCGAACGCCCGACGAGGTCGCCCTGGAGCTGCTGCGGTTCATCGCCGAGAAGGCGT
This sequence comes from Nonomuraea sp. NPDC049695, assembly GCF_040674955.1. NCBI lineage: Bacteria > Bacillati > Actinomycetota > Actinomycetes > Streptosporangiales > Streptosporangiaceae > Nonomuraea > Nonomuraea sp. NPDC049695. The sequence goes on along the minus strand of NZ_JBFANV010000080.1, from coordinate 45,953 downwards.
GGCCGGAGGGCGGGGAGAGCGACTTCAACGGCTCGCAGCTCTGTGGATATGTCGCCTCGATCCACATCACCGACCGTCCGGAGCTGCAGACGCTGCTGCAGTCGTACTACTCGGGCATCACCCGGAAGGCGAAGATCGACTGATTCCCGCGATCACTTCGTGCGTGGCAAGCTCGCCAGACACGCGGAGATGAGCCCCTGCAACGCCGCCGGCATCGGGAGATGGTGCTCATTTGATCTTCCAGAGCCGGGCGGTGTGGTCGTGGCTTCCGGCGGTATCGCCGGTGGCCGCCCAGGCTCAGCCTTCCCGGTCCGCGAAGGCGTCCAGTGCGGTGAGGATCTCCATGTTCATCGTGGTGCTGCCGGTGTGTCCGGAGTCGTCGACGACCACGAGGCGGGCATCCGGCCAGGCCTGGGCCAGTTCCCAGGCGTACTGGAGCGGCGCGCCCAGGTCGAAGCGGCCGTGGATGAGCACGCCGGGGATGCCGGCCAGTCGGTGTGCGTCGCGCAGCAGTGCTCCCTCCTCCAGCCAGGCGGCGTTGGCGAAGTAGTGGCTGCAGATGCGGGTCAGGGCCAGCAGGGCGTCGGGCGGACGGTCGCTGTAGGCGTTCGGCTTGCCGTTGGTCTCCAGGGAGATCACCGCGTCCTCCCAGGCGGTCCAGTCCCGGGCGGCCTGGGCGCGGACGGCGGGATCCGGGTCGGACGTGAGCCGGGCGTAGGCGGCCAGCAGGTCGCCGTCGCGTTCGGCCTCGGGTACGCCTTCCCGGAAGCGCTGCCACTGCTCGGGGAAGAAGCGGCCGACGCCGCGGTACAGCCAGTCGATCTCGTAGCGACGGGTCGTGGTGACACCGGCGAAGACCATCTCTGACACCCGTTCGGGGAAGGCCTCGGCGTAGGCGAGCATGAGCGTGGATCCCCATGATCCGCCGTACAGCAGCCATCGGTTGACGCCGAGGTGCTCGCGCAGTCTCTCCATGTCGGCCACGAGATGGTGCGTGGTGTTGCTGGACAGGTCGGCGTCCGGGTCACTCGCGTGTGGTCGGCTCCGGCCGCAGTTGCGCTGGTCGAACAGGATGATGCGGTAACGCTCGGGGTCGAACCAGCGGCGCTGCCCCGGTGTGCAGCCCGAGCCCGGGCCGCCGTGGACGACGAGGGCGGGCTTGCCGCTGGGGTTGCCGCAGACTTCCCAGTAGACGAGGTGGCCGTCGCCGGTGTCGAGATGCCCGTGGTCGTAGGGTTCGATGGGAGGAAAAGGGCGCATCGCACTAAAATAACAGCACTGTTGTATTTTTCGACTGTTCGGAGTGCGTCGAGGCCGACGTTGCCGCCGCCATCTAGAGTCCTCGGCATGGCCGTCATCCACCACACCGCCCTCAAGCCGACCAAGCTGGAACTGCTCACCTCCTGGCTGCCCTCCCGGCCGTGGTACGTCGGCGGCGCGGGCGGGCCGGAATTGGCCAAGGCCGGCGGCTTCCGGCTGGACGACCCGGAGGGGGAGGTCGGGATCGAGTTCATGGTGGTCACCGACACCTCCGGCACCCATCCGACCAGTTACCTGGTGCCGCTCACCTATCGCGGCGCCCCGCTCGACGGGGCGGAGCACGCCCTCGTCGGCACCATGGAGCACGGGGTGCTGGGACGGCGCTGGGCCTACGACGGCTGCCACGACCCGGTGCTGGTCGCCCAGTTGCCGCTTGCACCGCGTCCTGCGTCCCGCCCTGGACGGCGGGCCTCTCCTTCCGCCGGAAGCGATCGGCCACGTCGCCGGCTCCTGGCAGATGCCGGATGGCACCCGCGCGCGGGGGCTGTTCGTCGTCCTGCACACCGGCCCCCGTGCCTAGGGATCAGACCGTAGATCATGAGGCTGGGTCGCGGGCCACTGGATGAGCTGGACGGCGTGCGCGACCACGACAGAATCACGGCCCTTCCTATAGTTCAGGAATGGCCAGGAGTGAGGATGAGACGGTTTGGGGCGAAGAGGAGTATGTCGCGTGCCTGCGAGACGAGCGCAGACGCTTTGCGTGGGTGATGCAGCGCTACGGAGGACTCGCTTCGGCTGAAGCCGAGAAAGCTGCGCTGGAACGGTACCCATATGAGCCGAATGGCACGCCATTCCGCGGACTGATCTTCCATGACGAGGCGTGGCACTGGGCAATGCTGAGGATCTACGGCCATCGCTACACCGTGGACCACCCTGAGGTGGCTCACCCGTCGGCCGAATACGAGGCCCTCGGCTGAATCTACGAACGCCGGATTCAGGTCCCGGACGCCCAAGCGCTCCCGACCTGAAGCTCCGTGAGCCACCCGAGCCGTCGTACGAGGCGGCCGGCCGATGAAATCGGACCTCCATCGCAGACCGGAATCGGTCCTGTCCGTCCGTCCAATCCGCCAGCAGCATGGTTCCTGCACCCGTGATGGCCCCAAGAGAGGAAGAGATCATGGGACGGAGCATCGTGGACATCGGCCCGTGGCCGGACGGGTACCTCGCCGGTCCGGGCGTCGGCGTGGAGCCGTCCTTCGGTACGAGCGCCCTGGCGAGCCCGAACGCGTTCACGTCACCTGTGCCGTCGGGCGGTGAGCACTGATGCAGACGGCGATCCTGTTCGCCCTGGCGGCCGCCGCCCTGTACGGCGCCTCGGACTTCCTCGGCGGGCTGCTGTCGCGCCGCGCCCCCTACGCGCTGGTCGGGCTCGTCGGGCAGGCCGCCGCCGCGCTCGGCGGCGTGGTCGCCGCACTTGCCGTCAGTGCCCATCCCGGCATGGGCGCGATCGGATGGGGGATCGGTGCCGGGATCGGTGGGGCGGTCGGCACGCTGGCTCTCTACCGTGGGCTGTCCCGAGGGAGGATGAACGTGGCAGGGCCGCTGTCAGCGGTCGGCGCGGCCGGTCTGCCCATCCCGATCGACCTGCTGTCCGGCGGGAAGTTCACGGCGCTCGCGGTTGTCGGCGTCGGCCTGGCCATCCCCGGGATCTGGCTGGTCGCCGCGGAGCCGGGCAAGCGCGACGGTGGTGGGGTGGCCGAGGGGCTGCTGGCCGGGCTCGGCTTCGCCGGGCTGTTCGTCTGCCTCGACCGGGCCGGGGACACGGCGGGCCTGTGGCCGGTGGCCGCGAGCCAACTGTCCGCCGTCGCCGTCCTGGCGGTCTTCGTGCTGGCAGGCCGTCGAGGCACGGCCCACATCGTCGAAGCGGCCCACATCGTCGAAGGAGCCAGGACCGGCAGTGCGGCCCCGACCGGCGGGACGGCGCGGGTGCCGTGGGCCGCGGTCTGGCCGGGAGTCCTGGGGGTGGGCGCGACCGTTCTGTACTTCCTGTCCACCCGCGAGGCGATGCTCGCCGTCTCGGCCGTCATCACCTCCCTCTATCCGGCCTTCACGGTCGCCCTGGCCGCCCTGGTGCTGCGGGAGCGGACCAGCCTGGCGCACGCCGCGGGGCTGCTGCTGTGCGCGGCTTCCGTCGGCGCCTTCGCCGTCGGGTAAGCCCCCGCTACGCTGCGGCGGGTGAACACGGTGAACTCGACCCTGGTGGACGATCTGCTGGTGGAGCTCGACCGTACCGGCGCCACGCCGCTGCACCGGCAGATCGAGGCGGCCCTGCGTGACGGCATCCGCGCGGGCCGGCTGCGCCACGGCGCCTCGCTGCCCTCCTCGCGCCGGCTCGCCACCGAGCTCGGCGTCTCCCGGGGCGTCGTGGTGGAGGCCTACGACCAGCTCGTCGCCGAGGGGTACCTCACCAGCACGCCCGGCTCCTACACGCGGGTCGCCGCCGTGGGCGGGCAGGCCGCCGCCGTGCCCCCGCCGCCGCAGACCGCCGGCCCGCACATCGACTTCGGGTACGGCCGCATCGACCCGGCCAGCTTCCCCCGCGCGGCCTGGCTGCGCTCGCTGAGGCGGGTGCTCACCGACGCGCCGCACAGCCGGCTCAACTACCTCGACGGGTACGGCCTGCCCGAGCTGCGCACGGCACTGGCCGACTACCTCGACCGCGTCCGCGGCACTTCCACCGACTCCTCGCAGGTGCTCATCACCAGCGGCTACGGGCAGGCGGCCGCACTGATCATCGGCGTGCTCGCCGGCCGCGGCGCGCGCCGGGTCGCCGTGGAGGACCCGTCGACCGACGACGTCCGGCTGCTCGCGCACCTGCACGGGCTGGACGTCGTTCCCCTGCCGGTGACCGGCGAGGGCATCGACCCGGCCGCACTGGAGCGCGCGGACGCCGATCTGGTCGTCCTCACCCCTTCGCACCAGTGGCCGCTCGGCGGCGTGCTGCCGGCGCGGGCGCGGAGGGAGGTGGTTCGGTGGGCACGGGCCCGCGGGGCGGTCGTCGTGGAGGACGACTACGACGCCGAGTTCCGCTATGACCGCGCCCCCATCGGAGCCATGCAGGGCCTCGCGCCCGACGTGGTCGTCTACGCAGGCTCACTCAGCAAGATCCTCGCTCCTGGGCTCCGCCTGGGCTGGCTCGTGGTGCCGGCGCACCTGGCCGACGCGGTCGCCGAGGCCAAGCTGCTGGCCGATCGAGGCTCGCCGGCCATCGAACAGCTCGCCTTCGCCGACTTCCTCGTACGCGGCGAGCTCGACCGCCACCTGCGCCGGATGCGTCCCGTCTACCGGCGCCGCCGCGACGTCCTGCTCGCCCGGCTCGCCGAGTCCCTGCCCGGCTTCGAACCCACCGGGGTGGCGGCCGGGCTGCACGTCGTGGTCTGGCTACCGGACGGTATGCGGGAGGACGACGTGGTGGCGGCGGTCGCCGGGCACGGCGTCCGCGTCGCCGGCGTCGGGCCGTACCGGCTGGCCGGGCCGGGGCGGCAGGGGCTGATCCTCGGCTACGGGGGCCTGAGCGAGGGCCGGATCACCGAAGGAGTGGCGGCGCTGGCGGCCGCGGTACGCGCCCTCCGCCAACGGCGCTGAACAGCCTGCGGCGGCCGCCCCCGTACGAACTCACTCGCACCCGTGGTGACATAGTGGGGCCTCGCTGCCGCGCGTGGTTCGAGCTCCGGGCGTCCACACGCAGCGGCGGGAAGTGCCGTACCCCGTGCCTCGCCGGGCGCGCGATTGGAGAGCGACGGATGCCGAGTGGACTCATCGCGCTGGCACTCGGCGGTTTCGGCATCGGTCTCACCGAGTTCTTGATCGCCGGGCTGCTGCCGCAGGTGGCGTCGAGTTTCACGGTGTCCGAGGCGGCGGCGGGCTGGCTGATCTCCGGATACGCGTTAAGTGTCGCGGTCGGCGCGATCGCGCTGACCGCGGCGACGGCGCGGCTGCCCCGCAAGAGAATCCTGGTCGGTCTGGTGGCGCTGTTCGTCATCGGCAACCTGCTGTCCGCTGTCGCGCCGAACTACCCGGTGATGCTGCTCGGGCGGATCGTCGCGGCGTTGTGTCACGGTTCGTTCTTCGGCATCGGCTCGCTGGTCGCTCGCAGTCTGGTCGCGCCGGAGAAGAAGTCCCGCGCGGTGGCGGTCATGTTCGCCGGGCTGACGGTCGCGAACGTGCTGGGCGTGCCGTTCGGCGCGCTGGTCGGTGAACACTGGGGCTGGAGAGCGGCTTTCTGGGCGGTCACCGGCATCGGCGTGCTCGCGCTGGTGGGAATCGTCGCTCTCGTCCCCGGCGGGGCGGGAGAGACGCGGCCGCCGACAGTGACGGGCGGCCGCCCCGATCCGATGCCGCCCAGCGGCTTGCGGGCGCAGTTCCGTGCGTTCCGGTCCTGGCAGGTCTGGCTGACTCTGACGGCCACCGCGCTCAGCTATGGCGGGATGTTCGGTGCGTTCAGCTACATCGCCTACACCTTCACCGAGGTCAGCGGCTTCTCCTCCGCGGATGTCGCCTGGTTGCTGATGGTGTACGGCGTCGGTCTGGTCGTCGGGAACCTGATCGGCGGACGAGCGGCCGACCGTGACCGCGACCGCGCCCTGGTCGTCGCCCTGGTCGGGCTCACCATCACCCTGGCCGTGTTCGGTCTGCTGGCCGGCAGCGCCACCGCGTCGGTGGTCCTGGTGTTCCTGATGGGGGTGTTCGGGTTTGCCGGCGTGCCCGGCATGATCACTCGCGTCACCGACGTCGCCCACGGGGCGGCACTGGCCGCCAGCGCCAACGTGTCCGCGTCCAACATCGGCAACGCCCTTGGCGCCTGGCTCGGGGGGCTGGCCATCACCGCGGGCCTCGGATATGCCGCGCCGCTCTACGTCGGCGCCGGCATCGCCCTGACCTCCGTCGTCGTCATGGTCGTTGCCGCATACCCTGCCAGGTCACGGGCTGCCTGAGGTGCGATCAACTCGCTGCCTGGTAGGCGGTGGTCCAGAAGTCGCGGTGCAGGCGCGGCGTGTGGACGGAGTCCATCGCGCTCTGCGTCAGCAGGATGCCGACGAGGTCCTCGGCCGGGTCGGCGTACGCGGTGGTGCCCAGGCCGCCGTCCCAGCCGAACTGGCCCGGCGAGGCCAGGTCGCGGCGGTGGGTGCGGACCGCCATGCCGAAGCCGAACCCGCCGTGCCGGCCGAAGTGGTCGCCGAACACGTCCTTCTCGACCTTCTGCTCCGGCGTCAGGTGGTCCATCGTCATGAGCTCGACCGAGGCCCGCGACAGGACCCGCTCGCCGCCCAGCGTCCCCTTGTTGAGCAGCATCCGGTAGAACGCGTGGTAGTCGTCCACGGTCGACACCAGCCCGTCGCCGCCCGCCTGGAACACCGGCAGGCGGCTGTACTTCCCACCGGCCGCCTCGTCCCACACCACCAGCTCGCCGGTCTCGGGGTTGTGCGCGTAGCTGGTCGGCAGCCGGTGGATCCGGTCGGCGGGCACGTGGAAGCCGGTGTCCTTCATGCCGAGCGGGGTGAACAGCCGCTCGCGCAGGAACTCCTCCAGCGACTGCCCGGTCACCCTGGCGACGAGCACGCCGAGCACGTCGGAACCGACGTGGTACTGCCACAGCTCGCCCGGCTGACGCATCAGCGGCAGCGTCCCGAGCCGCCGGATCCACTCCTCCGGCCCGAAGTCCGGTGAGGTGGTGTCCAGCCCGAGCTCGCGGATCGCGGTCTGGATCGGGTACGTGTCCGGCGCCGCCAGCACAACGCCGAGCCCGAAGGTGAAGGTCAGCAGGTCGCGTACGGTGATCGGGCGGGCCGCGGGCACCGTCTCGTCCAGCGGGGCGTCGATCCGGGCGAGCACCCTGCGGTCGGCCAGTTCGGGCAGCCACTCGTCGACCGGGTCGTCCAGCCGCAGCCGGCACTCCTCGACGAGGATCATCACCCCGGCGGCCGTGACCGGCTTGGTCAGCGACGCCATCCGGAAGATCGTGTCCCGCCGCATAGGTTCGGCGCCGCCTACGTGCATGGTGCCCATCGTCTCGACGTGCGTGTCGTCTCCCCGGCTGACCAGCGCGACCAGGCCGGGAACCGCGCCGGAGGCGACATGGCCGTTCAGCACGTCACGCATCCGCCGCAGGCCCGCCTCGGCCAGTCCGGCGCGCCGGCGCTCTTCGCAGCGGCCCTGAGTCTCCCAGGCACCTTTGCTGTCCCAGGTGCCCTTCATGTCCCAACTAGTGGTCTTCGCCACGGCTCCAACTTCCATTCGCGTATGCCGTTCTCGTTATGCGCACAGTGTACTCATAAAGGGAACTATGTACGCAAGCGTTGAGCGGTGCGAGTGGTTCTACAGGTCTTCGCGGAGTCGCGTGAGCCAGGCGATCAAGAAGCAAGCTCCGCTACGCCGGCTTCGCCGATCCCTTCCGGCTGCTGCGCGTGGCGACGGTCACGCCAGATCCAGCACCCCGACCGTCTGGCCTCCGCTCTTCTCGCCTGTGAGCTCGAACCCGAGCTTCCGGTAGAAGCCTTCGGGTCCGCCCTCTCCCGGTTCCCAGGTGACGTACATCTGCGTGCCGCCGCGACGCCTCACCTCGGCCGCCACCGATTCGACGGCGAAGCGGCCGACTCCGTGTCCCTGCGCGTCGGGTGTCACGTTGAGACGCCACAAGCCGGACCGGAAGTCGACGCCCTTGCCGTTCCAGTCGATGTCGAGGAACGCCATGAGGAAGCCCACGGCGCGGTCGCCGTCGAGGATGAGGCGTGGCCAGGCCACGTTCGGGTGGACGTACGCCTCGGCCAGCGATTTCACCACCGGTGAGACGAAGGGCTCCTGGTCGGGGCGGACCTTCACCGCGATGGCCGTATCGATGTTGGCAGGGGTGACAGGCACGAGGCGGAGGCTTCTGGTCATGGAAGAACCATATGAGCCGGCCCCGCCAGCCAGTCGGCGATGTCGGCGACCACGGCGGGGTCCACGTGCTGGGGAGACTCGTAGTCCGCGGGCGTGGACGGGCCCGAGCCGGGGAAGAACAGGTGGTCGTCGGCGTCGTAGACGCGGATGGTGACGTCCGGCCGGTGGGCGAGGCCCGCCTGCCAGCCGACGAGATCGTCGGCGACGGTCACCTGATAGTCGCGGCCGCCCTGGAGGATGAGCATCGGCTTGTCCAGCGCCGCCGCCGTCGCCACGGGGTGGTAACCGCGCAGATCCAGCCAGTACGCCCCCGAATAGCCGAACGGCAGCTCCGCGGCCGGCGTGTCAGGCGACAGGTCGGGACTGTCGACGAGTGCGGCCTGCCGCGTGATCGTCTCGACCGCGGCCTGCGCGCCGGGGTCCAGCGAGGCGAGGTGGCGGATGACGCGTACGGCGGCCCGGTGCATGGGCTGGGTGTCGCCGGCCAGGATCACCAGGCCGGCCACGGACGGCTCGGCGGCGGCGACCCGTGGGGCGACCTTGCCGCCCATGCTGTGGCCCGCGACGTACACACGCGCGGCATCGACGGCCGGGTGGCGCTGGAGCAGCTGGATGGCGGCGACGGCGTGGGGGACGTACTCGTCGCTCATCGTGAAACCGGGCTCGGCCGAGATCTGGCTGTGGGCGTACGTCACCTTGTCGAAGCGGAGCACCGCCACGCCGCGCCCGGCCAGCCCCCAGGCCAGGTCCTTGAGCGGCTTGTTCGGGCCGGCGGTGCCGTCCCGGTCGAACGGCCCGCCGCCGCCGAGCAGCACCACGCCGGGCCACGGGCCGGGCCCGCGCGGCACGCTCATCGTCCCGGGCACGGCCGACGCGCCGGAGCCCACGGTGACCTCGTGCTCGTCGAACCTCTCGGGGCGGGCGTACGACGGACGCGTCCACTGCGTGGTGAGCGCGGGCGCGAGCCGCAGGCCCTGCACCAGGCCGGTCTCGTCGACCGACATGACCACCGTCAGCCCGCCCCGCTCGCCCGTCACCGGCACGCTCACCCGGACCAGCCCTGCTCTGGCCGGCTCGCTGGTCGGCGTCCCGATCGCGGAGATCGCCCCGATGCCGGCCGTCTGGCGCTCCCAGTCGGCCTGCATCGTCTGCGCGGAGACCACCGCGCGCAGCGGTGGGGCGAACAGCTCCTCGACATCCGCGAAACGCCCGTTGCGCGCCATCTCGACGATCGCCGCAGCGACCGCGGCTGGGTCCGTTCCCATCGTCTTCCTTTCTCAATTTCTGCGAACGGTAGCACAGTATGAGATCGTTGCGCGCGGCGGCCGGGCGCTGTTAGCTTGCGGCGGTGGACCTCTTCTCACGCTCCTGGACGGCGCTGCGCTCGGCCGTCGCCGAACTTTCGGACGAGGACTTCGCACAGCCGTCCGGTTGTGCCGGCTGGCTCGTGCGGGACCTGGTGTGCCACCTGATCATCGATGCTCAGGACGTCCTGATCACGCTCGTCACGCCCGCGGAGACGGAGCCGACGCGCGACGCGGTGACGTACTGGGAGGTCTCCCAGTCACCGCCGACCGGAGACGACCCGCTCGACGCGCTGACCGTGCGGCTGGCGGCCGCGTACGAGGAGCCTCGGCTGCTCAAGTTCCACCTCGACGACGTCGGCTCGGCCGCCGGTCGCGCCGCCGAACTCGCCGACCCGGCCCTCCGGGTCGGCACCCGCGACGAGGTGATCACCGTGGGCGACTACCTCTCCGTGTACGTCATGGAATGGACGCTGCACCACCTCGACCTGATCGCCCATCTCCCGGACGCGGCGGAGCCGCCGCCCGAGGGCCTGGCCCGTTGCCGCGAGATGCTGGAGGAGATCGCCGGGGCGGCCTTCCCCGCGTCGTTCTCCGACAGGGACGCGCTGCTGGTCGGCACCGGACGGCGTGTCCCGACCGACGCGGAGCAGGCCGAGCTGGGCGAGTTGGTGGGGAAACTCCCGTTCGTCCTCGGGTGAGAGCCGACGTGTCCTCAGGCGAGCCGCCAGGCGAGTAGCCCCTCCGGCGCGTCGGCCTGGACGAAACCCGCACCCACGAGTTCGCCTTGGATCGTCTCCCAAGTCGGCCGGTAGCCATGGCCCACGAGCTCTTCTTCGCTGATCACCTTGTCACCCTGTGTGATCCGGTAGAGGTAGCGACCTCTGAAGGACTCCTCGTCCGACTCGAAGATCTCGGACGAGACCGTGTAGGTGTGCCGTCCCACCTGCCGGGAGTCCAGTTCCTTCAGCGGACGCGGTGCGGGCAGGCCGCCGTCGCGCCAGGTGAAGACCAGGAGACCGCCGGGTTCGAGGTGCTCCGCCAACACCGGCCAGAGCCGCTTGCGGTAGTCGGGCTCCAGGGCGTACATCACGTTGATCATGACCATGGCCTCGACCGGCTCGTCCAGATCCAGGCTGAGCGCGTCATAGGGGAGCACGGTGACCCGCTCGAGCAGCTCCGGTCGCTCGCTCAGCCGGGAGAGCAGCATCCCTCGCATACCGGCGGACGGCTCCAGGGCGAAGAGCTCGGCCGAGGTCCATTCGGCCAAGGAAACGGTGATCAGGCCGCTGCCGGCGCCGATCTCCAGGACGCTCCTGTGCACCTCTGCGAGGACCGGCGGCAACTTCTCGCGCATCGTCGCCACGTGACTGTTCTCGGCGAGCAGGTCATAGAACGGGACGGAGATGAAGTGGGCCATGGTCGGCCATGGTAGCCCCGGAATTCTTGATCGACTTCGTCGTCATGGCTCGCTACGGTAGGGCGTCCGATCCCGTCCGCCCCCAGGAAGTGCCACGTGCTCCGTCGTCACCGTTTATCCGTCCCCGCCCTGCTCATCGTGGGTGTGTACGTCGTCGCGCTGGCGGTCGCCGCCGTGTTCGCGCTGGCCGCCGGCGACCTCGGCGCGTTGGGGTGGTTGACGCTCTTCGCGGAGGCGGACGAAGGCGTCGCGGTGACGTGGCCGAACGTGCTCGTCCTGCTCCTGGCGGGCATGCCGTGGGCCTGGGCGCTGTGGCAGTGCCTGCGTGGCCCGCTGGCAGGTCCTCCGCCAGAGCTGGACCGGGACACGCGGCGGCTGAGGGTGGCGCTGTACGCCGCGGCGGCGTCCTGGCTGTTCTACGTTCTCACGCCGTTCTGGCCCTGGTGGGGGGAGGCGCTCGACGGCGTGGTGATGTGTGGGGTCGTGCTGGCGTTCCATCCGGTGCTGGGACACAACCTGCAGCGCGCCGGTCAAGTGCGCATATTGGGTGTGCTGGGGTACGGAGGCGGCGCCGTCTTCAACGTCCTCGACATCCTCGGCCGGCCCGTGCCCGACTCGCTCTCGCTGATCTGCGGCCTGGCGGCCCTGATCTGGATGATCCTGGTCATTCGCGCGCAGCGGTCGGACCGGCGCTGGCAGCGGGCCACTGTCCGGTACGGCATCGCCGCGCTGGTGGGGCCGTTGGTTGCGGGAGTTGTGCTCGGGGCGCTCGCAAGCGTGGGGAACCTCCACACCGCTGTGGCGCTTGCGGGTGTCGAGGGTGCGCTGATGGTGATCTGGTTGGTCCGCTCCGGCCACGACCTCGCCGACCCGCGCCAGGAGCCAGAACGCCTCACTTACACAGCATCAACGCATCCTCTATAACCGACACATCCTGGTTTCCATGCCTTTGATCTTCTATACAAGGACGTTAGTGTCGCTCTGATACTGAGCCGAAGCCGAAGGGGCGGTGGGTGCGCGATGGCCGAGACGAGGGGAGTGCTGCTGCCCGCATATGTGGTGGCGGACGAGTCGGCGTCGATGGGCCCGTACTACCAGGATCTGTCCGGAGGACTGGCGGCGCTGTGCAACGGTTTACGCGCGGAGCCGATGATCGCGGCGAAGGTCCGGCTCGCGATCCTCGGGTTCTCCGAGGACGTGCAGCTGCGGCAGGGGCTGAGCGACATGCGGATGGTCGACAGGCTGCCGCAGCTCGCGGTCCGCGGGGCGACGAACTACGGCGCCGCCTTCGCCGACCTGCTGCAGCGCATTCCCTATGACGTGCGGATGCTCAAGAACGACGGCTACAAGGTGCACCGCCCGGTGGTGTTCTTCCTGAGCGACGGCCAGCCCACGGACGGCCAGCACTGGCACGGCCCGCACCGGATGCTCGTCGACCGGAACGCCGCGCCGTTCGCGCCCAACATCATCGCCTGCGGGATCGGGTCGGCGCGGGCCGACACGATGCTGCAGGTGGCGACCCGCCAGGAGTTCGCCTTCGTCGCGGTGCCCAGCGCCGACATCGGCAGGGCGATCGCCGAGTTCTTCCACGCGCTGACGGCGAGCCTGGTCGCGTCCGGCCGCGCCATGGCCGACGGCAACCCGACGCTCGTCATCAACCGGCCGGACCAGTTCCGGCTGGCGATCGACGAGATCTGACGCCCGGCACGAGCTCAGGAGGTCGTGTACGTGCAGCACGTACGGCGGCAGGCCGACCAGATCCAGGCGTGGCAACGCGTCGTGATCGACATTCCCGGCCCGGAGTTCGAGCCGGCACCCCCGCGGCTGCTGGGAGGCACGTGCCCCGATTTCGAATGTGACGGCTGGTCCACCGCGGAGGTGACGCTCCGATCGGCTTCCGTACGGGGAGAACGGCACCGCTACTACCGCCAGCCCCGGCAGGACGCCACCTGTGCCGTGGTCCACGAGGGGACGGGCACCGTGGTGTTCGCCGTGGCCGACGGGGTGTCCAGCGCCACCGCCGCGGGGGTCGGAGCGGCCGAGGTCTGCTGGGCAGCGGTCTGCGCCATCCACGCACAGCTCGACGAGGGCCATCCAGGGCATGATTTCCCCGCGGTCGTCCGGTACGCGGTCGAGACATTGCACCGGCAGGCGGCGGCGATGCTCCAGCACGAGCCGGACCTGGCACAGGTGGAGGAGCTTTTCGCCACCACCCTCGTCGCGGGTACGGCTCGCCCCGGCCCGGCAGGCATCGAGATCGCCCTGTTCCGGGTCGGTGACTCGGGCGCCTGGGTGCTCGACCTGACCCGGCCGCGTTACCATCCCCTGTTCGCCACGAAGACCGAGGGGGACGTGGTCGCCACCGCGGTCAGCGCACTGCCCAGGGTGCCGCGGAAGCTGGAGCAGTGGTTCGGGAAGCTGGTGCCCGGACAGGTCCTGCTGGTGGGGACCGACGGGTTCGGCGATCCGCTCGGCGACGGAGACGGACAGGTCGGCGCGCTGTTCGCCGAGCACCTGGCAGCGCCGCCGTCGCCTCTGTGGCTGGCCCACCTGCTCGACTTCTCGCGGGAGACGTTCGACGACGACCGGACCTTGCTGGCCCTCTGGCCGCGGAGCGAGGCCCGATGAGCCGGACGGACCGCGCCGCTCTCAAGCTCGGACGGCGCCTCGGCCAAGGTGGCCAGGGGGCGGTCCACGAGGTGCTCGATCGCAAGATCAACGGCCAGTGGGACGTCGTCTACAAGGAGTACGATCCCGACGTCCTGCGCCAGCTCGACGTCGCCGCCCTCACCGCGATGACGGACCTGATCGGCCGGCTCCCGGGGTGGGACGCGGCGTGGTTGTGCGACAAGACGGCCTGGCCCGCCGGGCTCGTGGAGTCGGGTGATGCCGTCACCGGTTTCCTGATGCGGTCCGTGCCCCACAGGTTCTCCTTCGACCTGCGGACCCTGTCGGGCGCCGAGCGGAAACTGGCGACGGTGGAGTTCCTGCTCAACGACGACGCGTACGTCGGCCAGATCGGCCTGCGGGTCAGCGAGCGCGACCGCCTGCTGCTGCTGGCCGACCTGGCCGACACGCTCGCCCGCCTGCACTCGATGGACATCGTCGTGGGCGACCTGTCGCCCAAGAACCTGCTGTTCGCCACGGAGGCTTCTCCCGAGTGCTTCCTCATCGACTGCGACGCGATGCGGCTGGGCGGGGTGGAGGCCCTGCCTCAGGTGGAGACGCCCGACTGGCAGATCCCCGCCGCCGAGCAGAAGGGCACGCCGCAGAGCGACGCCTACAAGTTCGCGCTGCTGGCCGTCCGTGTCTTCGCCCGCGACCAGTCCTCCACGGATCTCGGCCGGCTGGCCGCCGTCAGCCCCGCACTGGCCGATCTCGCGACGGCGGCGCTCCATCAGCCCCCGTCCCAGCGGCCCGCTCCCGCGCAGTGGGCCACGCAGTTGAGGCAGGCCGCGCTGTCGGCCTCCACCACACCGACCGTCGTACCGCCGCCTCCGCCCGGCCCGCCGGGGCCGTCCCCTGTTCCCCCATATCCGCCACGACCCGGCCAGAGTCCCGCCCGGTCGGCGAAGATCGGTCTTGGTGTGGCCGCGGGATTGATCGGCCTGATGCTCGCCGCGGTGGCGGGGATCACCGCTGCCGAGAGCTCGGACGAGGGCGGCTCGAACGCGTCGTCCTCCAGCACGTCGTCCTCCAGCACTCCGTACGCCGCTGCTGAGCCCTCCTCCACCTCCCCTGAACCGGAGCCGTCGGAGACGCAGTCCGAGGAGCCCTCCGAGGATCCGTTCGACCCCACCGACCTCGACACCAAGGGCACCGACTCGACGCCGATCACGTCGGGGGCGCTGCTCCCGCAGTCCTTCACGACCGCCAAGAACGTGCGCTACACCCTCAGGGCCGGCGGGGTGGACAGGTGCCCGGGCTCGTACCACGAAGGCAGCGTCCGCACCGCCCTCAGCAAAGCGCGCTGCAGCAAGATGGTCACGGGTGCCTATGTCAACCCGGGCGCCCCCGCGGGTCAGCGGATCATGGTGTCCGTGTGGGTCGTCCCGCTGAGCAACGCGGACAGAGCCGACACCGCGTACTCGAAGCTCGACGACCTCTATGCGGACGCCTGGGGCATCGTGTGTCCGAGAAAGGGCCCGGGAGCCGGCCTCTGCGACTCGGGCAGCTGGACCAACGCGCAGACGTACGGGTGGACCGGATACACCCACCGGTATCTGATCCACACCGTGGCCATCTACACCAATCGCGCCACGGCCTCCAGCGCGAAGCCGTGGCTCAAAGACGCCTCCAAGGCGGCGTACCACGCGGTCGGGCCCAAGGTCTATCACGACGGATAGTGACGCTCAACGGGGGTTCTCCGGCTGTTCGCTCCTTTTCTCCACGCACATCAGCGTCTGCTGGCCTGTCGCAACGAGTGACCTCTGCCCGTCCTGGACGCCGAACACCTCCAGCCGGCACACGGTCAGCGTTCGCCCGGATCTCAGGACCGTCCCCACGGCCTCGATGTGATCGCCCATGGCGGGCGCCAGGAGGTTGATCTTGTACTCCACCGTGAGCACCGAGGTGTTCTCCGGGAACAGGGTGAACGCCGCATAGCCGCCCGCGCTGTCCGCGATGGCGCTGGTGGCTCCCGCGTGGATGTAGCCGTGCTGCTGGGTGACCTCGGGCCGGCTGGGGAGCACGATGTGCACGCATCCCGGGGCGATGTGGACGATGCGCGCACCGAGATGGCGCATCAACCCCTGCCGGTCAAAACTGGCCTTGATGCGCGCCTGCACCTCGGGGCCTGCCTGCTGCTGTCGCGTCTGGTCTTCCATGGCTCCCTCACTCGTGCGTGGCGGTCATGACGAGGCGGTAGCCGAGGCCGATCGTCTGGTACGGATTCGCGTTCACCGTCATTCGCCGCTCCTGTGCGTCATAGAGGTCACAGGTGCTTCCTGAGGTCGGCCACGTCCAGCAGGGGCAGGCCCCAGCGCAGGGCGGCGATCTCGAGGTCGGCGGCCTGCGCCATGGTCCCATCGGGGTTCATGACCTCGCAGCACACGCCGACGGGCGGCAGTCCGGCCGCCACGCACATCGCCACGGTGGCCTCGGTGTGACCGGCGCGTTCGGAGAGGCCCCCAGGGCGCGCCGCGAGCGGGAACACGTGTCCCGGCCGCAGGAAGTCGGCCGGTGCGGCGTCCGGGTGGGCCAGGCGGCGCACGGTCGCGGCGCGTTCGGCGGCCGACACCCCGGTGCCGGTCCCGGAGACCAGATCCACCGGGACGTGCGGACGGGTGCCGTGCCGGTCGCCGGGGCCGGGGATTGGGTCGATCTCCAGGCGTTCCAGGACCTCGGGAGCGCACGGCACGGTCGGATGACCGCATACCTGGGTGAGCAGGAAGGTGAACGCCTGCGGGCGCAGCCGCGCCCCCGCGAACACCACGTCGCCTTCGCCCTCCCGGTCGGGATCCCAGATCACCACGGCTCCTCCGGCGGCGAGCTGCGCGAGCGCCTTCTGCACGCCCCGCCCGCCGGACAGCCGTCCGGCCCACGGAAGCGCCGCGACCACGTCGGTCACCGCCTGCGCCAGGTCGGGCAGCCGGCGTCGTACCAGGCGGACGACCAGGTCGGGTTCCAGGTTGACCCGATCGCCGACGGACAGCTCCGACAGCGTGGTGGCCTGGAGGGTCAGCGGGATCAGCGCCACCGAGAACCGGTCGCGGGTCACCTCGGCGACGGTCAGGCTCACGCCGTCGACCGCGATCCGACCCTTCGCGACGATCAGGGGGAGGAAGCGCTCGGGCGGTTTGATCCACAAGCGCCGCGCGGCTCCCTCGTCATCGATCCGTACGATCTTGCCCACGGCGTCCACGCTGCCCTGCACCAGATGACCGGCGAGCGGGTCACCCAGAGCCAGCGGGGTCTCCACGTTGACCCGTGTGCCCGGCCGGACCTGGTCGAAGGTCGATCTGCGCCGGGTGTCGGCCGAAAGCCCGGCTTCCAGCACCTCCGTGCCGTGCGCGGCCTGGAGGACGGTCAGGCTCACGCCGTTCACGCAGACCGAACCCGGCGTGCCCGCGGCGGCCTTGGGAGCGCTGACCGCGATGCGTGCCCCATCGACGGCCACGACCGTGCCGATTTCCTGAATGTTCCCGGTGAACATGCGACACCACCTCTCGACAGCGGGAGGACGAGCCTCACCGCACGAAGGATCAGGGGCCCGGAACAGGCCCGAGAGGTGGCGGGGTGTACCGCATGGCCCGGATTCGCACCGAGTCGTCCCGCCAAGCACGGCGGAACCGGCGGGCTGTCACCGCCGCACCTTGGAATCGCACCGATCTACCTTCTATCACCCACCGCCGCAGAGATCAAAGATCCCTTAAGGCTCGCGTTAGTGACTAACATGAGGTTAGTCTCTAACACATGGAGGACACCGGTCTTAGGGCGCGGCGGAAGGCGCTCACCCAACAGGAGATCCAGGAGCACGCGATGCGGCTGTTCCAGGAACGCGGCTATGACGAGACGACCGTGGCCGACATAGCGGAGGCGGCGGGCGTCTCGTCGATGACGGTCTTCCGTCACTTCCCGACCAAGGAGGACCTCGTCCTGTCTGACGAGTTCGACCCGGTCCTTGCCGCCCGAGTTCAGGCCAAGCCGTCCGACCAGCCGCTCCTGCGGCGCATCGGCGACACGCTGATCGAGAGCCTGGCCCAGGCCACCCGGGCCGAGCTCGACATGACGCTGGCCCGGCTCAAGCTCGGGCTGGCCACCCCCGCGCTGCGTGCGCGCTGGCTGGACAACGAGCACCAGACCCGGAACGCCATCGTCGACGCGCTCGACGACGGCCGGCAGGACACGTTCCGTCTCCAGGTGGTCGCCGGCGCCTGCCTGGCCGCCACCACGACAGCTCTCATCCGCTGGGCGGAGAGCGGGGGGCAGCAGGCGCCCCACGAACTTCTCGCCCGAGCACTCGACATCCTCCAGGAGGAAATGTGAAGGTCCGCAGAGTCGTCACCGGGCATGACGCCGGCGGCAGCGGTGTCGTCGTCAGCGACGACCACGTCGAACCCTTCGCCCCCGACCTCGGGCAGAAGTGGTCGATCTGGGCCGGCGACGTCACGACCACCCTGCCCAACGACGGCACACCGCCGCCGTTCACCGGTCCGCTCCTCCCTCAGCCGGGCGGCTTCCACATCACCGTGTTCACCCTGCCGCCCCGCTTCAACCCTGACGACCTCCTCGGCCGCGATCCGGTCAGAGCCGCTGACCTGATGCGCCAGGCCGCCGACGAGTCCCATCCGTTCGTCCACGACCCCAACCCGCCCGGCGCCCACGGCGACCTGCCCGGCTCCTCCGCCATGCACGCCACCGCGTCCATGGACTGCCTCATGCAGGTGTCGGGTGAGTCCGTCTTCGTCCTCGACGACACCGAGGTGTGCCTACGTCCCGGCGACTGGCTCATCCTCAACGGCGTCGCGCACAGCTGCCGCAACGACGGCGACGAGACGGCCGTTCTGATCGGCGTCGTCATCGGCGCCCATCACCAGGGCGTCCCGCTCAGGACGACGACCGCCTGACAGGCTCGGCCGTAGCAGGTCACGGCGGGGCCGTTCGGCCATGCCTCTGGCGTCAGATGAGTGCTCGCAGATGGCGGGCCGTCAGGGAGCCCGGCGCGTGGACGAGGTCGCGTGGCGGGCCCTGGAAGACCACCTGCCCGCCGTGGCGGCCCGGCCCGGGGCCGAGGTCGACGACCCAGTCCGCCTGGCTGATCACGTCGAGGTCGTGCTCGACCACGACCGCCGTGGCGCCGCCGTCGACCAGGCGGTTCAGCAGTTCGACGAGGCCGGCGACGTCGGACATGTGCAGCCCCGCGGTGGGCTCGTCGAAGATGTAGACGCGGCCGGGCCGGTCGAGCTCGCTCGCGAGCTTGAGCCGTTGCCGCTCCCCGCCCGACAGGGTGCTCAGCGGCTGCCCGAGCGGCAGGTAGCCGAGCCCCACGTCCACGAGGCTCTCGAGCACCCGGCGGATCCGCCGTTCGGGAAAGACCTCGAGCGCCTCCCGTGCCGTGAGGTCGAGCACCTCGCTGATCGTGCGACCGCGATGGCGATACCGCAGGACGTCCGGGGTGAACCGGCGGCCGTCGCACTCCTCGCAGGTACTGACCATCGGGTCCATGAACGCCAGATCCGTGTAGAGCACGCCGAGCCCGCCGCACCGCGGGCACGCGCCTTCGGCGTTCGGGCTGAACAGCGAGGCGCTCACCCCGTTCTCGGCGGCGAAGAGCGCGCGGATGGGATCGAGGATCCCGGTGTACGTCACGGGGCTGGAGCGGCGGGACCCCCGGACCGCGGCCTGGTCGACGAGCACGGCGTCGGGACACACCTCGGGCAGGAAGCCCCGGATGAGGGTGCTCTTGCCGGACCCCGCGACGCCGGTCACCACGGTCAGCGCCCCGATCGGGAGGTCGACGTCGACGCCGTCCAGATTGTGCCGGGTGGCGCCGCGGATCTCGATGAACCCCGCCGGGCCGCGCGTGACCGCCTTCGGCTGCGGCCGGTGCCGGAGGTGCCGCCCCGTGGCCGAGCCGGACTCGGCCAGCCCGGCCACGTCGCCCTGGTAGACGATCTGGCCGCCGTCCAGGCCGGCTCCCGGCCCCAGGTCGATCACGTGGTCCGCCACCGCGATGACGTCGGGGTCGTGCTCGACGACGATGACCGTGTTCCCCTTGTCACGCAGCTCGCGCAGGAGCGCGGTCAGCTGGGCCACATCGTGCGGGTGCAGGCCGACGCTCGGCTCGTCGAAGAGGTACGTCATGTCGATGAGGCTGCTGCCCAGGTGGCGTACCATCTTGACCCTTTGTGACTCCCCGCCGGACAGCGTCGAGGTCGGCCGGTCCATGGTGAGGTAGCCGAGCCCGACCGAGATCAGGCGCTCCAGCTGGGTGACGAGGGCGGCCACCACCGGCCGCGCCTCCGGGGCGTCGAGTGCCCTGATCACCTCGACCAGCTCGCCGGCCTCCATGGCCGCGCACTCGGCGATATTGCGGCCGCCGATCCGGCTGGACAGCGCGGCCTCGGAGAGGCGGGCGCCGTGACAGGCGGGGCAGGGCCCCATGGTGACCACCCGTTCGTAGGCCTCCCGGGTCCTGCCCTTGAGCGACTCGACGTCCTTGGGCAGCCAGATCCGCTCGAAGCGCGGCAGCAGCCCCTCGAAGTTGGCGGCCGGCCCGCTCCGGCCGCGCGGGCGGGCGGGCACGCCCTCGCCGTGCAGGAACGCCCGCCACTCCTGCGGCGTGTAGCCGGACAGCGGCTTGTCGAGGTCGAACAGGCCGGATTCGGCGAACGTACGCCACATCCAGCTTCCGACCTGGAACGTGGGGAAGCGGATGGCGCCCCCGTTGAGCGACAGCCGGCGGTCGACGAGCCGGTCGACGTCGACGGTACGCGTCGTGCCCAGGCCCTCGCACCGCGGGCACATGCCTTGTGGATCGTTGAAGGAGAAGGCGTTCGAGTAGCCGGCGAACGGTTGGCCCGCCCGTGACCAGAGCAGCCGCATGAGCGCGTAGATGTCGGTGATCGTGCCGACCGTCGAGCGGGAGTTGCCGCCGAGGCGCCGCTGGTCCACGACGATGGCGGCGGACAGGTTCTCGATCTCGTCCACGTCCGGCCGGCCGTAGCGGGGGAGCCGGTTGCGGATGAACGCGGTGAAAGTCTCGTTGAGCTGGCGCTGGGCCTCGGCGGCGATGGTGTCGAAGACCAGCGACGACTTGCCGGATCCGGAGACGCCGGTGACGACCGTGAGCCGGCCCTTCGGAACGGCCACGGTGACGTCCTTCAGGTTGTGCTCTCGTGCTCCGGCGATGCGGATGTGATCGCGTGCCATGCGGTGAAGCTAGGCCGGGTTGTGGTCAGATCATGGCCACAATGTGCGAACCTGGCAGAATGCCCGATCCGAGCAAACGGCTGCTGGAGCTTCTGTCACTCCTGCGGGACGGCCGGGCCTGGCAGGCCGCCGAGCTCGCCGAGGCGCTGCGTACCTCTCCACGTACGCTGCGGCGCGACATCGAGCGGCTGCGCGACCTCGGCTATCCCGTCTCCTCGCTCCGGGGTCCGGGCGGCGGCTACCAGCTCCTGGCGGGCCGGGCCATGCCGCCGCTGGTGCTCACCGACGACGAGGCCGTGGCGACCGTGGTCGGCCTGCGCTTCGCCGCGCTCTCCCGCGCCGACGGCGCCGTCGCCGCGGCGGACAGCGCTCTGCGCAAGCTCGGCCAGGCACTCCCGCCGCGGCTGCGCCATCGGATCGAGGCGCTGTCGGCCTCCACCGAGGCCGTGTCGCGGGTGGCCCGGCCGTTGGACCTGCGGACCGTGCAGCTGCTGGGCACCGCCGCGCACGCGCACCAGGACGTACGCTTCCACTACACCAGCCGCGCCGGCCGGCATACGGAACGCCGAGTGCAGCCGTACCGGCAGGTGCTGTTCGGCGGCCACTGGTATCTGCTCGGCTGGGACGCCGACCGCCAGGACTGGCGCACGTTCCGCCTCGACCGGATCGATCGCCTCGCCGTTCCCGGCACCACGTTCACCCCGCACGAGCCGCCTTCCGGCGAGGCCGCGGGCTTCCTTCAGGGCAGCCCGTGCCATGGCGTGGTGCGGTTCGCCGCCCCACTGGCCCACGTCTCCGGACGGCTGATGGCCCAGGCCGGCTCGCTGGAGGCGATCGACGACGACACATGCCGCTACGTCACCAGCGCCGACTCCTGGGAGTGGCTGGCCGTCATGCTGGCCGCGGTGGACGTGCCGTACACGATCGAGGGGCCGCCCGAGCTGGTCGCGTGCTCGCGGCGGCTGGCCGAACGCATCGCCGCCGCCACCCGGCAGAGCCCCGGTGTTGACAGTTCGGAGAGTCGGCGGCGATCTTAGCCAGACGAAGATCAATAGGGCGACGGCGGAAGTGAGCGATGAAGCTGATCAGCATGGGGTTGCTCGCCGGTGTTCTCGTGACGGCGACCGCCGCATTGGTGGCCCGCCGGCGCTACGTGGTGGTCACCGTCAACGGGACGAGCATGGCCCCGACACTCAGCGACGGCGACCGGGTCCTGGTCCGGCGGCGCCGGCTCGACCAGGTGTCCAAGGGCGATGTCGTGGTGCTCGAGCCCCCGCTCGATCCCGCCGGGAAGATCCTGCCAGGACCTCCCGGTACGGACGGCCGGCACTGGAACATCAAGCGCGCTGTCGCCCTCCCGGGAGACCCGGTGCCGCCGGAGGTCGACGGCAGTGTGGACCGCGTGCCCGCGGGCTCGCTGGTGGTCTACGGCGACAACCCCCATAGTGTCGACTCGCGGCAGCGCGGCTTCTTCGCGGGCGATCGCCTGCTCGGGGTCGCGCTGCGAAGACTGGGCGGATCCGCCCTGTAGGCGGCGTGAGGTGAAGTTCCGGCTTCTCGGGCCGCTGCGGGTCGAGACCGACGGCTCGCCGGCCAGGATCACGGCGCCCAAGCAGCGGACCGTGCTCGCCATGCTGCTCGCCCGGGCGGGCCACGTCGTACCGATCCGGACCTTGGTGGCGGAGGTCTGGGACGACCAGCCGCCCCCGTCCGCCGTGGCGAACCTGCGTACGTACCTCATGCGGCTGCGCAAGCTGATGCCGGCCGCGGCTGACCCGGCGGTCGAGCGCCTGGTCACGTCGGACGCCGGATACCTGTTACGGGTCGAGCCCGAGGAATTCGACCTTTTCCAGTTCGAGGCGCTGTCCGCGCACGGCCGCCAGGCGCTGGCCAGGCGCGATCCCAGTGGCGCGCTGGAGGCGTACACCCGGGCCCTCGCGCTGTGGCAGGGGATGGCGGCCGAGGACGTGCCGCTGGGGCCGACCCTGCGGGAGGTGGTCGCGCGCCTCACCGACCACTACTTGAGCGTCGTGGAGGAGCACGCGGAGATCCAGCTCGCCCTCGGCAGGCACGCGACTGCGGCCAAGCGGCTGCGCGAGGTGATCGGGCAGTACCCGCTGCGCGAGCGGCTGTACGGCCAGCTCATGGTGGCCCTGTACCAGAGCGGCGACGTGGTCGGCGCGCTGGACGCGTTCGGAGCCGCCCGCCGGGTCCTCGCCGACGAGCTGGGCCTCGATCCAGGCCCTGACCTGCGCAGACTGCACCAGCTGATCCTGCGCAGGGACGCCACCCTCCTGCCGGAGGCCCCCGTTGACGACGGGCGCGCCCGGCCACGCCAGCTGCCACGGGCGCCGACAGTGTTCGTGGGCCGCTCGGCCGAGCTCCTCCGGATCCACATCGCGCTGAGCGCCGACGCGGGGCCGCCTGTGCTGGCACTGCACGGCCCCGGCGGGGTCGGCAAGTCGACGCTCGCCTTGACGGCCGCCTACCGCGCGGCCGACCACTATCCCGACGGCCACCTCTACGTCGACCTGCAGGGATCGACCTCGGGCCTGTCGCCGTTGCGACCCCCCGAGGTGCTCGGCCGGTTCCTGCGCGCCCTGGGGGTGCCTCCCGGTGAGGTGCCCGCGGCGCCGGCGGAGGCGGCCGCCCTCTACCAGTCGTTGCTGGCCGACCGGCGCGTCCTGGTCGTCCTCGACAACGCCGTCGGCGCCGCCCAGGTGGCCCCCTTGCTGCCGGCGGGCGGCGGCTGCGCGGCGCTGGTCACGAGCCGGTCGGTGCTGACCACGCTGGACGCCGTGCCGATCGCCGTGGACCCGCTCGACGAGGAGCAGTCGGTACGGATGCTGGCGCTGCTGGCCGGACAGGCGCGAGTGGCCGCCGAGGCGGAGGCGGCGGCCGAGATCGCGCGCTGGTGCTGCCACCACCCACTGGCGTTGCGCATCGCCGGCGCCCGCCTCGCGGGCCGGCCGGACTGGTCGCTCGCGAGCTTCAACGAGCGTCTGGGCAGCCGGCGGCGGCGGCTGGACGAGCTGCAGGCGGCCGACCTGTGCCTCCGCTCGTGCTTCGAGGTCGGCTACGCGACCCTGACGAGCACCGCGAAGACCGCCTTCCGCCTGTTCGGCGTGCTGGAGGTGCCGGAGGTGGGCGTCGAGCTCACCGCGGCGCTGGTCGACGCCGACCGGAAAACCGCAGAGGCCGCGCTCGACGAGCTGGTCGAGGCCCGTCTGATCGAGCCGGTCGGCGAGAGCCGGTTCCGCACGCACGACCTGCTGCGGCTCTTCGCGGCCGAGCTGGCCGCCGCCCATGGCCCGCCGGAGGAGCCGGCCCTGGCCGTACGGCGTGCCCTGGACTGGTACCTGGATCTCTGCCGCCAGATGCGCGACCTGCTCCAGCCGCACTTGCGAGCCGGCGGGGGAGGCAGGCCACGGCGGCGCGATCCCGGCCTGGTCCTGCGTGACCCCGCCGCGGCGGTGCGCTGGTTCGACGTGGAGCTGCGGTGCCTGGTCGCGGCGGCCGTCCAGGCAGCGCGCGGTGAACCGGACGTGGCGCGCTTCGTCATCGAGCTGACGGCCCTGGTCAAGGCCATGGCGATGAAGGGCGGCTACTGGCGCGAGCTCGAGACCGTCGCGCGGCTGGCCATCGAGGTGGCGCGCCGGGGCGGCGACCGCGGCGCGGAGGCGACCACGCTCGCGACACTGGGGCTGCTGGAATGGCGGGCCGGCCGGATCGAGGCGGCCGACGGCCTCCTGCGGCGGGCTCCCGAGCTCTGGCGCGAGCTGGGCGAGCGTGAGGAGGAAGGACTGGCGCTGCACAACCTCGGCTGGCTGTGCATGCGAACCGGCGATCTCAGCGCCGCGCTCAGCCATATCAGCGCGAGCCTGCGGATACTCAAGGCGCATGGGTCGAAGCGTGTCGGGCTGGTCGGTCACAATCTGGGAGAGGTCCTGCTCCAGTTGGGCAGGGACGCCGAGGCGGTCGACCGCTTCGAACGGTGCCTGACCGTCCGCCACGCCGATCGCGACCTGTACGGCGAGAGCATCACGCTGGCGGCGCTCGGCCGCGCCCACTGCCTGCTCGACCACCGGGACAAGGCGCTGGCCGTGCTGGACGAGGCGCTGGTCCGCTGCGAGCAGACAGGCAACAGGGAGGACGAGTGGGAGGTACTGCTCAGCAGGTCCGAGATCCGGCTGCGGTACGGCGACCCCGCCGCGGCCGAGGCCGACCTGTCCAGAGCCCTTGAGCTGACCGCCCAGATCAGTGACGCGTACGGATTCGCCGCGTGCACCCGCCAGCTCGCCAGGGCCCGCGCGGCGTCGGGCGACCCGCGTGCGGCGGAGGACGCCCGCAGAGCCGAGGAGCTCTTCGCGGATCCGGCGATGCGGCGTGATCCGGTGCTGGAGAGGCTGCTCACCGCCCGGGTATAGCGCGGCTGTATCGGTCGCTGTATCTCGCCCACATAGCGTTTCGGCCTGACCGCATCGCTACAAAGGAGCGAACATGACTGCTGTCTTGGGCAAGCTCGGCGACAGGATTCTCGAGAGGCTGGTGCCGAAGGCGTCCGCGAAGGCGGCCGCCGAGTGGTACGTGCACTGCTACTGCAGGGAGCGTTCCGACTTCCAGAAGATCTGCACGACCGCCGGCGGCACGACCCGCTGCGGGTCCTGCTACGCGTTCAGAATCTGCGGCGGCTAGGTAGCACACGTGAGCCGGCGGCGGCGTCCGCCGTCGCCGGTCTCCGAAGACAAGGGGTGGTTGTCCGATGCCTTTTCTGATCGCCGCTGTTGTGCTGGTCGGCGTGCTCTGCCTGGTCGACCTGGTGCTCACCTTGGCCGTGGTGCGCCGGCTCCGCGAGCACACCGCCGAGCTCGAGCGCCTCGCGGGGAGGCCGGGGCTCATGCCGTACGATCCCGGCGTACTGGTCGGGCGCACGCTGCCGCAGGACGTGGCGGGAGCGCGGCTCGTGGGGTTCTTCGACGTCGGCTGCGACACCTGTCATGAGCGCGCGCCGCAGTTCGCCGTGGAGGCCAAGGACCAGACCGCCCTGGCGGTCGTCTCGGGTGACGCCGGTGCGGCCGGTGACCTGGTCGAGGTGATGGGCGGCGTGGCGAACGTGGTCACGGGCGACGACGCGCTCCGCATCGTGCAGGCTCTCGGCATTGAGGCGTTCCCGACGTTCCTGAGGACGGACCAGGACGGCAGGGTCGTGGCCGCGCACACAGAACTGGCCGACCTCGCCGCCGTGGCACCGGCCACGTGACCGAGTCCCCAGAGGGCAGACGGGGTCCGCTGCGGCGCGCCGCCACCCTGGCGCTGCTGTGCTGGCGGACCGGTCCGGTGCTGACGGTGTCGCAACTCGGGGTCACCGTCCTGTCCGGGCTGCTGCCCACGGGCACCGTGTGGGCGACCAAGCTGCTCGTCGACGGGCTGACGACAGGACGGCCGGAACGCGTCATGGCGCCGGTCGCCGCCCTCGTCGCGCTGGGGTTGGTCGCCGGGACGCTGCCGCATCTGACCGGGTATCTGCGGGGCGAGTCGGACCGGCGGCTGGACCTGTTGCTCCAGGATCGCCTGTACACGCGGGTGAACGGGTTCCACGGCCTGTCGCGGTTCGAGAATCCGGCGTTCCTCGACGATCTGCGCATGGCCGTGCAGGCGACGGGCGGCGCGATGGGGCCGATCACCTCCGGCCTGTTCGACCTCGGCCGCAACGCCATCTCCCTGGCCGGGCTCCTCGCCGCCCTCGCCGTGCTGAGCCCCCTCATGGCGGGCCTGGTGGCGCTCGCGGCCCTGCCCATCCTCGCGGCGCGGATGTCCCTGGAGAAGCGCCGGATCAAGATGATCGCCGGACAGTCCGCCTCGGCCCGGCGGCAGATCTTCTACTCTTCCCTGATCACCGATGTGGAGGCCGTCAAGGAGGTCCGGCTCTTCGGGCTCGGCGACTTCCTCAAGCGCCGGGTGCTCGGCGAGCTCGCCGTCGTGCAGGCAGGGGAGCGACGGCTGGACCGGCGGGAGGCGTTCACGCAGTCGGCGCTCGCGGCGCTCTCCGCCGCGGTCAGCGGCGCAGGGCTGCTCTGGGCGGTGTACTCCGCCCTGTCCGGCCGGCTCACCCTCGGCGACGTGACGGCGTTCGCCGCCTCCGCGGCGGGAACGCAGGGCGCGCTGGTCGCCACCGTGGAGAACGCCGCGAACGCCCGCCAGGCGCTGCTTCTCTTCGCCCACCACGAACGGGTGACGTCGCTGCCCGTCGACCTGCCGACGCCCGGCGAGCCCAAGCCGCTGCCCGCGCTGCGCCGCGGCATCGAGCTCCGCGACGTGTGGTTCCGGTACGACGAGAGCCATCCCTGGGTGCTGCGCGGGGTGAACCTGACCATCCCGCACGGCACCTCCGTCGCGTTGGTGGGGCTCAACGGAGCCGGCAAGAGCACGCTGATCAAGCTGCTGTGCCGCTTCTACGACCCGTCCCGCGGCGCGATCCTCTGGGACGGCATCGACCTCCGCGACGTGCCACCCGCCGAGCTGCGCGCCAGGATGGGCGTGCTCTTCCAGGACTACATGAGCTACGACCTGACCGCGGCGGAGAACATCGGGGTGGGCGAGCTCGAGGCGATGTCCGACCGTCCCAGGATCCGGGCCGCCGCCGAGCTGGCGGGCGCGCACGACACCGTCCAGGCGCTGCCCCGGGGCTACGACACCATGCTGAGCCGCATCTTCTTCGGCTCCGACGGCGACGACCCGCAGGCGGGCGTGACGCTCTCCGGGGGCCAGTGGCAGCGCCTCGCCCTGGCCCGCGCGCTGGTGCGCGAGCGCCGCGACCTGCTCATCCTCGACGAGCCCAGCTCGGGCCTGGACGCGCAGGCCGAGTACGAGGTGCACCGGCGGCTGCGCGAGCACCGGGCGGGCCGCACCAGCCTGCTGGTCTCGCACCGGCTCGGGGCGGTCCGCGACGCGGACCTGATCGTGGTGCTCGGCGACGGGCGGATCGTCGAGCAGGGGACGCACGACGAGCTCATCACCATGGGCGGCCGGTACGCCCACCTGTTCGAGACCCAGGCCAGTGGTTACCGGGAGGGCGCCGACATCGGGTGATCGACAGGGTTGGGGCGCCCGGCGGCGGGGCGGCCGCCGCCGGGCACGGTCATCACGGCACGCGGCCGACGGCCAGGAACGTCACCACCCGCACGGGTAATGCCTCACGCATCCTTGGCAGGACACGTGGCCGTTCGGGTAGTAGCAGCAGTACTTCGCGTAGGTAGCCGTGCTGCAGCACTGATAGCCGCAGTCGACCGCCTTGGCTACGGTACGCGGCGCGATCAGCTCGAGGAGCCGGTCGGCCATTCTTGTCACGACACGCATCAAACCTCCCTTTCCGTGGTCTCGGCAGGCCGCAGGGCCCGCTCGTCGCAGCCTGCGCCCCGGGTGCGAGCAATTTGCCAACGAATTCTGAACGGCCCGTCTCCCCGCAGCTCACGGCCGGTCGTAGGAGGCGATGCGGTCGCGGACCTTCGCCGCCTGCGCGTCGCCGAGGGCGTCGAAGAACTCCGCCGCCCGCTTCCACGCGTCGAGCGCGGCCGTCGTGTCGCCCGCACGCACGTGCGTCTCGCCCAGGCGGACCAGCGTCTCGGCGGCCGGGTGCAGGTCGTCGCAGCCGCGCAGCAGCTCCACCGCCCTCTCGTAGCCGGCCACCGCCTGCGCGTGATCGCCTTTGACGTCCAGCACGTACGCGACGCTGTCCCAGGCATGCCCCTCGCCCTGGGCGTACCCGAGGTCGGCCAGGATCCGCTGGGCCCGTCGGCAGTCGGCGAGCGCCTCGTCGTACTCGCCGAGCTGGGCCCGCCACCATCCGGCGTTGTTCAGCGCCCGCGCCTCGCCGATGAGATCGCCCGCCTCACGGAACAGCTCCAGCGCGCGCAGCGCGTGGCCCAGCTCCTCGCCTGGCCGCAATCGGCTCAGCGACACGGTCAGGCCCAGGTGCAGGTGGGCGTGCAGGACCGGCTCGTCGAGGTCCCGGTGCAGCTCGACCGCCTCGTTGAAGTGCGCGACCGCCTCGCCGTCGCGGCCGAGCTTGGCGTGGGCGCGGGCGAGGCTGTTGTGGCAGCGGGCCTGGGCCAGCCGGTCGCCGAGCCGTACGGCCGCGTCCAGCGCCACTCCCTGGACGCGCAGGACCTGATTCCACGGACCGCGGCGCTGCATGAACTCCGCGAACGCCCACGCCAGCTGCCACGCGTGCCGGTCGAGCCCGGCCGCGGTCGCCTCCGCCAGCAGCGCCGGCAGCGCCACCGACTCGTCGGCATACCAGCGCAGGGCCTCCGCCGCCCCCTTGAACCGCTCGGCCACGGCACCCCGCGCCGGCGGGTCCAGCCGCAGGGTTTCGCGGTACGGGTAGCACACACCGCTCGCGGCGCACGCCGAGTGCAGGTAGTAGTCCAGCAGCCGCCGCGTCGCCGCCCGCCGTACCGGGTGCGTGTCGCCGGCGCGGGCCTGCTCCGACGCGTACACGCGCAGGAGGTCGTGCAGGCGCAGGCGACGAGAGGTACGCAGCTCGACCAGGTTCGCGCGGTCGAGCTGCACGGCCAGCTCCCGCGTGCGCTCCACCGGCAGGGCGGCCAGGCTCGCCGCCGCCCCCAGCGGCAGATGCGGCCCGGGATGCTGCCCCAGGCGCCGGAACAGCCCGCTCGCGTCCTCGGGCAGGTCCCGGTACGAGCGCCCGAAAACCTTGCGCAGGTCGATCGCGGGGTCGCTGTGGGCGAACGGCTCCAGATCCGTGTCGGCCCGCTCGAGGTCCGCGGCGACCTCGGCCAGCGGCAGATCGGTACGCCGGGCCAGCTGGGCGGCCACGATCGCCAGCGCCAGCGGCAGCCGGCCGCACCGCCGGATGATCCGCGCGGCGGCCTCCGGCTCCGCTGTCAGCCGTTCCTCGCCCAGCCTCGCGGCCAGGAGCTGGTAGGCGTCGTCATCCGGCAGGACGTCCAGACGCAGCAGGTGCGCGCCCACGGTGACCGCGAGACCGGACAGCTCGGACCGGCTGGTGACCAGGGTCAGGCAGCCCGGCGCGGTGGCGAGCAGCGGGCGGATCTGGTCGGCCCCGCGGGCGTTGTCGAGGACGACGAGGACCCGCCGGGAGGCCAGCATGCTGCGGTAGAGCCCGATCTGCGCCTCGACGCTCGACGGCACCCGGGCTTCCTGGACCCCGAGTGCTCCCAGGAACCAGGGCAGCACCACGCTCGCGTCGTCCGGGTCGACCGTGTTGAGATCCGCGAACAGCTGGCCGTCGGGGAAGCGGTAGCGGTGCAGGCGAGCCAGCCGCAGCGCCAGCGTCGACTTGCCCACGCCGGGCGGCCCGGAGATCGCGCAGATGGCCGCGGCCGCCGACCGTTCGTCCGTCGCGATCGCGGCCAGGTGCTTCAGCTCCGCCGTCCGGCCGACGAAGTACTGCAGGCCACCCGGCAGCTGTGCCGGAACCGGGCGGGTGGCCTCGGAGGGGTCGCCGTAGCGCAGCAGCCTGTGATGGAGGTGCCGCAGCGCCGTACCCGGCTCGACACCCAGTTCCTCGGCGAGCGTCCGGCGTACCTGGGCGAACCGCGCCAGTGCCTCGGCGGTCCGCCCCAGCGCGTGCAGTCCCTCCATCAGCGCGACCGCCACCGATTCGTCGAGCGGGTGCTCCTCGGCGAGCGGCGACAGCGCGGTCACCGCGGCGGCCGGATCGTGGCCGGTCACCGCCCGCGCCCAGTGCAGCACGGTCTCCTTGCGCTCGTCGCGCAGGCGCTGGCGGACCCGTTCCGCCCATTCGCCGGGCAGTCCGGTCAGCGGATCTCCGCGCCACAGCGCCAGGGCCTCGCTCAGCAGCGGCGCCGGGTCCGCCGCCGTCATCGCCCGATCGGCGAGGCCGCGGAAGCGCGGCACGTCCACGGCGGATTCGTCCACGTCGAGCAGGTAGCCCCCGACCCGGCGGACCACGGTGCCGCCGTCGGCCAGTACGTCGCGGCGGACGCGAGCGATGATCGTGTGCAGGGTGCGGCGGGCGCCCGGCGGGACCCGTTCACCCCAGACCCGGGTGAGGAGCGCGTCGACGGAGACGACCCGGCCGACCTCCCAGGCCAGCGCGGCGAGCGCGAGCGCGACCTGCGGTGGCCGCACGGGACGGATCTGCCCCGAACGTTCGATCTCCACCGGGCCGAGTAATCGGATCAGCACGAGGGTCCACCTCCCTGGCTGTGGATCTTCGAGCGTAACGAGCCCGTGGGGCATGTGCGACGCATTCCACGGCCAATGACACTCTTGCCGGATCTGCCCGGAAGTGGCAGGTTTCGATCATGCAGTATGTCGATGTGGCGAGCAGGCTGCTGCTGCTCACGGTGTTCGCGCTCGCGCTCGGGAGCAAGGTCTCCAGCCGCGGCGCCTGGAACGAGTTCGTCAGGTCGATCAGGACGATGGCGGTGATCGACAACACGAAGGCGCCGGCGGCCGCGGTGGCGACGGCGGTGGCCGAGGCCGGGGTCATCGTGCTGGCCGTGATCCCCCTCCGCTGGGCCGGATCGTTGTCGTTCGTCCTCGCGGCGGGGCTGCTCGGCTGTCTCACCGTCGCCGTCGTCATGGTCGTCCGGAGGGGCGCCGCCGTTCCCTGCCGCTGCTTCGGCGCCTCCACGACGCCCCTGGGCGTGGAGCACGTCGTCCGCAACGGCATCCTCATCGCGATCGCCCTGCTCGGGCTGGGGGCCTCCTTGGTGAACGGCTCCTTCGAGCCGGGCTTCGGCGTCGTGGCCGGTGTCTTCGGCGCCGTTCTGGGAGTGCTCATGTCCCGCTGGGACGATCTCGTCTCGCTGCTGCGGACGTCCTGAGCTAGCTGCCGATGAGTTCCAGCAGCGCGGCGTGCGTCTCCCGGTCGGCCGCCACGACGAGCCCGCCCGCGCCCGTGTGCAGCGGCTGACCGTGGATGCCGGTGACCACGCACCCGGCGGCCTGGCACAGCGCGATCCCGCCGGCGAAGTGCACGCTGTCCCGCAAATGGCCGTCGGTGACGTACGCGGCCCGGCGACCGGCGGCCACCCACGCCACGGCCAGGGTGGTGGAGACGACGCGCGGGCGGAAGCGCTCGACGAATTCGGCCTCGGCCAGCAGGCGGACGGCCCGGAAGCCTGGTTCGTTCGGGAACGGCGGGTCGAGGTTGACCTCCACCAGCCGTGAATCGGGCGACGGCGTCAGGCGCTCGTCCACGCCGTCGCGGCGGACGTACGCATGAGTGCCGTCCGTCCAGAACGCCTCGTCGGCGAACGGGTCCACCGAGGCCGCCGCCGTGATCTCGGAGCCCACGCGCAGGGCGACGTTCACCGCGACCAGCATGGTGCGCACGGCGTAGTTCAGCGTGCCGCAGAGGGGATCGACCAGCCACATGCGCTCCGCGCCGCCCCGGCCCGTGCGCCCGCTCTCCTCGCCCGTCACGGCATCGTCCGGCCGAGCGGTGCGGATGACGTCGAGGATGGCCTTCTCCGCTTCGATGTCCGCCGCCGTGGCGAAGTCCCCCGCGCTCTTCTCGAAGCGGGTCAGCGCCGCGCCGTACATGGCGCGCACGACGTCGGCGCCTGCTTGCGCCGCCGCCAGAGCCAGCTCCTCGTCAGTGATCGACATGGGCGCAGGATAACGGTCTAGCGCGGGTCCGCCCCGTCCAGCAGGGGCAGCCAGGTGCGGTCGGGGCAGAGGCGGTTGATCTCCGACGGCCGCAGCCAGTCCGCGCTGGTGCTCTCCGAGCCCGCCGGCGGGTGAGTCGGCGGGCCCGGGTGGGGAAGGCGGGCCCTGAACATCGCCATGTACGTCAGCGGCGGGTAGCGGTAGTCGGCCGGGGCGGTGTCCAGGAGCTCGATGCGCTGCCAGGCGAACATGGACAGGGCGGAAGAGGGCAGGCGGAGGCCGGTCTCCTCATACAGCTCACGGGCCGCGGCCTCGAGCGCCGTCTCGCCGGGTTCGAGGTGGCCGCCGGGGATGTCCCAGCCGCGACCCTCCTTGTCCACACAGGTCATGAGGGTTCTGCCGGTCTGGTCCGAGACGAAGGCGAACGCCGACGTGGTCTTGTCCAGGGGTGGGAGCGTTTCGGAGAGGATCACCTCGAGCCGGTGGCGTACGGGGATCCAGGGGACCGTCAGATGCGTCACCCATCAAGGGTCTCAGACGCCCTGGCGCATGGCGCGATTGCCGAGATACAGGCCGAGCGCGGCTGTCGCGCAGGCGGCGGCGGTGCCGTAGAGGATCGAGGGGTTCGTCAGGTTCCCGGCGAAGAGGGCTCGCTGGGCGTCCACGATGTACGTGACCGGGTTGACGTACCCGAGCACACGGAGCCAGCCGGGGGCCGTCTCCAGGGGGAGCAGCACCCCGGACAGAAGCAGCAGCGGGAAGAGGATCGACTGGCTGACGACGTAGAAGAGCGTGCCGCCGGGCGCCGACTTGATGGCCAGGACGAACGAGAACGAACCCAGGCCGACGCCGAACACGACCAGCTGGGCCAGCGCCGCGAGGACGCCCGCCGCGTGCAGGTCGAAGCCCAGGGGGAGGGCCAGGAGGATGATCAGGACGGCCTGCACCAGCAGGACGACCATGGCCTTCATGGTCCGGCCCACCAGCATCGCCGTGCGGTTCAGCGGGGTGACCAGCATGCGCTCCATCGAGCCGCCGATCAGCTCGACCAGCAGCGTGTAGCCGGCGCTCATGGGACCGGTCAGGCACATCATGACCAGGATCCCCGGCACGAACCACTGCCACGACGACCCGACGGCACCGTCGAGCTGCGACCCGAACAGGAACAGGAACAGCAGCGGCTGGCCCATCTCGAAGAGCAGGGTGACGGGCTCGCGCGCGGCCGGCTTGACCTCGCGGGAGAAGACGGTGGCGGTGTCACGCAGGAATGTCGTCATCGGTGAGGCTTCTCCCGGTAAGAGCGAGGAACACATCGTCGAGGGTCGGACGGGCGGTCTCGGCGGCGGTGACCTTGATGCCGGAGCCGTCCAGGGTTCTGAGGTGGTCGGGGAGGGCGGCGGCCGCGTTGGGGAGGCGAAGGCGCACGGTCGTGCCGTCGGCGGTGCCTCCGCCGAGGTCGGCCGCCCGGCGTGCCTCCTCCTCCGTGCTGGTGGTGATCGTGATGTGGTCGCCGGCGAGGTCGTTCTTGAGCTGCCCGGCGGTGCCGTCCGCGATGATCCGGCCGTTGTCGATGATCACCACGCGTTCGGCCATGCTGTCGGCCTCCTCCAGGTAGTGGGTGGTCAGGAACAACGTCGTCCCGTACGTCTCCCGCAGCCGGAGGATGTGCTGCCAGATGTCCGCGCGGCTCTTCGGATCGAGACCGGTCGAGGGCTCGTCCAGGAAGAGCAGGTCGGGGCGGTGGATGAGGCCGAGCGCGATGTCCAGGCGGCGGCGCTGGCCGCCCGAGAGCGTGCCGGGCCGCCGCCGGGCCAGCGGCTCGAGGTCGAGCAGGTCGAGCAGTTCGTCGGCGCGGGCGGCCGCCTCCCTGGTGCCGAGGCCGTAGCAGCGGCCCTGGGTGACGAGCTCGTCGCGGACGAGGAAGCCCTCTCCCGCGCTGTTGCGCTGGCCCACGTACCCGATGCGGGCGCGCACACCCGCCGGGTCCCTGGCCACGTCGCGGCCCGCCACCGTGGCGGTGCCCGAGGTGGGCGGCAGGAGGGTGGTGAGCATGCGCAGCGTGGTGGATTTGCCCGCGCCGTTCGGGCCGAGGAAGGCGACCAGCTGGCCCGCCTCCACGTCCAGGTCGATGCCGCGTACGGCCTCCACCTTCTCCTTCTTGACTTTGAACACTCGGGTCAGTCCCCGGGCATGGATCATGGTCGCCCTCCTGCGGGCATGGCGAAGAAACCCCTGGTCGGGGGCGCGATTGAGGATCGACCCCAGTTTGTGCAGCCCGAATCCGGTTTGGCAAACGCGAACGTGACTTTCATGAACGGCCCCGACCTGCGAAAACGCCGGCTCTCCGCGTCGCGCTCGACGGCGAATTTCAGGGGGCTGAAGTGCGGTTTTCCCGTTGCCAGGAAGAATTTCCGCCGGTTCTGGCAGCATGCTGGGTCATGTGCCGACTGGTGGTGCTGGTGAACGGGTTGCCCGGGGCCGGGAAGAGCACGCTCGCGCGGGCGCTGGGACGGGCGCTCGGCCTGCCCGTCTTCAGCAAGGACGATCTCAAGGAGACCCTGGCCGACATGCTCGAACGCCCTCCCGGGGTGGAGGAGCGGGAGTGGAGCAGGCGGCTGGGAGCAGCCGCCGCGGAGAGCCTGTGGACGCTGCTGGCGAGCGCCGGGCACGGCGCGGTGCTCGAGAGCCCGTGGCCGGCGCCGCTGCGGCCGGTGGTGCTCGCCGGGCTGGAGCGGGCCGGCGTCGAGGCGGCGGCGGAGGTGCGCGAGGTCTGGTGCGAGGTGGCGCCCGAGCTGGCCAGGCACCGGTACGAGCGGCGGGTGCGGCATGCGATACACGGCGAGGCCGCGCTCGGCGACGAGCGGTGGCGGGAGTGGGTGGCGGGGGCGCGGCCGTTGGGTCTCGGGCCGGTCTATTACGTCGATACGTCGAAAGCAGTTGATATTTCGGGACTTGCGGAATTGTGTGCGGCTCCGCAATGATCTGCCGCGTGAAACGTCTCTGGTTATTCGCGGTAATCGCCGTCTTAGGGATGGGCGGGGTCGCCGAAGCGGCCGATGGCGTTCCCGGTGTCGATGTCAGTAACTGGACAGGCGACGTCGACTGGGAAAGCGTGACCTCGGGGGGCGCCAAGTTCGCGTTCGTCCAGGCCACCGAGGGGACGAACTACCTGAACCCGCGTTTTGACGCGCAGTACGGCGGCGCCGCGAACGCGGGGCTGATCCGGGGCGCATATCACTTTGCGCAACCGCACGAGTCCGACGGGACAGCCCAGGCCGACTATTTTCTTCAGAACGGCGGCAACTGGAGCAGCGACGGCCAGACACTCCCGGGAGTGCTCGATATCGAGGACAACCCGTACAAGGACAAGAACGGCAAGAACAACTGCTACGACCTGTCCCCCGAGGACATGGTGACGTGGATCAAGGACTTCACCAAGAAGTACCGTCAGGCGACCGGCCGCCACGCGATCATCTACACCACCACGAGCTGGTGGCAGACCTGCACCGGCAACTCCACCAAGTTCAAGTCCAACCCGCTCTGGATCGCCCGCTGGGGCGACGACCCCGGCGAGCTGCCGAAGAGCTGGAAGAGGCACACGTTCTGGCAGTCGGCGGAGAAGGGCACGCTGGCCGGCGGCCAGAACTCGTTCAACGGCTCGGAGTCCCAGCTGAAGGAGTTGGCCAACCCGCCGGCCGAGGTGACGGTCTCGGGGGCGGCGAGGAGCAGGAAGACGTACACGGTGACCGTCTCGAACACGGGCCCGCACCCGGTCAAGGACATCAAGGTGTCGGGGCGGACGTTCGGCGGGCAGCGCGTGGTGAAGGCGCCCGGGTGCAGGTTCAGCGGTACGGCGGTGCTGTGCCAGGTCGGGGAGCTGGCCCGGGACAAGAAGGTGACGTTCACGATCACCACCAAGCCGTCCCGGTCGAAGGGCACGGTCGGGATGAATGTCACGGTGGGGTCAGTGAAGCTCACCCTCAAGGCCGGATAAAGACGGATAAATCTCCATAAGGCAGGATGACTCCTGAGAGCTATGCAGAGAGCTGTCGGGGGTCGGGATGAGGCGGTGGCGGTCGGCGGCCGTGGCGGCCGCGCTGGTCCTGGTGGCCGTCACGGCCTCTGTGCCGCTCGGGCTGTACGTGTCGCCGAACATCGTGCGGATCGCGTACGAGATCGAGCAGCGCGGGATCGTGTACTCGTGGGGCGGCGGCCACGACGCCGAGCCCGGGCCGTCGAACGGGACCTGCGTGGGCTACCACGGCAAGATCAAGCCCTGCCCGGCCGCGCGGACGCGCGGGCTCGACTGCTCGGGGTTCGCGCGCTGGGTGTACGCGCTGGCGCACGGCTCGGACGTGCTGGGGCCGGGGAACACCAATGACCACGTACGGCGCATGCGTCAGGTGGTGACGGCCATACCGGGGGACCTGGTCTTCTTCGGAAAAATCACCAAAAAGGGCGTTAAGACGCACCACGTAGGCATCTATCTCGGCGGCGGGAAGATGATGGACGCCCCCGAGACCGGCGCAGAGGTGCGCGTCGATGACATCGCGCGAAGAAAGGACTTCGCGGGCTTCTACCGGCTCTGAACCCATTCGGTATGTCTGTAACGCCTGTGGCGTGGCGGAAATTGAGAGACCCGGCGGATACTCTGTGCCGCTATGGACAGGCGATGGGTCGGCCTCGACGGCTACGAGGTCGTGGGGGTGGTGCGTGCCGGTCGGCAGGTGCTGCGGGTGCGCCGGCACGGGCGGATGGTCGCCGACTGCACCTCTGTCGCGGAGGTGGCCAGGCACGTCGACCTGGCGGATCTGTGCGAGGTCATCGAGTTACCCGCGCGGCGCCGGGCGGGAGAGCGCGCGGAGGCCCGAACGAGTTCGCATCATCGGTGAGTGCCGTGTATGGTTACACCTGTCCGCAGCGCCGGACAGGCCCCTATAGCTCAGTCGGCAGAGCGTCTCCATGGTAAGGAGAAGGTCAACGGTTCGATTCCGTTTGGGGGCTCGCACACTGACACCCGATCCGAACTTCTCGGATCGGGTGTTTTCGTATTGAGGGCCGCTGTCCTCGACGACATCACGCCCGCGTCACGGCAGGGTGACGGCGTGACAGTAACCATGGGTGTAACGACCGCAGATGTCTCTGATCCCCGAGAACAGGAGACAACCATGCAGATCAGTCGACACTCGATCGTCCTCGGTGCGGCGTTCCTCGCCACCGTCGCGTTCACGCCGGCCGGGGCTCAAGCCTCCGCCACCGCGAGTCCGCACACCCACGCGACCGTGACGGCAGACCCGAGAGAGCCCACCCCGTACCAACGGGGCTACGAAAGAGGGCGCTCAGAAGGGTACTCGCAGGGAGAAGCGCGAGCCCTGAACTACTGTGCTCAGGAACCGTTCGGACCTTCGATAACGGCCAGCGAGGACGCTTACGGGGTCGGCTACAAGGAAGCCTTCCAGTTGTCCTACGGCAGAGGATTCGAGGACGGCTTCGCGAAGCTCTGCAGGCCCGCATAGCGAGAGGGCGGCGATCAGGCCCCGCGCCGTCTCGGACGTGGGGCCTGATCGCTGCTACGCTGACCTTCGCCAGGGCTTGGGGCGATCCGGGCCGTTCGGGGGTGGACGGCGTCGGCGCGGTTAATGGATTTCGGTTGTCGGGGGTTCCTGAGGCATACTGGGAGCACCCCACCCGTTCGGGCGAGTTACGAATGTGCTCGCCGCGTCGGGTATCCTCTACGGGGCTGGGATCCTTACCGGCCCAAAGGCGGAGTAGCTCAGTCAGGCAGAGCAAACGGCTCATAATCGTTGTGTCGCCGGTTCAAGTCCGGCCTCCGCTACTGCCCATCCCCAGGTCGACCGACCTGGGTACGGGCGTGTCCATGTCCCGAACGTAGAAAGGCACTCCCAAGTGGCTGCCACCGACGTTAGGCCGAAGATCACGCTGGCCTGCCAGGAGTGCAAGCACCGCAACTACATCACGCGGAAGAACCGGCGCAACGACCCGGATCGGCTTGAGCTGAAGAAGTACTGCCCCAACTGCCGCTGCCACCGCGCGCACCGCGAGACCCGATAGGTCTCCGAAGAGGGCTCCTTATCCTCCATATCGCACAACCGGCGTCCGACCACAGGGCGCCGGTTTGTCGTGTCTGCACGGGGGCGGCCCGCCTGGCAAAAACAAGATAATCAGCGGCGACAGCCGAACCTTGTTCTGTTACCGTCGGCCTCAGCAGCGCTCGTCAGGAGACATGCGAGGGAGCACTGATGGCCTTGAACCGTGACTTCGTGGGCAGGACCTATCCGCCCAGCGCGCCGTACGAGGTCAGCCGGGTGAAGATCAGAGAATTCGCGGCCGCCATCGGCGACAGCAATCCGCTCTACCGCGACAGTGAGGCCGCCCAGGCCGCCGGCTATCCCGACGTGATCGCGCCGCCGACGTTCCCCATCGTGTTCAGCCTGCAGAGCGGCGGTGAGGCGCTCGTCGATCCCGACCTCGGGCTCAACCTCGCCATGGTGGTCCACGGCGAGCAGCGCTTCGAGTACGTGCGGCCGGTGTGCGCCGGCGACCAGCTCGTCATGACCGCCACGATCACCGACATCCGCACGGCCGGACGTAACGAGCTGCTGACGGTCAGGAGCGACGTGACGACCGTCGAGGGCGAGCCGGTCTGCGTGACCTACAACACGATCGTCGAGCGCGGAGGGGCCGGTTGAGATGACCGCCACGGTGAAGTACGACGAGGTCGAGGTCGGGCAGGAGATCCCGGCCGTGGGCTACAAGGTGCGCCGGATCGATCTGGTGATGTACGCCGGGGCTTCCGGGGACTTCAACCAGATCCACTGGAACGAGCGGTTCGCCAAGATGGTGGGGCTGCCCGACGTGATCGCGCACGGGATGTACACGATGGCGCAGGCCGGGCGGTTCGTCACGGACTGGGTCGGGGATCCGGGAGCGATCGTGGACTTCGGGGTGCGGTTCTCCTCGATGGTGGTCGTACCCGACGACGACCAGGGCGCGACCGTCACGGTGAGCGGCGTGGTGGAGGAGAAGCTCGAGGACAAGCGGGTGGTCGTCGGGCTCACCGCCAGGTCGGGCGACGCGCAGGTGCTGTCCAAGGCCCGGGCGGTGGTCCAGCTGTCCTGACCGGGGGTGATATTCCGGGCGGGTCGCGGGTAGCGCGTTTACTTATGAGTGAAGCTGCGCGACAAGTCTGGCCCACGGTTCGATCGATTCCGGTCTCCGCCGTGACCGATGCCAAGCCACCCGCCCACCTGCGGCCCCTGCGGGCCGAGCAGGTGGCGGGGAGCACCGGCACCGGGCGGGACACGGCGGGTGGCACAGAGCCCGGTGCGAGTCCCCAGACCGGGGGCGCGACCGGGGTCGGCACGGCGGGTGTGCGGCCCAGAGGGACGCACGCCCAGGCCAATCCCGCTGCCGAGCTGGGCTTCTCGGGAGATCCCGGCCAGCACGGCGATACGGATGAGGCCATGCTGCACGCCCAGCGCACCTGGGACGGCACGCTGGCCACCAACCGCCTCGACGCGCTCGGCGTCAACCTGGAACGCCAGCGCATGGAGACCAAGGATGTCACCGTCAGCGTGAGCATCCTGGTCGACGGCCGGCCCCTGGACGTCAGGAAGAGCGTGCAGTCGGTCATCGACCACACGAACGCCCGCGTGCTCGCCCTCGACCTGGGCAACATCCAGGGGGCGGGCGACGTGCTGAACGAGCTGGCCGACCGCTATCCGGACCGGGTGGCGGTGTGGCACGTCGCCGAGTCGCCGCACTGGCGAGGGGGCACGGCGACCTGGGGCGAGTGCCGTACCAAGCTGCTGCGGCTCGACGACGCGGACGTGCACGTCCTCATGGAGGAGGACGTCGTGCTGCACGGCGACGCGCTGACCCCGCTGGTCGCGGCCGTCGCCGAAGGCGCCGTGGCGGCCGGGCGGCAGGGCGTCGAGCTCGTGGAGGGCGACTGGCGGCAGGCGACGGGGAAGGTGCGGGCGCTCACAGGGGAGCTCATGGCGGTACGCCGGTCCGCGGCGCTGGGAGCGCTGCCCGAGGACGCCAACTACGGCAGGAACGCCGATCTGGAGCTCTCGCTCGCCCTCCACGGAGACCTGGTCGTCCCCGAGGAGCCCCTGCCGGTGGAGCGCGTGGGATCCCAGGACGTCGATCCCGACTACGAGGCGCGGGAGTCCAAGCGGAACTACGACGCCGTGCTTCAAAGACCGGGTACCTCATAAGCTAGTTGCCCATGGAGATGCTCGCGCCGTATACGACGCTGCGCCTTGGGGGCCCCGCCCGCGACTTCGCCGAAGCGACGACGGCGGAGGAGCTCGTGTCCCTGGTGGCCGAGGCGGACATGAACGCGGTCCCCACGCTGGTGCTCGGCGGAGGCAGCAACGTCGTCGTGTCCGACGAGGGGTTCGACGGGCTGGTCATCAAGGTCTCGACCCAGGGTGTGGCCGTCTCGCGCGACGGCGAGCAGGCGGTGATCACGGTCGAGGCGGGAGAGGACTGGGACCCGCTGGTGGCCCGCGCCGTGGCAGAGGGCTGGTCGGGCATCGAGTGCATGTCGGGCATCCCAGGGCTGGTCGGCTCGACGCCCATCCAGAACGTCGGCGCGTACGGGCAGGAGGTGGCCCAGACCATCCGCTGCGTGCGTGCTTACGACCGCCGCACCAGGCAGGTGGTGGACCTGGAGGCCCGGCAGTGCCGGTTCTCCTACCGTGACAGCGCTTTCAAGCGCGACCTGGAGCGGTACGTGGTGCTGGCGGTGACGTACGCGCTGGATATTTCGGAAATGGCAGGCCCGGTGGCGTACGAGGAGCTGGCCCGGCGGCTGGGCACCGAGGTCGGCGGCCGGGTGCCGCTCGCGCGGGCCCGCGAGACAGTGCTGGCGCTGCGGCGCGGCAAGGGCATGGTGCTCGACCCCGACGATCCCGACACGCGCAGCGCCGGATCGTTCTTCACCAACCCGATCCTCTCGCCTGAGGAGGCGGAGGAGCTGGCGGTCCGCGCTCCCGGGCATCCGCGCTGGGAGCAGCCCGACGGGTCCGTCAAGGTGCCTGCCGCGTGGCTGATCGAGCAGGCGGGCTACGCGAAGGGGTACCAACGCGGGCCCGTACGCATCTCCACCAAGCACACGCTCGCGCTGACCAACCCCGACGGCGCCGCCACCACCGGCGACCTGCTCGCGCTGGCCAGGGAGGTCAGGGACGGGGTGCGGGAGAAGTTCGGGATCACGCTGGTCAACGAGCCCGTGCTGGTCGGGTGCACCCTGGCGGGATAGGCGGCCGGAATAGGCCCTCTCCGCGGGCTGTTATGGTTGGTTGGAATTACCCGAAGGGGAGTAGTCCCAAATCGCGTGATCGACATACTGGCGCTTCCTCGCGCCCGGTCACGCGGGCCTTCACGGGCGGACGAGACCTTCGGCCTGGTAGCCATCTGACAAGACGCTGCCGGGCCGAAGCCGTGCCCGAAAACTCCCCGGGTTCCCGCCTCCGGCCCAGGCCGCGCGGAAGAGGATCGTTTGGAAGCCTTCTGGATCAGTCTTGCCGCCATTTTCGTGGCGGAGCTGGGTGACAAGAGCCAGCTCATGGCGATGACGTTCGCGACCCGTTTCAAGATCTGGC
Source organism: Nonomuraea sp. NPDC049695 (assembly GCF_040674955.1). Taxonomy (NCBI): domain Bacteria; kingdom Bacillati; phylum Actinomycetota; class Actinomycetes; order Streptosporangiales; family Streptosporangiaceae; genus Nonomuraea; species Nonomuraea sp. NPDC049695. Next base: position 3,897 of record NZ_JBFANV010000080.1, on the reverse strand, counting down.
CGGTGCTCGCGGGCATCACGATCGCCACGACCGTCGTGCATCTCCTCAGCGTCGCCGTGGGCGGCCTCATCGGGACCGCGCTGCCGACGACGGCCATCTCGGTGGTGGCGGGCGTGGCCTTTCTCGGGTTCGCGGTGTGGACGTTGCGCGGCGACGAGCTGACCGAGGACGAGTCGAAGAAGGCCCAGCGCACCACCAGGAACGCCCTGGTCGCGGTGACTGTGGCGTTCTTCCTGAGCGAGCTGGGCGACAAGACCATGCTGGCCACGATCACGCTGGCGACGCAGCACGGCTGGGTCGGCACGTGGATCGGCTCGACCGTCGGCATGGTGGCGGCGGACGCGCTGGCCATCCTGGTCGGACGGCTGCTGGGCAAGCACCTGCCGGAGCGGTTCATCCGGTACGGTGCCGCGGCGGCGTTCGCCGTGTTCGGCGTCGTGCTGCTGGTGGAGGCCCTCGTCTAGCGAGGGCGGACAGCAGGGCCCGTCAGGAGGACAGCAGGGACAGCCGGTGGGCCGCGGCGGCGGCCTCGCCACGGCTGGTGACGCCGAGCTTGGCCAGGATGTTGGACACGTGCACGCTCACCGTCTTGGCCGAGATGAACAGCTCGGCCGCGATGTCCCGGTTGGTCCTGCCCTGCGTCACCAGCCGCAGCACCTCCAGCTCGCGCGGCGTCAGCAGCTCCGAAGGCTCCTGCGACGGCTGCACCCCGCCCACCCGCCGCGACAGGGACTCGATCTCCTCGATCAGCGGGGTCGCGCGCAGGGCCTGAGCCTGCGGGAGCGCCACCTTCAGCCGGGCCGCGGCGCCTTCGCGGTCGCCCCCGCGGGCGGCCACGGTGGCCGCCCGTAGCAGGGCCTTGGCCTGGTTGTGCGGGCGGCTGAGCCGCTCCCAGGCCTCCGCCGCGGCGTCGAAGTCGCCGTTGTAGGAGAGCTGGTACGCCTGCGCGACCGGGCCGATGACGGAGAGCTCGGCCGCCACCCCGGCGGCGTGCGCGCGTACCGTCGCCGTCCTGCCGGGCTCGGTGACCTCGGCGGCGTCGCAGACCACGCGGAGCAGAGCGAGCAGCCGCCAGGTCAGCATGGCCTTGCTCGACTGCCGGGGTTGGGCCAGCACCCGCTCGGCCACGGCCAGCGCGGACGCCGGCTCGCCCCGGAACAGGTGCCAGCCGATGTGCAGGCGGGCGTTGCTGATGATGTCCTGGACGAACTCCTCGGGATGGTCCTTCAGCACGCCGACCTCGGACAGGATGTTCTCGACGAGCTGCACCTCGCCCCTGGCCAGTGCGATGTCGGCGCGCACGCGCAGCATGGCGTGTTTGTGGCGCAGGGGCGGTCCGTGGCTGAGCGCGCCTTCGATGATCTCGATGGCCTCGTCCCAGCGACCGACCGACTCCAGCACCTCGGCCCAGTTGTTCTTGATGAACAGGCCGCTGCCGCGCAGCCGGCCGTATTTCTTGGCCAGCTTCCAGCCGTGCTTGGCCAGGCGCAGCGCGTCCTCGTGGCGGCCCACGTCCACCAGCGAGTCGACGTTGTTGCCGATCGCCCTCGTGATCAGGCGGCCCGAGTCCTGCGCCCTGCCGATCTCGAGCGCCTGCTCGTTGAGGGCGATCGTGGTCTCGGTCTCGCCGTTGAGCGAGTGACCGAGCGCCAGGTTCATCAGCAGGTCGGCCTCGAGGCAACGGTCGCCGTGCTCCCTGACCAGGCGCAGGCCCTCGTCGATCAGCTCGCTCGCCTCGGCGACCTCGCCTCTCAGCATGAGGTGGCGGCTCAGCACCGTGACGACGTCGGCCCGGTCGAGGCCGTTCTCGGGCACGAGTCGCAGGGCGTGCCTGAGATCGTCGATGACGCCCAGCTGGCTCTTGAAGTTCTTGAACGCCACCCCGCGCACGATGAGCTGCGCGACGCGCGCCGGCTGCTCGGTCTCGTCCAGCTCCGACAGGGCGGCCTTGACGAACTTGGCGCCCTTGTCCGCTTCGCCGCCGGCGTTCGCGGCCTCGGCGGCCCGTTCCAGCACGGCGGTGTGGTCGGCGCCGATGAGCTCGGCCGCGTCGGGCACCCGGTCCCAGAGCATGAGGACGCGTTCGAGCAGCGGGACTGCCTCGGTGTAGGCGAACGCCTTGAACGACTTCTGTGCCGCCTCCCAGGCGGAGATCAGCGCCCAGGTGTCGTTGCGGGCTCCGTACCAGTGGTGGGCGATCTCGACGGCGGCGCGGCCGGGCGGGACGAGCTCGCGGTCCTTGGAGATCTCCTCGGCGAACCTGGCGTGCAGGCGCTGGTGCTCGCCGGGCAGCAGCTCGTCGTGCACGGCCTCGCGGATGAGGGAGTGCCTGAAGACGTACGCGCGGTTGTCGGCGATCTGCAGGACGTTGCGCGCGATGGCGGGGCGCAGCGCGGTCTCCAACTCGACGTCGGACAGGCCGCTCACGGCGGCCAGCAGCCTGTGGCCGACCCGGATGCCGCCGGCGGCGGCCACGCGCAGCACGCGCTGGGTCTCCTCCGGCAGCCGTTCGACGGAGCTGAGGATGAGATCCTGCATGGACTCGGGGAACGCGCAGTCCACGCCGCACTCCAGCAGGGCCTCCACGAACAGCGGGATGCCCTCGCTGCGCTCGTAGACCTTCACGGCCTTGCCGTATTCGGGGACCTCGCCGAGGATGCCGGCCATCTGCTGGGCGACCTCGTCCCTCGACAGGCGGGGCAGGTCGAGCCGGTGCACGCCGTTGACCCTGCCCAGCTCGGCCAGCACCGGCCGGAGGGGGTGCTGGCGGTGCAGGTCGTCGGAGCGGTAGGTCATCACGATCAGCACCTGCGGGGCGTGCAGGTTGCGGCTGAGGAAGGCGATGAGGTCGCGGCTGGACCTGTCGGCCCAGTGGATGTCCTCGATGACGAGGACGGTGGGACGGGCGTCGGCGAGGCGTTCGAGGAGGGTGAGGAACTGCTCGAAGAGCCGGGCGCGTCCGGCGTCGGTCTCGCCGTCGCCGCTGGGCTCACCGAACTCGGGCAGCAGCCGGGCGAGATCGCGCTCGGCCCCGCCGGGCAGCAGCGCGGCGACGGCGGCCGGCCCCTGCTCTCTGACGAGCTGCCGGAGCGCGGCGGTGAACGGCGCGTAGGCCAGGCCCTCGGTGGACAGCTCGACGCACGCGCCGAACAGCACGTGCGCGCCGCCGGCCTGGCACTGCTCGGCGAAACGCTGGACGAGCCTGGTCTTGCCGACCCCGGCCTCGCCACCCAGCAGGACGGACGTCACCGTCCCCTTACGTGCCTCGTCAAAGCTGTCAGACAGAGCCGCCAGCTCCTCTGCCCGCCCGACGAAGACGGGACTGACAGAACGTCCCCGCATGTCATCCAGCATGTCATGCCCGTTCGATTGCTTTCGACGCTTTTATGGGTGTCTCTTTACGGAGGCATCGAGGCCCGGCCACGAGGGAGGTGGTGGCCGGGCTCTCGTGTGGTGGTCATGAGGAACGGCGCTTGCCGAAGACCGAGCGGCGCTCGGACTTGTTGGCACGCTCGGCCTCTCGTACGCGCCGGTGGTCGGCGGCGGCCCTGTGGAGCTCGCTCATGTGGGTCTTCATGAGCTCGAACTCGATCTCGGGATGCATGGTGTTTCTCCTGAAATTTCGTGCTTCTTGCTGACACCTTTAAGACTCGGCCTAAGGCCCCGCCTCCCACATCGGGTGGATGCCTTATCTCCGGGATGCGGACGCGTAGGGCATGCCTAAGACCTGGGCGCAGGCCGCCTAAGGCGGTCCGGTTTGGAGCTCACGGGCCTGGTCGGCGATGCTGTGATGGTGTCAACTGTGACTACCTCGCTCGCGGACGTCGCCTCGTCCGACGCGGCGCTGCGAGCTTTCCTGCACGGCCTGCCCGGGGTTGACCGGGTCGGCGCGGACCA